>DATEVL010000156.1:0-9882 GCA_035281845.1 Anaerolineales bacterium | reverse complement strand
TGATGGCCAGGGCGATCCCGCTGACCACGAAGGTCAGCCGGATGACTTCCAACACCCCGCTGAGGTCCGCAGTCAATGTGGATACATCTCGGACAAACCGGTGAAAGCGCCCGTTTCCGCCTCACCCCTCGGCCCCTGGCGCATATCGTCCCGGAACACTTCCGGGGACACCCGGTTCCTGTCAGACCCTCGCCTGCTCCGAATCTGCGGTGCGCCGCACACCTGCCCTCCTCGCCAGGACACCGGGGCGGTGTGGCGGCGGTGCCGGGGGGTGCAGGTGTCGCGAAGCAAAGGCGAGGGGTTATCCGCCGAGGGGTAGCGGACAAGGGACGACCAAGGGCGGGCGGAGAACAGAAGGTCCGGGGAGAGGAAAGAGCTTCGCTGCGCCCTGGCCCTGGTTGCTTCGGGAAGCACTAGGATGAACATCCCGGCGAGTCGGCGCCGTTCACTTTGCACCATGCCGTCGAAGACGGGTAGAAGAGCGGTTGGCCGTATTCGTCGACACCGTACAGTTGGATCAGATCCTGGGTCTCCACCGATGTCAGCCAGGCAATGAACTCTTTGGCCGTCAGCACCGCCGGCGACAGTGGGTCGTCGGGCGTCACCTGGATCAATCCATACGGATTGCGCATCGCCGGATCCGGATTCTCGGCGATCGTCTTGCCGCCAAAGAGAACCACCAAGTCCGGCAGGGACTCTGCCACACTCAGGTACGTACCGCGGTCCGACAGCGTGTAGCCCTGCTGCTCATGAGCAAACTGCAGGGTCTCACCCATCCCCTGACCGATGGATTGATACCAGGCATCGCTCTCGCCCGGCGCCAGGCCGGCCGCCTCCCAGAGAGTCAGCTCCTTGGTGTGAGTGCCCGAGTCATCCCCGCGCGAGACGAAGGTCGATTGAGAGTCGTAGATGCGCTGCAGCGCTTCCGCCCCCGAAGCAGCCGAGGCGATTCCCGCCGGATCGGAATGCGGTCCGACCAGGATGAAGTCGTTGAACATGACCGGAAACCGCTCGACACCGTAGCCGTCGGCGATAAAGGCGTCCTCAGCCTTGCGGCTGTGCACCAGAAGGACATCGGCGTCTCCGCTCTTCCCGATCTCGATGGCCTGCCCCGACCCACCGGCGACGACGTCGACTTCGGCGTTGTGCGAGCTTTCGAAGTTGGGCAGGATGGCGTCGAGCAGGCCCGAGTCATACGTGCTGGTAGTCGTCGCCAGGCGCAACAGCTGGGGGGCGGGCGTCGCCCGCGTGCATGAAGCGAACAAGGGCGCAGATAGGGCCAGCCAGAAGACAATGGTGGTCGATCCTGGTCGCATGAGGCTTATCAAAAGGGCGTTATGTCCGGCTAGCATAACGGTCCTCAGAGGTCATGTCAACCGGAGCGAGAGGTCCAGGTGATGGCTCGACCCCCAGCCTACCCTCCCCCTAAGAGGGGATGGACGCGCACTCCCTCCCCTTTTAGGGGGAGGACAGGGTGGGGGTGGATCCTCATCGATTGGCCACCCCCGGTTCCGGAGGCACGCCTTGACAGCGCGCCCGCTTCAACCCAGAATGAGGTCTCGCGCACCTGATTCCGCGGATGGAACACCGATCCGGCTACATCGCCCTTGCCGGCCGGCCGAACGTCGGCAAGTCAACCCTGCTCAATCGCTACCTGGGCCAACTGGTTGCGGCAGTTTCGCCGCGCCCGCAGACCACGCGCCGGGTGCAACTGGGTATCCTGACCATCCCCGACGCCCAGGCGGTGTTTATCGACACCCCGGGCCTGCACCTCCCCCAGCACCGCTTGGGTGAGGCTCTGAATCTGGCTGCGCAAGAAGCCATCAACGATGCCGACGTCCTCCTGGCACTGTTCGACTTCTCGGAGCCGTTGTCCAGGGAAGACCGCTTGGTCGCCGAACGATTGAGCCGGGTTGCGGACGGCCCGGCGCGTCTCGCCGCCATCAACAAGGTCGACCTGGCGCCGAAGGCCGATCGGAAGACTCGTTCGCTCGGTTTCCGATCCCTGCTGCCCGCCTGGGAGTTCTGGGAAATCTCCGCCACCCGCGGGGACGACAGTGAGGCTTTGCTGGCGAGATTGCTCGAGCTCCTGCCGGAAGGACCGGCGTATTTCCCCGAGGACCAGGTCACCGACTCCTACGAACGCGATATCGCCGCCGACTTGATTCGTGCGGCGGCGATGCGCCGACTCCGCCAAGAGGTGCCCCACAGCCTGGCGGTGCGCGTCGACGAGTATCAGGAGCGCGGCGAGCATGGGGCGCGCATCGCGGCCACGATCTTCGTCGAACGCGAATCGCAAAAAGGAATCGTCATCGGCCGCGGGGGAGAGATGCTCAAGGCCATCGGCACCGATGCCCGGGCCGAGATCGAGGCGATGAGCGGCCGCTCGTGCTACCTCGATTTGCGGGTGCGCGTGCTGCCCGATTGGCGCAGCGACCCGCGGGCGCTGGCCGAGTTCGGATTCCGGCTGCCGCCGGATGATCACGGAAAGCACGGCCGCTGATGATCGCGCTTCGCATTCCGGAGGGGATCGCGCGGATGAGATCGGGGAACGCGGGGAAGGCGACGGAATGATCGCGCACCCTTCCCTCCACAAGCGATGACTCGCCGAAAGACGACCAGCAGTCCGTTCGGATCGCCGGGGCGCGTCAGCCACGACGCGCGTCCGTTCTATGACGCTCGACTCTACGGAGATCTCCGACCCTCGCCGGATGGGCCGGGAGTCGAGGCCCCCATCCCGCCGGAGGCCGTCGACCGAATCCTGCTCCACAGCTCGGAAGACATGGCCGAGCTCCCCACCGGATGCATCCATCTGATGGTGACCTCGCCCCCGTACAACGCCGGCAAGGAGTATGACGAGGACCTCACCCTCGACGAGTACCGCGCCTTATTGCGCCGCGTCTTCACCGAGACCTATCGGGTGCTGGCCGGCGGCGGCCGGGCCTGCATCAACATCGCCAACCTCGGCCGCAGACCCTATGTCCCCCTGCACGCCTTCCTCATCCAGGACATGCTCGCCATCGGTTTCCAGATGCGGGGTGAGATCATCTGGGACAAGGGGAGCAGCGCCAGCAGCTCGACCGCCTGGGGCTCGTGGCGGTCGGCTGCCAATCCGGTCCTGCGCGACGTTCACGAATACGTCCTCGTCTTCTCCAAGGAAACCTTCTCTCGCAAGGCCGATGGCAGGAGTAACACCATCAAACGCCAGGACTTCCTCGATTGGACGAAGTCGGTGTGGACGTTTCCCGCGGCCTCGGCCCGTCGCGTCGGCCACCCGGCGCCGTTCCCCGAAGAACTTCCTCGGCGCTTGATCGAGCTTTACACCTTCCGGGACGACGTCGTCCTCGACCCCTTTTGTGGCTCTGGGACAACGTGTCTGGCGGCGATGAGATCACGCCGACACTTCGTCGGCTACGAGGTCAAACCTGAATACGTGCAGCTGGCCGAGTCACGTTTGACGGAGCTGAGGGAAGCGCCGGCGAGAGGACGCACCAAGCGCCACAAGGCAAGCTAGGGAGCGTGGTCGAGGCTCCGCAGGATCCATGACGAGTTCATCGACGCTTCGCCCCACATCGAGCTCCCGATCGGCCCGGCGCTGGGTCTTCTTTGCCCTGGCGCTGGTGGTGGGAGTGGTGTGCGTTCGGCTTGGAATCTGGCAGCTCGGCCGGCTGGGCGAACGTCGCGCGCAGAACGCCGCTGCACGAGCCAGGATGGACCTGCCTGCCCTGATCCTCCCTGAGGACATCACGGGCTTGTCAGACTTGTCCTACCGCCGCGCATCCGCCCGCGGCGTCTTCGACTCGACCCGTGAGGTCTACCTGAGCGACCGATCTCTGGATGGAGTCGCCGGCGTGCATGTGGTCACGCCCCTTCACCTCGAAGAAAGCGATCAAACGATCTTGGTGGAGCGGGGATGGATTGCAGATTCGGTTTATCGAACCCAGCCGCCGGCATCCTGGTCCGTAGAGGGCCAGGTTGAGGTGAGTGGGTTACTCCTGCCAAGCCAGCGCGAGCCTTCGCTGGCCTTCCTGGCCGACCGCCCGCCCGGCCCCGGCGAACCGCCTCGGCGCGCCTGGCGTGCGCTATCCATCCCCGGGATACAAGCGCAGCTACCCTATCCTGTCCTGGGCGTCTACCTGATGCAGGAGAGCTCGGGTCCTTCTGAAGGCCCGCTGACTCCCATATTGGAACTGGACCTGAGTGAAGGCTCCCATCTCGGATATGCAGTCCAGTGGTTCGCTTTCGCGGCCACGGCTTTCATCGGGGGATGGATCTGGATGCGAAGGCGGCCGGGAGGCGGCAACTGACGCAGGTCACCTCGAAGCCTTCCTCCCTGAGCGGAGCCCGGCCCTGAGCGGGGCGAAGGTCCGGGCGCAGTCGAAGGGCCACAGGACGAGTCTTCTCTTCCGCGAAGGTTTCACCTTGAACGATAGACGGGACTCCGGGTCTGGCTCAGCTCGCGCCTCGATATCATCCTGAGCGAATGCGAAGGACTGCACCCCTCGCTTTACTCGGGGCTCCGCTCGGCGAGGAGGAAGGCAAGCTGCCTGAGCGGAGCTCGGCCCTGAGCGAGGTCGAAGGACCGGCGGCGGTCCCTCGCTAGGGCCCAGGATCATATCGAAGGGCGATTCGGCGGATCTGCGCGCACCTACTTCAACCAGCCTCCACCACCAGCTCGATCGGAATCGCTTTGAGGGCGCGCGAGACGGGGCAGCCCGCCTTGGCCGCCTCGGCATGCGGTGTTAGATCGGCGAGGCTCATCCCGGGCACATCGCCCCGCAACCGGAGCGCGATGCCGGTGATCGCCCAGTCCCCTTCGACCTTTTCGACGGTTGCCTCGGCGGATGCGGTCAACGTCTTTGGCGGAGCATTGTTGCGCGTCAACCGAGAGGCGAGCGCCATGGCGAAGCACGACGCCAGCGCGCCGGCCAGCAGCTCCTCGGGATTCGACCCCGCCTCCTCTTCGAAGCGCGAGGCCCAGGTGTAGCGCAACGCCGGGGTTCCCGATCCGAGCCGGACCTCCCCCGCCCCATCCCGTCCTCCCGTCCACGTGACGACTGCTTTTCGAACCGGCATGGCTACTCCTCCTTCGACTCGGCGGCACCGGTCATCCGACTTGGGTGAAGTGTTCCTCTTCCATCTTGCGCCAATTGGCATCGATCGGTAATCGAAGGTAGTTCCCCAGGCCGGGGACGGCTTGTTGCAGGACCTCGGCCATGCGCAAGGCGATGCGGCGGATCGAGAAGTGCGCGTTGGGAGCCGAACGGAGTTCGCAGAAGTGGAACGCCTCCCGCAGATTCATCGTCACCGCCACGCGACGAAGGAAGGCGTTCGGCACAAGATAGGAGGCCACGTCGGGGTTCCACGCGACCAACTCGTCAAAGGCCTGCGCCGCCATCGCCATCGCCTCCCGATAGGCCGGCTCCAGGCCGGCTTCGCTGATCAAGCGCGGGACGCAATGACCGAGGCGCGTCGTCAGTCGCTGGGCCGACTGGGTCATCATCCGATGCCGCTTGAGTTCGAAATAGGCGCCCTGATCGAGCACGATCTCGAAAGTGAAGGCCGTATGCTCGAGGCTGCGATCCGGCGGGTCGTGGTCCCCGCGCTCCCCAAGCACCGTTTGCGCCAGCCGGGCACGCTCCGACTCCGGCATGGCCTCGACGCGCTGGACCAGGCCTTCGAGCGAGTCGGCGGCGTAGGGATAGAGCGCGGCCGCCAGGGCGGCGGCCTCCGGCTTCGGCATGAGTCCCAACAGTCGGACCGGCTCGCCTGCCGGCGCCACCGGTTCATGCTTGGCCCATCCCGGAAGGTCTCGCTGCAAGGCTGCGACATAGGGCATTGGATCGGCGTACTTCAGCAGGGTCGGGACCTCGGCGACAGCCGCCTGCTTGGCCTCCTGGCCGATCTGGCGGACTTCGTCGAGGGGATGCGACAACATCTTGCGGAGGGCGTGCTCCAGGGCCCGAGCATTGGCCGTCATCCCGACATTGGCCAGCGCCGCCGCCGGCAACAGGAATCGGCAGACGTCGACGTAACGTGCGCGGATCCGGCCCTCCCAGCGCTCTTCGCTCTCCCCCTCTTGCCGCGGGGACTTCTGCTGAACAACGGCCCGAACCGGCTCGAGGGAGCCCAGATACGCCTGGAACAAACGCTGGCAGGTGGACCGATAGACGACCTCGTGTGCGCTCTCTCGGACTTCCTGAGGCACGTAGTAGCCTTCGGCATCCCACTTCTGGTAGCGGGTCGATTTTTCCGTGTAGGAGGCCAGGCGGTTCGATTCGATGCATTCGATCGCCAGGCGCGACACGTTCTCGAAGGCCAGGTGGAGCACGGCGTGCTCTGCGACCGAGGCGTGCCCATACCCAACGACCCATTTCTCATGAAACGCAGCCGACTTGGCGTCCGTCAGTTCGTCGGCGATTTCGCGGAACGACAGGGGAGAGCGCGAGGTCTTGGCGAACGTGACCGCGATCGTTTCGGGGCTGAGGCTGCGTGGACTGAGCAGGTAGACCCGGCGGTGAAGTTCAGCGGTCATCGCGCTTCGTCGCGCCTCGCACCCCGGAGGGGGCATCGCGCTTCGTCGCGCTTCGCACCCCGGAGGGGGCATCCCGAAGGGGATCCCGCAGAGGATCGCGCTCCGTCGCGCTTCGCATCGCGCTTCGCATCCTGTAGAGGATCCCGGAGGGGGCACCCCGCAGGGGGTCCCGGGTGGTGCCGCCGTCCACCATGCCGGCACCCAGCAGGTCGCGGGCTTGTTCCACGTCGCGTCGGATCTGCGCGATCAGTTCGTCCTTGCCTGCGAATCGGCGCTCCTCACGCAATCGAGCGATGAACGCCAGGCCGAGTTCTTTCCCATACAGATCGTCATCGAAGTCGAGCAGATGAGCCTCGACGACCGGCGCCGGCAATGCTTCGTCGAAGGTCGGCCGCAACCCGACGTTGGTGACCGCCCGGTGCCGGCCCGCTCCGACCTCGGCCCAGCAGGCGTACACACCGTTGCCGGGGTAGGCCTGCTCTTCGTGGAGGGCCAAGTTGGCGGTGGGGATGCCCAGGGACTTCCCACGATCCGCGCCGCGCACGACCAGGCCTCGCAGGGCGAAGGCTCGGCCGAGGTAGGTCGCGACCCGCGCCACGTCTCCGGCGCGCAGCGCCTCGCGAACTCGAGTCGAGCTGACCACCTCCCCCCCGATCTTGAGCGGCTCGGCGACGTGCAATTCGAAGCCTCGTCGTTCGGCCTCTCGCCGCAGAAAAGGTCGGTTCCCTTCCCTCTCGTGACCGAGAGCGAAATCTTCCCCGATCCAAAGATGGCGAAAGTGGATCTGCCTTTCCAGCCGGTCCAGGAACTCGCCAGCCGTTACGCGGGAGAGGGCGTCGTCGAAATGTTGGGTCACAACGTGCTCAACTCCCGCCGCCGCTAGCAGGGTCGCCTTCTCCGACGGCAGCGTTATGTAGTAGGCCGGGCGACGGCCGCGCAAGACAACCGACGGGTGCGGGTAGAACGTCACCACGACCGACGGCAAGTGATCCCGGCGCGCCTGGCGGACGAGGGAGGCGATCAAGGATTGATGCCCCAGATGGAGTCCATCGAACGAGCCCAGCGTCAGCACGCTGGCCGGCAACGAGATCTGGCTCAGGTCGTCATAGTGGGTCATGGAGCGGGTGCCTGGCCTATCCGAAGAACACTTTGCGCGGGTGCCACAAGGAGCCGTCCTCGACAGCTTCCAGTACGGCGAGGAGTTCTCCCGTCGAGTCGATGGCCTTGGCGATGCCCGAGGAAGCGGGCTCGGCCGGGATGGCGTGCCCGAATCGCAGGGCCTCCAGGCCCTTGTCATCGACGACGACGGCCGGCAACTCCGGCAGGGCGGCCGCCGCCGGGAGCACGTACCGTTCCCATTTCCCGGTCAGCATCCCCACCTCGAGCATCGGCCAGGCGGTCGCCTGGTCCAACGGAAACGGACCGGCGCGAGTACGGCGCAATCCCGCCAGGTGGGCCCCCGTTTGGAGACGCTCTCCCAGGTCGTGGGCCAAGGAGCGGATGTAGGTCCCGGCCGAACACTCCACCCGCAGAGCGAGATCGGGCGGCTGGTAGGAGCGCAACTCGAGGCGCGAGATGTGGACCGTACGCGGCTGCAGCGTCGGATCATCGCCGGCGCGGGCCAGCTCGTAAGCCTTTCGGCCTTGCACTTTGACGGCGCTGTACGGGGGTGGCCGCTGCTCGACGTCCCCGCGAAACTCGGGGAGAACGTCTTCAATCTCGCGCCGGGCCGGGGCCCGTCCGGAACGCCGGGTGATTTCTCCATCGGTGTCGAAGGTCCGCGTCGAAATCCCAAAACGGACGATCGCTTCATACTCTTTGGTCGTCCCTGATAAGTACTCGCTCAATCGGGTGGCCGGACCCAAACACAGGACGAGCACACCGGAGGCGCGCGGGTCGAGCGTTCCGGCGTGGCCCACTTTGCGAACCCCGGTCCCCTTGCGGACGATCGCCACGACCTGATGGGAGGTCGGGCCGATCGGCTTGTCGACGACGATCAACCCGAACTCTTTCACGCCGCGCCGGGTCCGGTGGCGGACAGGGCGGCCAGGGTGGCGTCGACCACGCGCCGCACGACATCATCCATCGCGCCGCTGACGCTGGCGCCGGCCGCCGGCTCATGCCCACCGCCTCCGAATTGCTGCGCCAGGCGCGAGACGTCCAGACCGTTGCGCGAACGCCAGCTGACTTTGACTTGCCCCCCGCTCTGCTCGACGAAGACCAGGGAGACCTCGGATCCTTCAACGGTCCCCAATAGATTGATCAGGTCGGCGTCATCGGTACCGCTATAACCGGCCGCCATCCGGTCCTCCAGGGTCAACTGCGTCCAGACGACCGGCCCTTGCCGTTCCAGCCGCGCCAGGCCGGCCCCCCAATAGCGCGCCGCTGAAAAGGATCGGCGGTCGAGCAGCTGCGCGTAGACTTCGGCCAGGGATCCGGTTTGCGATTCCATCTCGGCCGCCAGGCGGAGAACGGCCGGGGTCACGTTCGGCGTGCGAAAGCCGATCGTGTCGCTGACCAAGCCGGCCAGGTAATTCGTCGCGATGGCACGGTCGACAGGCAGGCCGAGCGCCGGCGAGAGTTCATACAGGATCTGCGCCGTCGCCGCCGCCTGCGGGTCGATCAGGTTGACCTGGGCGAAACGGGTGTTCGTCGGGTGATGGTCGATGTTAATCCCGGCCGGAAGGCGCAACTCTCCAGCCGGGATTCCGGTTCGGCCGAGGTCGGCGCAATCCACCGCCACCAAGAGATCGGTCTCGGCCGGGATCGTCGGCCGTACCTCGCTCGCCCCGGGCAAGAATCCGTAGCGTGACGGAAGCGGGGCTCCCAACACGGCCGTGGCGCTCTGGCCGCGCCGCCGGAGCGAGAGGGTTAGACCGAGCAGCGAACCGACGGCGTCACCGTCCGGGCGCTCGTGCGAGACAAGGACGATCTCGTGTGCGCCTTCCAATAGGGCCCGGGCGCGCTCGATTTCAGCGTCCATGACCCTCCTTACGTTTGATTTGAGTCAACAGGTTCTCGATCCGGTCCCCTTCCTCCAGGGAAGGGTCGTGCCGGAAGCGCAACCGGGGGAACGAGCGCAAGGGTATGCGCGCCGCCAGGGCGCTGCGCAGGAAGCCCGAGGCGCGCTTGAACCCGGCCAGTACCTCCTGCTTCCGATCGGATTCGATCGTCGTGAAATAGACCGTGGCGTAACCGAACTCGCGGTCGACCACGACTCCGGTGACCGTGACCATCCTCAGCCGCGGGTCATCGACTTCGCGGCGCAGGATCTCGGAGATCTCCTCTCGGATCCGGTCGCCCACGCGACGGGCGCGCGCTTCGCTCGGCATGCCGCCCTACTCCGC
>DATEVL010000155.1:0-65534 GCA_035281845.1 Anaerolineales bacterium | reverse complement strand
GTGCCGAGAGCCAGAATCGAACTGGCGACACCGCGATTTTCAGTCGCGTGCTCTACCAACTGAGCTATCTCGGCGGGGCGCAGCGCATTTTACATTAGAAACCGGGTTTCTGAAAGAAACCCGGTTTCTCACAATCGCCATCCGGGAATCGCGGCATCCAAGGCCGTCCCCAAATCCGGCACCACGCAGGCGCCCGCGGCTTCCAACGCCCTCGCTCTCTCAGAGCCGGTACCGATGCCGAAAAGTGTCAGGTCGAGGCGGATCCCGTGCCCGGCAAGCAGCTGCGCCGCCAACCGCGCGGCCGTGTGACCTTTCGGTGCGTCCTCGAAGAGCCATACCCGCGCATCCCGGAGTTCCTTCCAGACGGCGTCGAACTCTCCCAGGTGCGCCAGGCGGATAGCGGTTTCGACGCTTCCGCTGTCTTGCCCCATGGCGCGGAGCAATCCTGCGAGCATGTGGACCGGGGACGGCTTGAGGAATGCCTGAGGATCGAGGCCGCGGGAGGTGGCGCGCCAACCGAGGTCGCCAGCAGCCACCACCGGGAGGTGACCGAACCAGGACACTTGGACACCGATCTCGGCCTCCGGCGAGTTGAAGACGCCCATCGGTGAAGTGGACGGCCGATTGGTCACGATCGCCGCCCCTCGGTCTCCACGAGTGATCCAAGCCGTCAATGCATCCGTCTCGGCGGGATTCAATGTGGGCCGATCGTAGGTCTCGAGATAGGAGGGGGTCTCGAGGCCGGGCGGCAATCCATAGACGGCCTCGAACCGCCTGCTTCCGAGATTGAAAAGTTGCAAGAGCCAGAAGGTCAACGACTCGTTCAACGAGCGACTCGCCTCCAGGGTCGACAGAAGTGCAGCAACCTGGCTTGGCGGGGCTCCGTCGAGGCGCTGCATGAGCGCGGACCTGGCGCGCCGCACGGGGTCGGAGTCGGCGACACGGTCGGATTCAGTGAGGAACGCGCGAACATCCGGAAACGCGTGCTGCATCGGCAAGGCCTGGAGCGGCGGGCGGCGCGGGAGATCTCTCTCCGGATCGGTTCGCCACGCCTCGACGAGCAGGAGGGCGGTCACGATGGCCGACGAATCCCACTCAGCGGTAATATCGCGCACCTCGAAAGCTTCAATCTCGTCCGCTGCCAGGCCGCGGTCGCCGAATCCGAGCGCCCGCGAAACCTGACGGACCGTCTCCACCAGCGACCGATGGTAGCCAGCCGAGTTCAACAGGACTCCGTCGAGATCGAAAAGGAGAATGTCCATCGTCAGCGGTTTGAGGATAAGGGACCGCGAGAGCCTGGTCAAGGCAGGTCGGGAACGCCTCGCGACCGAAGGAGCTCTGTCGGGGGAGAGCGCCCTTGACGCCCTCGCCACACCGCCCTTGGCGCCCTGCACCGCTTCCGGTGCGCCGAAGGGCGTAGAGGGCGAAGGGGCGTAGAGGGCGAGGCGGTGGGCGGGCGGCGCCAGGGTGCCGTTCCTTACCGCTTGGCGATCTCGATCGATTTCCCGCTGAGTCGAAGACCGCGGATCTCGAGCGAGGCCTCCGGGGCGTTAGGGACGATTCCGAATTGAAGCCCCCTTGCCACCGAGAAGGCCGCCCATTGATTGTCGATCCAAAGGACCAGGCCGAGAGGCCCGTTCGATGGGTTCTTCGCTGCCAACACCGTGCGACCGTCGACCATGAAGCGTGCCTCTTCCTTCGACCAATCGATCTCGTAGCGCTGCCACGCGTCCTGGCCTGCGATCGGCGCAGACTGGGCGCCTTCTACGATTCGCCAACCTAGCTGGATCAGCGTCCGCCGTAGCGGTCGCAGCACCATTCCCGCGACGGCGGCCGCTCCAAGCACGGCCACGACGGCTCCCGGCCAGGCAGGGCTTCGCAAACTAGCTGCGCGCCAGCCCGTTCCCTCTCCCGCCGGAGAAAAAGGCAGGTCGGAGGGAGGAGAGCTGTGAAAGAACCACAGGGCTTGCGGCAAGGCCGGCAGTACCCGCCGCGCGCCGGCCTGCCCGCCGATAGAGGGAAAGGGATCGTTCCAGAATCCGAAGCCCAGGGTGCCAAGAGGAGTCGCGCCCGAGGCGCGCGCCTCCAAGCTGAGCTGCAGCGGAGGCCGATGCAGCAAACGATGCCGTACCCGCCCCTGCGTGTCGTCGAGCTGGGCATCGCTGTAACCGGAAGATGACGGCAGGTGAAGGCGCCACCCTTCCGCCGTCGCTTCGACACGCCCATTCCCAGCTGTGAACCTCGTTAACACAGGCTTTCCCGCCCGACAGCAGAATTGTAGGGCCGATGGCGCTCGCTTGATCGGAAACCGGGTTTTTGGAAGAAACCCGGTTTCCATTCTCTAGGCGAGCCGGGCCGAGGGCCATTGTATAATCCCGACGCTTCGGGGAGACGAGCGTGGAACTCACCTGGTACGGCATGTCCTGTTTCCGCATGGTCGAACGCGGCCTGGCGACGGTCGTCACCGACCCATTCGACGCCAGTGTCGGTCTGCCGGCGCCGAAGCTGCGTGCCGACGTCATCACCATCAGCCATGACGCGCCCGGACACAACAACCTGGCGGCGGTCAAAGGCGAGCGGCGCGTCATTCAGGGTCCAGGCGAATACGAGATCGGGGGGGTGTTCATTACCGGGATCGCCATGAACGCCCCCGCGGGCAAGGACAACGGCGGTCTGCCCAACACCCTGTATGTTTTCG
Organism: Anaerolineales bacterium; assembly: GCA_035281845.1. Classification (GTDB taxonomy): domain Bacteria; phylum Chloroflexota; class Anaerolineae; order Anaerolineales; family E44-bin32; genus DATEVL01. Next base: position 62,836 of record DATEVL010000155.1, on the reverse strand, counting down.
AGTTCGACGGTCTGACCGTGGCGCACCTCGGCGACTTGGCCTATGTCCCCACGCAACCGCAGATCGAGGATCTGGGCACGGTCGACGTCGCCCTGGTGCCGGTGGGGGGGGGCGGGGCGCTCAACCCGTCCCAGGCGGCAGAGGTCATCAGCCTGATCGAACCGAAGATCGTCGTGCCGATGCACTATAAGACCGGCAAGGAATCATTGAAGCTCGGGCCTGCGGCGCGCTTCCTTTCCGAGATGGGGATCGGCGCCATCGACCCGCTGCGCACGCTGAAGGTCTCCAAGTCCGGGCTGGCCGAGGAAACCCAGGTGATCCTGCTGGAGGCGGCCGCCTCGTAGGCGGCCTCCCGGCGGCCGTCAGAGGAGTCTGGATCTGTCGATCAAGTTGCTGATGACCTGGGACATCCTACCCGGCCGCGAGCAGGAGTACTTTGAGTTTGTCGTGCGTGAGTTCGTTCCTGGGATGCAGCGGCTGGGGATCCAGCCGACCGAGGCCTGGTACACGACTTTCGGACGGCGGCCGCAGATCCTGACCGGCGGTGTGACTCAGGATCTCAAGGAGATGCGGTCTGCGCTCGAGTCTCCAGAGTGGCAAGGCCTACGTGATCGGCTGGGAGAGTTCGTTGCCAACTTCGAGTGGAAGATCATCCGGGCGACGGGCGGCTTCCAGATGTAGCCGGAGCGGCGAGGTCGAGTAGCACCAATAGAAGACGAGAAGGGGCACAGCGCCGCTGTGCCCTTCGCTTCTTGTTCGTGGGTTAGGTCGTCAGTCGGCCGATTCGACGGCCGTCTCTTTCTTTCCGCTGCTGGGCTTGTTCCCACTGTCTTTCGCCCCGTTGTCCTTGCTGCCGGACCCGCCTTCCTTGCTGTCGGACCCGCTTTCGTCGGGCTTCCGAGGCGCGCCCTGACCCGACGGAGATCGATGGTCCGTCGAGTAAAAACCCGAGCCCTTGAATACGACCCCGACCGGGAGGATCATCCTGCGCAAGGCGTCCTCGCCGCATTCCGGGCACTCGGTCAGCGGAGGGTCGTCGAAGCTTTGGTAGCGGTCGAAGCGCACACCGCAGTTGTCACAGCCGTACACGTACGTGGGCATACTCTTTCCTTGTAAGACCGTGATTATACGGCGTGGGCGGCAGACCTGACAAGAGCGGTCGGATTCCCCATCGGCTGAAACGACTGTACCCGGGGACTGTTGGAGGGGCGTTAGCGCCGGACCCTGGCCCGCTTACCGGTACTTTCCGGATCCACGACATAGTGCCCCGCCCTCTACACCTCTTCGCCCTCTACACCCCTTCGGGTGTCCCCAGGGGACAGGGCGCCAAGGGCGGGTGTCCCCAGGGGACAGGGCGCCACGCCCTTCGCCCTCTGCACCCCTTCGGGTGTCCCCAGGGGACAGGGCGCCAAGGGCGGCGCACACCCAGGGTGCACCGAAGGGGTGCCCGAAGAGGTGAGGGCGGCAGGGCCAGAATGGGAGCAGGCGGAGTCTCGTCTCCAAGTCGTCGGTCGACTGTTGACGCTGGATGGACCGGAGGATAAGATGAAAGCGGCCGGTGGGTCGGCCGGGCGATCGCGGGCTGTCCTGAGCGAAAGTGAAGGGCAGTCCGAGGAAAGTCCGCGCTCCACAGGGCAGGGTGCCGGGTAACACCCGGGCGGGGAAACCCGCGGACAGGGCCACAGAAACAGACCACCTCGGATGCGAGTCCGAGGCCAGGGTGAAACGGTGGTGTAAGAGACCACCGGCGGCGCCAGCAATGGGGCCGGCCAGGCAACCCCCATCCGGAGCAAGGCCAAGCAGGGGCGAGGAGCTGCCCGCTCCGTTCGAGCCCCGGGTAGGCTGCTTGAGCCCGGCGGCAACGCTCGGGCCGAGATAGATGATCGCACAGGCTCCGGTCAGCGGGATGAAGGCCATCGGCCGTAAACCGCCACCGGCGCCGGACAGAACGCGGCTTACAAGTCGGCCCCCGGCTTTGCAGAGCTTCCCGCGAGCTTCAAGCCCGCGGGAAGCTTTTTCCGGCCGGAAGCTGGAGCCTCTCGAAGAGAAGCCCACCGCCCTCGATTCGCGTCGATCACATCGGTGGAGGGCCCGAGGATGCCCTTATGCCCCGGAGGGTTAGGGACATTCGCTCCGGATGGGATCCTGCCGGTGCTGCGCCTTGGGGATTCCCACCTGCACCTGCGCCTTCGGCGCAGCTGCAGGCGCAGGTGTCTCTCGGCCCTTCGACGGGACTTCGCAGGATCGTGCGCAAAGGCTCATGGCCCTCGCTCGGAATGACAAAGAGAGCGTGGTCCTCTTTGAATGTCATTCCGAGCGAAGCGACACTTGTACCTGCGCTTGCAGCGCAGCTGCAAGTGCAGGTGGGAATCCCCCAGGTGATTCTCACGGAATGTCCCCGCGGGTACGAAAACGCGCGGGGGTCCCCACAGGCACCGGAAAAAAGCGCGACGTCCGGGTCGCCCCTCGGCAGAGCCGGCTAGGCCGAGACGAGGGGAGGCGCGCTGGGCATGTAGTCTTCGAAATCCGGCGCCCAGCCTTCCGGGGTGAATTCGCCGGTGGTAGGCTCCTGGTGGTAGCGACCGGTGAAGCCCCCTCGGGCGACCCGACCGAGTGCCTCGATGAACCGATCGACTTCGTCGATCGTGTTGTACAAGCCAAACGACATGCGGATCAAGCCTGGCATCTCTCGCTTGTCATGAGCGACCATCTGATCGCGCACCTCTCGCGACTGTGTCGCGTTCAACCCCAATAGACGCAGGACGTAGGGGTGGGCGCAGAAGCAGCCACTGCGGACCCCGATGCCGAATTCGTAACCCAAGATGGCCGCCACCAGGAAATGGGATAGGCCGTCCACCTGAAACGGTATCGCCCCCAGACGGCTTCCGGCGGTCTCCGGGCGCGAGTCGCCGAAAACCCGAACCTTGTCGATCGTCCTCAGCCGGTCCAAGGCGTATCGCGTGAGCTCGGCTTCGTGGGCCGCCACCTGGTCCATTCCGATGGCCCCCAGCGTCCGCAGCGCCAGTCCAAGGGCCACCGCCCCGACGACATTCGGGCTGCCGGCTTCGTCGCGGTCGGGAGGTTCGGCCCAGACGACATCATCGAGCGTCACGATCTCCACCGTGCCGCCTCCCCGCTGATCCGGGTCGCCGCCCTCGAACAGGTCGCGTCGCCCGATCAGGGCACCGGTGCCGAAGGGCGCGTACAGCTTGTGGCCGGAGAGTGCTACGAAGTCGATGTGTTCCGGATCGTCGAGCGGCCCCATTTCCACTCGACGATGCGGGGCGAGCTGGGCGGCGTCGACACTGATCCATGCCCCAGCGGCGTGCGCCTTGGCGGCCAGCCGGTGGATCGGGTTGATGTAACCGGTGACGTTACTGGCGCCGGCCACGGCCACCAGCCGCACCTGGCCGTGCAGCGTGGCCAGCTTTCGGTCGAAGTCGTCCTCGTCCAGGCGGCCGTCATCGAGCACGGCGGCGTGGACAACGCGCGCGACACCACGGTAAGGCAGGTCATCCGAGTGGTGCTCCATCTCGGTGACCAGGATCACATCCTCCGGTCGGAAAGTCATCCGTCGCGCGAGCTTGTTGAGGGCCTCGGTCGTGTTCTTGCCGAAGATACACACGTGGCTGGTCGCCTCGCCGCCAACGAAACCGAGCACTTGCTGCCGCGCTTGCTCGTAAGCCCAGGTCGAGAGTTGTGACTTGAAGCCGGTCCCGCGGTGGACGCTGGCGTAGTGATCCAGGAATCCGTTCACCCCGTCTCGCACAGCGCGCAGGGGTGGGGTGGAGGCGGCGTTGTCGAGGTTGACGTAGCTCCGCGTCCCGCCGCCCAGCAGCGGGACTTCGACTTCCGTTCCGACAAAGAGCTCGCGATACCCGATCCCAAGCGTGGGTTGAGTCATCCAGGGATCTCCATATCTGGGGGTAGGAGGAAAGTACCGACCAATCGCGTTGCGCTATTTGGTTGCGCCTTCCCAAAAACGTGTATATACTGTGGGCAATTGTGGGTCAGAGTGGTGTGATGTGGGACGCCGGAGTGGACCGGCGTCTTGCATGCCAGGAGACTGTTAGAACGCATGTTCCTCGGTCAGTTCGCTCACAGTCTCGATGCCAAGGGCCGGTTAACCATACCGGTCCGTTTTCGTCCGGCGCTCGCCACCGGCGCCTTCGTCACCCAAGGTTTTGATCGGAGCCTGGTGGTTTATACCACGGAGAGTTTCGAGCGATTGGCGGCGCGGGCCAATCACCTCACCACGACCGATCCCGAGGCGCGCGCCGTTCGTCGAGTCCTCTTTGGCGGAGCGACCGAGGTCAGCCTCGACTCGGCCGGCCGCATCCTGCTTCCAGAGTTCCTGCGTCAGTACGCTGCCATTGAGAGCGATGCCGTCCTTGTTGGTGCCGGGGAGTATTTCGAAATCTGGGGCGCCGCGGCGTGGTCTGGGGAAGAGCGCAGTCTGACCGACCCTGAGTCTAACGCCAAGCGCTTCTCGGCTTTCGACCTTTCCTCGGGGTAGTCCATGGGCGCGTCGATGCGAGACGCGGGCCCCGGACCGCATGCCCCGGTTCTTTACCAGCAAGTGCTCTCCGCCCTCGAACCGCGGGCGGGGGGCCGCTATATGGACGGAACCCTGGGTGGGGGCGGGCACGCGCTGGGGATTCTCGGAACCTCCGGACCCGACGGCGAACTCCTCGGATTGGACCGGGACCCGCAGGCGCTCATCTTGGCGGCGGGTCGGCTCGAAGTCTACGCTGGCCGGTTCCACCTCCGTAATGCCTCCTTCGCAGCGATGACCCAGGAGGCAGAGGCGCTCGGCTGGGACGGGGTCGACGGGATACTCTTCGACCTCGGCCTTTCATCGATGCAGCTCGACGATCCGGCGCGCGGTTTCTCCTTCCGCTTCGAAGGCCCTCTCGACATGCGTTTCGATCCGTCGCAGGCGCTGACGGCGGGCGAACTTGTCAATCACTGGGACGAAGCGGCGCTGGCCGACGTCCTGCGGAAGTACGGCGAGGAGCCTCGGGCGCGAGCCGTCGCGCGGGCGATCGTGGGCGCCCGACCGGTGGCGACCACAACCGAACTGGCCGGGATCGTAGCGCGGGCGGTCGGCCGCAGCCGGAGTGGAGTCCATCCGGCCACGCAATCGTTTCAGGCCTTGCGCATCGCCGTCAATCGCGAGCTGGACGAGCTGAGCGAAGGCTTGGAAGCGTCGCTCGGGTTGCTGCGGGAGCGGGGGAGGCTGGTCGTGATCTCCTTCCATTCGCTGGAGGACCGTCTGGTCAAGCAATTCATCCGGCGCGAGTCGCAGGACTGCATTTGCCCTCCGGAGCAACCGGTGTGCACCTGCGGGCACCAGGCGACCCTGCAGCCTCTGACGCGCCGGCCGATCCGGGCGGAGGCGGCGGAAGTCGAGCGGAATCCGCGGGCGCGGAGCGCCCGGATGCGGGCAGCGGAACGGCTGGGTACGGCACGATCCTTGCATAAAAGGAACAGGGTCGGGAGCGGCGGGTGAGGAAAGCGCACAGACAGGCCTTTCGCCAGGCGCCATGGAGGATCTTGCAGCAGACCACCAGCAACACCTTGCTGGGTCTGGTGGCGCTGCTCGTGATCGCCGGGATGTACCTGGCGGTCAACGCGCGCCTGGCGGATGCCGGGCGAGTGTTGCTCGGGCTGGAGGCGCAGCGGGCCGACCTGATGCGCCAGTCGACGAACCTCGGTGCACAGTTGGCGGACCTGACGACACCGCAACGGATGATGGAACGGGCAGCTTCGCTCGGTTTTCAACCGGCCCATGCCAAGGACCTGGAGTACGTCGTGATTGACGGGTATGTCCCGCCTCGAGGATTCGATGCGCCGCCGCCCATCGGCAGTCCGGTGATGCCTTCCGGGAGCTTATCCCCGGCTTACACCGAGACGCTCGCCGATTGGACCCTGCGAATGGTCGAGCTCTTGCGGGGCGTGCGATGAACAGCCGCCGGGGCGTCCTGAGCCCCTCGGCTGCGCTCGGGACAGGCTCCGTCGAAGGACATGGGTTCCGACGCGGGCGGGTCTACTCGGTCATGGTCGGGATGGCCGTCGTGGGCGCCGGGCTGGTGGCCCAACTCATTCGCGTCCAGTTCGGGCCCTACGCACCGGTTTTCGATGCCCGCGCTCGCGCCGGGAACGGCCGCCTCGAGCGCGTCGTTCCAGAGCGCGGCCTGATCTTCGATCGGGATGGAACGCTGCTGGCGACCAACGGGACGATGTACTACATGGAAATCGAGATCCGCCAACTGAATGAGACGAGCCGCCGGGAGATCGCTTCGGTCCTCTCCAAGCTGCTGGTGCTGCCCATGGATGACCTGTTGGCCCAGCTGACGTACGACTGGGCCGCTGAGGGCCAGTACCGAATCCGGTTGACGCGGGAAGACCCGCGCCTCGGGCGCCTTCCGATTCGCCTCGATCCGACGGTGGCCGGTGTTCTGCGGGATTTTCTGGCCGACCCGTTGGCGCCCGATCTTTCCGGCCTCGACCTGGTGCCCACCTCCAGCCGGCACTATCCCAACGGCACCCTGGCCGGGCACATCCTGGGAATCGTCAATCAGGAAGGCGAGGGCTTTTTCGGAGTGGAGGGCTATTACGACGATTGGCTCTCGGGCAAGTCGATCACGGTGGAGCGCACCTTCATCCCGCCCGACGCCCGACTCGAGCCGGATCCGCCGGCGGGGGTCAACCTGGTATTGACGATCGACGCCGATATCCAGGAAGTCACCGAAATCGCGCTGAGGGAGGCGATCCAGTCCACCGAGGCCGAAGCCGGACAGATCATCGTCATGGATCCGCGTAACGGCGAGATCCTGGCCATGGCGGCCTGGCCCACCCTCGACCCCAACAACTATGAGCCCTGGCTCGTCAAGGCGAAGGATGACCAATCGGCCATCACCCCGGCCGTCGCCGCGCAGTACGAGCCCGGCTCGACCTTCAAGATCGTGACGATGGCCTCGGCGCTCAGCTCCGGCGCGGTTCAGCCGAACGATGTCTTCGTCGATACCGGATTGATCGAGGTCGGCGGTGTGCCGATTCGCAACTGGGATTACGGCGCCTGGGGCCCGCAGACGATGATCGGCTGTATGCGCTATTCCTTGAACGTGTGCCTGGCCTGGGTCGCCTCGCAAAAGCTTGGCGCGTCTTCCTTCTACGGCTACCTCACCGAATTCGGCGTCGGTCAGCTGTCCGGGATCGATCTCGCCGGTGAGGTCGCCGGCCAGTTGCGCACGCCGCGCCATCCGGAGTGGACCGAGTCGGACCTTGGAACGAACGCCTTCGGGCAGGGCGTCTCGGTCACACCGATCCAGCTGATCACCGCCGCCGCCGCCGTGGCCAACAAGGGGGTCATGACCCAGCCCCACGTCGTGCGCGAGATCGCCAGCCCGCAGGGCACGTACCGGCCGAAGCCGGTCGTGCTCGGTCGGCCGGTGACACCGGAAGCCGCCCACATGCTCACCCAGATGCTCGCCGAATCGTTGGAGGGTGAGACGCGCAAGGCGGCCGTCGCCGGTTACCAACTGGCGGGGAAGACGGGCACCGCGCAGATTCCCGGCGAAAGAGGCTACGACCCGAAGTGGACGATCGCTTCCTTCGTCGGGTGGGGGCCGCTGCCCGATCCTGTGTTCATCGTGGTCGTGCGGCTCGACAAGCCGACGACGTCTCCGTGGGGGTCGGTCGTGGCGGCCCCGGTATTCCAGGAAGTCGTGGAGAGACTGGTTGTGCTCCTGCAGCTTCCACCGAACCCGGCCGTGCCGATGGCGCTCGGAGGCTGATCGAACGTGAAACGGTTGAGTCTCGAACTGGCCATCGAAGCGCTCACCGGGGCCACCCTTTCCGGCCCAGGCGTTCCCCTGCGCGACGCGGTCATCGATTCGCGGGAGGTCTCGCCGGGTGCGCTCTTCGTCGCCCTTCGTGGAGAACAGACGGACGGTCACGACTATGTAGCCCAGGCCTTCGAGCGCGGGGCGCGGGCCGCCCTCGTCGAGCGCGACGGCCTCGGTAACTGGCCGGTGATTGATACGCGGCGCCCGGTGTCCCCCGGGCTGACGATGCCGGCACAGGTCTGTCTGCGCGTCGCCGACGTGATGGCGGCCATGCAGCAGATCGCCCGCTATTGGCGGTCCAAGCTTTCGCTGCGGGTCATTGGGATCACCGGCAGCGTCGGGAAGTCGACCACGAAGGAGGTCACCGCCGAGCTGCTCGAACGCCGCTACCGCACGCTGAAGAACCCCGGAAACCTGAATAACGAGATCGGCCTGCCGCTGACGGTTCTGAAGCTGAGCGATTTCCACTCGCGGGCCGTCCTGGAGATGGGATTCTATGTCCCCGGGGAGGTCGCTCTGCTGTGCGACATTGCCCGGCCGCAGGTCGGCGTCGTGACCAATATCGGCCCGGTGCACCTGGAGCGCGCCGGCACGATGGAAGCGATCGTGGCGGGGAAGCGCGAGCTGGTGGAGAGCCTGCCGGCGGCGCCGGAAGGAGTCGCCATCCTGAATTACGACGACGAACGCGTGCGCCAGATGGCCGGACACACCACTGCCCGCGTCTTCACCTACGGCCTCAGCCCGCGGGCCGACCTGTGGGCCGATGCGATCGTCGGGCTGGGCCTCGACGGGGTTCGCTTCGCCCTGCACCACGGCGGCGAACAGGAGCACATTCGGGTTCCGATGTTGGGCCAACACTCGGTGCACACCGCGCTGCGTGCGGCGGCCGTCGGTCTGGTGGAGGGCTTGTCGTGGGAGGAGATCCTGAGCGGGCTCCAGCAAACGCACGCCCAGCTGAGGCTGGTGGCGGTTCCGGGGCCGGGAGGTTCGATCTTGCTCGACGACACCTACAACGCTTCGCCCGACTCGACGATCGCCGCGCTGAACCTGCTGGCCGAGCTGGAAGGGCGTCGGCTGGCGGTGCTCGGCGACATGCTCGAGCTGGGATCCTACGAGGAGGCCGGCCATCGCATGGTCGGCGCCCGGGCGGCGGCCGTCGCCGATGAGCTTCTCACAGTCGGGCCCCGCGCCCGATGGATCGCCGAAGAGGCGACTCGGGCCGGGCTGCCGGCCAGTCACGTCGTCCACGTCGAGTCGGCCGAGCAAGCGGTCAAGGCGCTCCGCGTGCGCGTCGGAGCCGGCGATGTGATCCTGGTCAAAGGCTCGCGCGGGATGCACATGGATCAGATCGTCGATGAGCTGGCGGAGGGTACCTCGTGATCGGCCAATCGGCGATGGCCCTTTCGCTGGGCGGGATCACCTTCCTGCTGGCCGTGATCTGGGGAGGCCCGCTGATCCAGGTGCTGCGCCGCCTCGGGGTCGGCAAGAAGATTCGAATCGAAGGCCCCGAACGCCATGTCACCAAACTCGGCACACCGACGATGGGCGGCTGGTTGATTGTGATCTCGGTCCTGACCGTGACCGCCGTCTTGAATCTGGTTTCGCTGCTTTCCGAGCTGACCGTTCTCGGTCCGTCGATCCTCTTGCCGACGCTGGTGCTGCTGGCTTTCGCCATCCTCGGCGCGGTCGACGACTGGTTCGGCGTCAAGGGACGGAGGCGCGGCGAGGGCATGCGCGCCCGCACCAAGTTCCTGTGGCAGGTCGTCCTGGCGGGTGGCGCCGCCCTGGCGCTCAAGTACGGTTTGCAGGCGCCCGAGCTGTTCCTGCCCAATTACCCGGAAGGGATCAGCCTCGGGATCTGGTACATCCCGATTGCGATGTTCGTCATCGTCGCCTCGACCAACGCCGTGAATCTCACCGATGGTCTCGACGGATTGGCCGGGCTGATCGCCGCCACCGCCTTCGCCGCCTACGGCGCCATCGCCATGCTCCAGGGTCAGGAGTTCCTGGTGCGTTTCTGCTTCACCGTGGTCGGGGCGATCTTCGCCTTCCTTTGGTACAACGTCCATCCCGCCGAGATGATCATGGGCGATACCGGCTCGCTCTCCCTCGGGGCGACGCTGGGTGTCGTAGCCCTGATGACCGGCCAGTGGATCCTGCTTCCGGTCATCGCCATCATCCCGGTCAGCGTGGTCATCAGCGTCATCCTACAAATCGCCTACTTCCGTGTGACGCACGGCCGCCGTCTCTTCAAGATGGCGCCGCTGCACCACCACTTCGAGCTCGTCGGATGGAGTGAGACCCAAGTCGTCCAGCGATTCTGGCTCGTGGCGCTGCTGACCGCCATGATCGGAGTCGCCCTGGCCTTGCTGAGAGGGAGTTGAGACATGGATACAGGAATGCTGTGGTTCGACGACGGCCCCCAGGGCCTGAAGGACAAGGTGGCACGCGCCGTTTCGTTCTACGCCACCAAGTACGGCCGCACCCCGACGGTCTGCCTGGTGCATCCGGCGACTCGTGCCGGCGCCGAGGTGACGAACGTCTCGGGCGTGGTCTTGCGAGAGACGCACGCCATCCTGCCCAACCACTTCCTGGTGGGGATCGAGGAGCAGGGGGCGGGCAAGGCGGAGAAGGAGAGCGCTCGCAAGGCACGCAGCGAAGCGCCGGCCAAGAGGAAGGCCGCCTGAGGCGGTCGTTTGGGCGAAAGGCGGGGCCAGAAGGTGGTGATCGTGGGGCTTGCCCGTCAGGGTAAGGCGCTGGCTCGCTATTTCGCCGATCAGGGAGCGGATGTCGTGATGACCGATCTGCGCTCGATGGATGAACTTCGGCCGGCGATCGAAGAACTCGCCGACTTGCCGCTCGAGTTCGCCCTGGGCGGCCATCCGGACGAGCTGCTGGCGGACGCGCAACTGCTGTGCCTGTCCGGCGGGGTTCCCGCCGATCTGCCGCTGGCACAGCAGGCGCGCCGCCGCGGGATTCGGGTGACGAACGACGCCCAGCTCTTCCTCCAGTCCTGCCCGGCGCGCACGATCGGCATCACCGGTTCGGCCGGCAAGACCACGACGACGGCCCTGCTCGGAGAGATGGCACGGCTCTGGGGACAGGACTCCGGCGCGCGGGCCTGGGTCGGCGGCAATATCGGTCGTCCCTTGCTGACCGACCTGGCCGAGATTCGCCGGGACGACCTGGTGGTCATGGAGCTTTCGTCGTTCCAACTCGAGTTGATGACCATCAGTCCGGCCATCGCCATCGTCCTCAATCTCACGCCCAATCATCTCGACCGTCACCGGACGATGGATGCCTATGTCGCCGCCAAGGCCCGCCTGCTCGAGTTCCAGACCGGAGACGACATCGCCGTGCTCGGTGCGGAAGATCGAGCGGCTTGGGCGTTACGCCCTCGGGTGCGTGGCCGGCTGATGGGTTTCGCCCACAAGCTGCCCGAGGGGGTCGATGGCGCCGAGATGCGCGGCGAATCGATCGTCGTCCGGTCGGGTGTGGTGAGCAGGGAGGTCTGCCTGCGCGCGGCCATTGGTTTGCGCGGCGATCACAACTTGCTGAATGTGCTTGCCGCCTGCGCCGCGGGCTCCGCCGCCGGGATCAGCGACGCCGCCATGGCCGAGGCGATCGCCGGGTTCCGGGGTGTACCGCACCGGCTGGAGTTCGTCCGCCGCGTGCGCGACGCCGACTGGTACAACGACTCGATCGCCACGACGCCGGAGCGCAGCCTGGCGGCGATCCGCTCCTTCGAGGAGCCGCTCGTGCTCCTTGCCGGCGGACGCGACAAAGACCTCGACTGGAGCGAGTTCGGCTCCGTGGTGCCCCAGCGTGTCGACCACCTGGTGTTGTTCGGCGAGGCGGCGGAGAAGATCGCCGCCGCATTGGGCCGGCTGCAACCACACGGCCGTCTGCAGACCCTCGATCGGGCTACCGGCCTGGCTCAGGCCGTGCAAGCGGCGGCGGCCCGCGCCACAGCCGGCGACGTCGTCCTGCTGGCGCCGGGCGGTACCTCCTTTGATGAGTTCGTCGACTTCGCCGAGCGCGGGGAGCGCTATCGCCAATGGGTGGAGGCGTTGTGAGCCAAGCCGCTTCCGCGAAACCAGGCCGAACCGCGCTGCGCCCTTCGACTCCGCTCAGGGTAGGCCTGCCCTGGCTGCACGTCCTTGGGTTCGATCCATGGCTGCTCATCCTGGTCGGCGTGATGATCGTTTTCGGGCTGGTGATGGTCTATTCCGCCAGCTGGGACGTATCGTGGCGATTGTTTGGCAATCCGAATGCCCTGATCCTGCGCCAGCTTGGCAACGTCGTCATCGGCCTGATGGTGATGGCGGCCGCGGCGGTCTTCCCGATCCGCTGGTTGCGCCGTTTGGCGCTGCCGCTCATCCTGGCGACGATCTTCCTTCTGTTTGTCCTCCTGTTGGTGAGCGCCGGCAGCGGCCCGCGGCGGGCCTTCCTCGGCGGCTCGGTGCAGCCGTCGGAGATGGCCAAACTGGCGGTCATCCTGTACCTGGCGGTCTGGATGGAGTCGAAGGGCGAGCGGCTCTCCGAGTGGGGCTACGGCTTCCTGCCGCTGATGACGATCATCGGCATCGTCGGCGGACTGATTCTGCTCCAGCCGGACTTGAGCGCCGTGCTGACGGTCGCTATGGTCGCCCTGGTGATGTTCTACCTGGCCGGCACCCGAATTTCGCAATCGGCGGTCGTCACCACCGGCAGCGCCATCGTGGGTTATGTCCTGGTCCGCCTGACGAATACCGGCCGGGCCCGCTGGGCGGATTACGTGGCGGGCCTTGTCAACATCGAGGAGGCCTCCTATCACGTTCAGCAGTCGCTGCAATCCTTCTTCAGCGGCGGGCTGGTCGGGCGGGGTCTGGGCGCCAGCCGAGAGAAGTTCGGCCTGTTGCCGGCGCCGCACACCGACAGCATCTTCGCCGTTGTCGGTGAGGAGTTAGGGCTGGTTGGGGCGCTGCTGGTGCTGGCGCTCTTCGGATTGCTGCTATGGAGGAGCTTTCGCGTCGCCTCGCAGGCGCCGGACAGGCTGGAGATGCTGATGGCCGGAGGGATCGCCTTCTGGATTGGTATCGAGGCGCTGATCAACATGTCGGTGCTATTGGGCCTCCTGCCGTTTGCCGGCAATGCCTTGCCTTTCTTTTCGTTTGGCGGATCCAACCTGGTGACGACCCTGGCCGGGGTCGGGCTACTGCTCAACATCTCACGAAGGCCGCCGTCGACGACGGCCTCGGAGGGCTATGTTTCGACTATTGGTGTCGGCTGGCGGCACCGGCGGAGGCGTGTATCCCGCCTTGGCCACCATCGCCGCGCTCGGCTCGAGGGCTGACGTGCTCTGGCTGGGCGGTGTAGGCGGGATGGAGGCCGATCTGGTTCCGCGGGCCGGGATTCGGTTCGAAGCCGTTCCGGCAGCCGGCCTGCACGGGGTCGGCCTGCGGTCGCTGCCGCGCAACCTGGCGGCGCTGACCCGCGGTTTCGGCGCGGCCCGGCGCGTGATGCGCCGCTTCCAGCCCGAGGCGATGCTGCTCACGGGAGGCTACGTGGGCATCCCGGCGGCGCTGGCCGGCCGGGGTGTCCCCAAAGTTCTCTATGTGCCGGATATCGAGCCGGCCCTCGCCGCACGCGTGATCGCTCGGTTGGCAGACGTCGTCGCCGTCACGGCGGAAGACTCTCGCAGGTATTACTCGCGACGGGCTCGCGTGTTCATTACCGGATACCCGACGCGCCCGGATCTGACTCCTTCCTCGAAGCCTCGGGCCCGGGAACGACTCGGGTTGTCCGCCGACGGGCCCGTCGTTGTGGTTCTCGGCGGAAGCCGCGGGGCGCACTCGATCAACGAAGCGATGTGGTCGGGGCTGGAGCGACTGCTTCCGGCGGCGCAGGTCATCCATCTCACCGGGCAGATGGACTTCGCCAAGGCCGTTCACGTGCGGGATGGGCTGGCGCAATCCCAACATGCGCGCTATTTCCCGGTCGCCTACCTCCACGAGGAGATGGCCTCGGCCTACGCCGCCGCCGATCTGGCGATCGGTCGCGCCGGAGCATCGGCGCTCGGCGAGCTTCCGCTTTTCGGGCTGCCCGCGATTCTGGTTCCCTATCCGCATGCCTGGCGTTATCAGCACGTCAACGCCGATTTCCTGGCGCAGCGCGCGGCGGCCGAGGTCGTAGCGGATGAACGACTGAGCTCCGACCTCGTGCCGACCGCCCTGGCGCTGCTCTCCGACCCGGGGCGCCTGGCGGCGATGTCGACTGCCGCCCGCCGCCAGGCCACCTCGGATTCGGCTCAAAGAATCGCGGATCTGGTCGAGGGCGAGGCGAATCGCCGCAAGGTGGCCGCGTGATCAGCCTGGTCGTCGTCTTCTGGCTGTTCATTGTCGTCTTCGGTCTGGTCGGAGGCATGCGCGGCTGGTCGCGCGAGCTGTTGGTGACCAGCGCGCTGGTGTTGGGTCTCTTCTTGATCGCCATCTTGGAAACCTACATCGGCCCCTTCCGCGACTCGATGGCCCTGCAGACTCCCGGGACCCAAGTGGTTGTCCGCTCGGGCCTCTTGATCCTGCTGGCCTTTTTCGGCTACCAGACGCCCAACCTGCGCGCCCTGCAGCCGAAGGTGGCTCGGGAGCGGGTCGAAGAGATTGTGCTCGGCTTGATGCTGGGTCTGCTCAACGGATACCTGCTCATCGGATCGATCTGGTACTACATGAATCAGGCCGGCTATCCCACCAACCTGGTGGCCGCGCCAGAGGAGGGGAGCGCGCTGGCGACCCAAATCGCCACCTATATGCCCTACCTTCCCCCCGCCGTGCTGACCATACCGCTGGTGTACTTCGTCGTCGGCCTGGTGTTCGTCTTCATCATCGTCGTGTTCGTATGAGGCGTCGGGTGCATTTGGTGGGGATTGGCGGAAGTGGGCTGTCGGCGATCGCCCGGGTGTTGCACGAACGAGGAGACGTGGTGAGCGGATCGGATCGGGAACCGAACGAACGGACCGAATCGCTGGCGCGGGACGGCGTCGCGATCGCTGTCGGGCAGCGCGCCGAGAACGTCGCCGGCGTCGACCTGCTGCTCGTCTCGTCGGCCATCGGCGACGACAACCCGGAAGTGGCGGCGGCGCGGCTGGCGGGGATTCCGGTTCTGCGTCGCCAGGCCTTCCTGGGTGCGCTGACGACCGGCCTGCGGACCATCGCCGTCGCCGGAACGCACGGCAAGACCACCACGACCGCTCTGATCGCGTGGATTCTGCACCAGGCCGGCCGCCAACCCGGTTACATCTTGGGGGGAATTTCTCCGGACCTCGGCGGCAACGGCGCCGCCGGCGGCGGCTCGACCTTCGTGATCGAAGCCGACGAGTACGACCGAGCCTTCCTCGGTCTTCATCCCGCCATCGGGGTCGTGACGAACGTCGAATACGACCACCCGGATCTCTTCCCCGCCATCCTCGAATACCAGCACGCGTTCGAAGCGTTCGTCCATCTCGTGGAAGAAAAGCTGATCGTCTGCCAGGAAGACCCGGTGGCCGCGTCGCTGATTCACCCTACCGTGCCTCGTGAGACCTATGGCTGGAGCGCGGAGGCCGATTGGCGCGCCGCCGACGTCCGGCCGAACTCCGCCGGCGGGTCGGATTTCCTTGCCTTCCACGGAGAGGCCTCGCTCGGCCTGATCCAGACCCGGCTTCCGGGACGCCACAACGTTCTCAATGCACTGGCGGCGCTGGCCGCGGTCGATTCCTTCGAGATTCCTTTGGCCGTCACCCGACAGGCGCTGACCGAGTTCCAGGGAGTCGAGCGGAGATTCGCGGTCCTCGGTGAGTCGGCCGGCGTGGTCGTGATCGACGACTACGCCCACCATCCGACCGAGATCCGCGCAACGTTGGAGGCCGTCCGCACCCGCTGGCCGGGCCGCGAAGTCTGGGCCGTTTTCCAGCCCCACACTTTCTCGCGGACTCGGGCGCTGGCGGCGGACTTCGCCCGTGCGTTTGGCCAGGCGGATCACGTCGTCGTCACGGCGATCTTCGCTTCGCGGGAGCGGCCGGAGATGGGCATCGACGGAGCCTGGTTGGTGGCAAAGATCGTGCACGAGGATGTCCGCCACGCCGAATCCCTGGAGGAAGCGGCGGCGATGGTGATCGATGGCATGCAACCACCGGCGGTCGTCGTGACGCTCAGCGCCGGCGACGCCAATCGGGTGGGGCAGATTGTTCTAGACGATCTTCGAGGCCGGGGTTCAAGCGGCAAGGGGTAGGCGCACGGCGTGCCGTGCCCCTACGCGGGACAACAAGGATGGGGAGGCTGAAATGAACGCTAAACAGAAACGCTTGTTCGAGGCGGATCGGCGCATGGAGTTGAAGCTTCGGCTCCTGGCCAAGCGCGCCGGATCCGAAGATCTGGTGGAGACGGGGCCGCTCGCGACGGACCTCCCGGAGCGAGAGCTGGTCACGCGCCTGATCGAGAGAGTCCGCAAGCTGTGAGGCCGGATGCCTCGCCCTTCGGACCTACGGCGTCTCTTCGGCGAACGGCTCCAGGAGGGAGTCTCGCTGGCACGCTTCACTTCCTCCAGGACCGGCGGCAAGGCCGACTTCCTGATCGACGTCCGTTCCGCGGACGAGCTGAGAGAGACGGCCAGCGGTTTGTGGGGTCTGGGCGAGACATTCCGCGTCTTGGGAGGCGGTTCGAACGTGCTTGTGGCGGATGAAGGCGTGCGGGAGGTGGTCATTTTGAACCGAGCTCGACGAGCCAGGTTCGATCAGGCCGGCATGACGCCGCGGGTTCGGGCCGAGTCCGGCGCAGCGCTGGGGGGCGTGGCTCGTCGAGCGGCCGCTCGAGGATTCTCCGGGCTTGAATGGGCGGCGACCGTCCCGGGGACGGTCGGTGGGGCGGTGGTCGGTAACGCCGGGGCGCATGGGGCGGAAGTTGCGCGGTGCCTGGAGACGGCCGAAATCTTGCAACCACCGTCTCGGACCGAATCGTGGCCGGTGGAGCGCTTCGAGTACGGCTACCGCACGAGCTGGCTGAAACGCAATCCGGGCGCGGCGGTGGTATTGACAGCGACGTTCCGTCTGGAGCCATCCACCCCGGAAGCCGCCCAGGCGAAGGTGGAGGCGAACGTCGGATACCGGCAGAAGACGCAGCCCCCGGGCGCCAGCTGGGGATCGATGTTCAAGAACCCTCCGGGCGACTTCGCCGGCCGGCTGGTGGAGGCGGCGGGGATGAAGGGAGCACAAGTCGGTCAGGCGGAAATCAGCAGCCGCCACGCGAATTTCTTCCTCAACAAGGGCGGAGCGAAGGCCTCCGACGTGGCGCGATTGCTGATCGAAGCGCGCCGAAAAGTGCGGGAAGCGGCGGGCGTGGATCTGGAGCTCGAGATCGAGCTGGTCGGGGAGTGGCCGAAGGAATTGCGGGAGGCGCTCGCGTGATCGAGTCCCTTTCATTTCCGCGAAGGCGGGAATCCAGGGAGGGTCAAAGCCTGGGCCCCCGCTTCCCCTTCGGGATGCGAAGCGCGATTCGCGGGGGCGACACCAGAAAGAACTCGTCATTCCCGCGAAAGCGGGAATCCAGGGAGTCGCAAACGCTGGGCCCCCGCCTCCCCTCCGGGATGCGAAGCGCGATTCGCGGGGGCGGCACGAGTAGGACGTGCCGGTTGTTGGGGGCTGCCGCGGTATGACCGACCGTCTTCGCGTCGGCGTGATCTTCGGCGGCCGCTCCGGCGAGCATGAGATCTCGTTGCTTTCCGCCCGCTCGGTCCTCGGCGCCCTTGACGCCAGCCGGTACGAAGCGGTGCAGATCGGGATAACGCATGATGGCCAGTGGTACACGGGGCCGGCGGCCCTGGAAACTTTCGAGCAGGGCGGCACCGGTTCTCTGGAACCGGCATGGTTCCCGGCCGAGCCGGGATTGCGCTGCGTCTTCCGCTGGGGCGAAGGCAAGCCGATGGACGTCGTGAGTCGGCTGGATGTCGTCTTTCCCGTACTGCACGGCAGCTACGGAGAGGACGGTACGGTCCAAGGATTGCTCGAGTTGGCCGACATCCCCTATGTCGGTGCCGGAGTTCTGGCGTCGGCCGTGGCGATGGACAAGGCTCTCTTCAAGACCGTCATGGAGGGGCGCGGCCTGCCGGTCGTCGAGTGGGGTCTGATCTTGGCGGAAGAAATCCAGCGTGACATCGAGGCCGCCGCGCGGCGGGCGGAGGCCGTCGGTGCTTACCCGCTGTTCACCAAACCGGCCAACCTCGGCTCGTCGGTGGGGATCAGCAAGGTGCGAAACCGGTCGGACATGATCGAGGGCCTGATGGACGCCGCCCGTTACGACCGTCGCGTTCTCGTCGAACGCGGGGTGCGGGCGCGCGAAATCGAGGTGAGCGTGCTCGGCAACGAAACGCCGCAGGCGTCGCTGCCGGGGGAGATTCTGCCCAGCGACGACTTCTACTCCTATCGGGCGAAGTACGTCGACGACTCGTCGCAGCTCCTGATCCCGGCGCCGCTCGACGACGCCACCCGCGACGAAGCGCGGCGGCTGGCGGTCGAGGCTTTCGTCGCCATCGACGGGGCCGGAATGGCGCGCGCCGATTTCT
The DNA here is from genome assembly GCA_035281845.1 of Anaerolineales bacterium. GTDB lineage: Bacteria > Chloroflexota > Anaerolineae > Anaerolineales > E44-bin32 > DATEVL01. The sequence goes on along the minus strand of DATEVL010000155.1, from coordinate 44,417 downwards.
TGCTCGATCAGGACGATGGCAGGTTGTACGTGAACGAACTGAACACGATCCCCGGGTTCACCCGGATCAGCATGTATCCCAAGCTGTGGGACGCCAGCGGACTGCCGTATTCGGCCCTGATGGACCGGCTGATCGAGCTGGCGCTGGAACGCCAAGCGCAGAAGGACCGGCTGGTGCGGCGCTACGGGAGCGAATCATGACGGTCGCCGACCCGTCCATCGAAACGCCTCGAACGCGGGCGGAGCACGTGCGCTCGCGCCGGGGCCACATCCGCCAACCGGCCGAACGCGCCCCGCGTGGCCCGGCCCGCTCAGCGCCTCACCATCGGCGCCCTCGTCGAGTGTGGGAGCTGCCGATCCCGGCTGAGGTGGGGGCGGCCCTGCGCTTGCCGGCCCTGCCCGCCTTTCGGGTTGGCGCCCGGATCCTGTCCACCGCCATGATGCTGGTGGTGGCCTGGGCCTTGCTCAGCGCGTTCCGGGGGAGCGAATTCCGGGTGGAGAAGGCGAGCGTCTCCCCCACCGAGCTCCTGACCGAATCGCAGATTCGATCGATTGCTGATATCGACGGGCGTCCGGTCTTCCTGATCGATCCGCCCGAGGTCCGGGGCAGGTTATTGGCGCAGCCCGAGATTCAATCGGCCGACGTCCTCCTTCGCTGGCCGAATCACGTTGAGCTGCGCGTCGCAGAACGCCGGCCGATGATCGAATGGGACGACGATGGGCAGGTCTGGTGGCTCAGCGCCGACGGGGTCGCCTTCCTGAAACACGGCGAGTTGGGCAACCTGATCCGGGTGACGGCCAGTGAGCCCAGCCTCGACGTCGAGCGCGACCCGCTGGCTCCGGTGATCGAACCCGAGGCGCTGTGGGCGGCCGCCGCCCTCTTGGCGCAGGTACCGGAAGTGGACGGACTTCAATACCGTCCCGGACACGGATTCGGCTTTATCGACCCGAACGGCTGGCAGGCGTATTTCGGCACCGGCGGAGACATGGTCCTCAAAGTGCAACTGTACCGAAGAATCTCCGAGGTTCTGGCCCAGCGGGGCGTCGTCGCGGAACTGGTCAGCGTGGAAGACCCGGCGGCCCCCTACTATCGGAAGAAATGAGCGGCGGAGCGACATGATCGGTTCGGACGAAATCATCTTCGTCGGGGTCGACGTCGGAACGACGAAAGTCTGCGCGCTGGTCGGCCAGCTCGACGAGGAGTCACGCCTGCGCATCATCGGCGTCGGCATTGTGCCATCGCTCGGGATGCGCAAGGGAGGTGTGGTCAACCTGGAGGGCGTGGCACGGGCGGTGGAGTCGGCCAAGGACAAGGCCGAGCGCACTTCGGGTTTCGAGATCAGCTCGGCGCTGGTCAGCCTGTCGGGCGCACAAATCGCCTCGCTCAACAGCAAGGGCATGGCCGGTGTGTCGGGGCGGGTCATCGGGCCAGACGACGTCAACCGGGCATTGGATGCGGCGCGTTCGATTGCGCTGCCCTACAACCGCCAGGTCATCCACGTCATCCCGCGCGGCTATGTGGTGGATGGTCAGGACGGGATCAAGTCCGCCATTGGGATGCACGGTTACCGGCTGGAGGTCGAGGCGCACATCGTCACCGCCGCTGGAACCGCGCTCCGCAACATGGAGAAAGCCTTCGAGAGTCTCGGGGTGGCGATCGATGGCTATGTCCTGAGCCCGCTGGCCTCGGCCGAAGTTGTCCTGACGGAGACCGAACGCGAGATGGGGGTCGTGGTTTGTGACATCGGCGGCGGCACGTGCGACTTGGCCGTTTACATCGAAGGCGCCGTCTGGCATACGGCGGTCCTTCCGGTAGGTGGCGATCATCTGACGAGCGACCTGGCGCAAGGATTGCACTTGCCGCCGGAAACGGCCGAGCAGGTCAAGTGCCGACACGGCCACGCCCGGCCTTCGATGCTGGATCCGAACGAGATCCTGGCCGTGCGGCCCTTTGGCGAGGAGAAACCGGTGCAGATTCGCCGGGTCGATCTGGCGGCGATCCTGGAGCCGCGCGTCGAGGAGATCTTCAGCCTGGTTCGCCAGGAAATCAAACGCTCCGGCTATGACGGATTGCTGCCAGCCGGAATGGTCGTCACCGGCGGCACGAGCCTGCTTCCGGGGCTGCGTGAGGTGGCGGCTCAGGTCCTCAGCCTGCCGGTTCGCGTCGGACAGCCCGAGGAACTTCGGGGATTGGTCGACCAGCTTCGTTCGCCGGTGTATTCAGCCAGCCTGGGATTGCTGGAGTGGGCCCGACTGCAAGAAGAGCAGAGCCGCCTCGAAGGGCGCGGTCTGGGCGGCCTGGTGATGCCGAAGCTCGATCTCGCCCGCGCCACCGATTTCCTGAAACGGCTCCTGCCGGGGTGAGGCCATGGATGACAACCAGACGCAAATGAACTTCATGAGGGACGGCCCTTCGACTTCGCTCAGGGCGGGCCCGCCGAACGAATCCGCCAGCGCGGCCACGGCATTGCGGCCGGGTTTCCGCGTTGGCGAAGCAGCCAGGAGGAGGGAGAAGATGTTCACAGCACCCAAGTCGGAATCGTTTGCTCGGATCATGGTCATCGGGATTGGCGGCGGGGGCAGCAACGCCGTCAACCGGATGATCGAGGAGGGCCTGGCCGGCATCGAGTTCGCCGCCATCAACACCGATGCCCAGGCCCTCTTGCTCTCGAACGCGCCCAAACGCGTGCGCATCGGCGACAAGCTGACGCGCGGGCTGGGCGCCGGAGGCAACCCGGAGGTGGGGCGCAAGGCGGCGGAGGAGTCGGCCGAGGAGCTGTACGAAGTGCTCAAGGGCGCCGACATGATCTTCCTGGCGGCTGGCATCGGGGGCGGCACCGGGACCGGGGCGGCTCCGATCATCGCCCAAATCGCCAAAGAGATCGGCGCGTTGACCATCGGTGTGGTCACCCGGCCGTTCACTTTCGAGGGCGGCAAGCGGGCGCAGGCGGCCGAGGCCGGCATTTCCGGTTTGAAGGAGCACGTCGACACGCTCATCGTGATTCCGAACGACCGCCTGCTGCAGATCGTCGACAAGCGTGCCAGTCTGCAGGATGCCTTCCGCACGGCCGACGACGTCTTGCGCCAGGGGATCCAGGGCATCAGCGAGCTGATCACCGTGCCCGGTCTGATCAATCTGGACTTTGCCGACGTGCGAACGATCATGTCGGAGGGCGGTGCGGCGTTGATGGCGGTCGGGCGGGGGACCGGCGAGGACCGCGCCCGCGCGGCCGCCGAGCAGGCTATTTCGAGCCAGCTTCTGGACATCACGATCGACGGCGCCCACGGGATCCTGTTCAACGTTACCGGCGGGCCGAACCTGAGCCTGTTCGAGGTCAATCAGGCGGCGGCGATCATCAAGGAGACAGCCCATCCGGATGTCAATCTGATCTTTGGCGCCGTCATCGACCCGACCATCGGCGACGAGCTGCGAGTGACGGTCATCGCAACCGGGTTCGAGCGGACGGGGCCGGCGCGGCGAGCGGCGGCACGCCGCACGCCGACGCGACGCGAAGGCAAGGCAGAGGTGGCCATGGAGGCCTCCCCGGTCGAAGCGTTCCAGCCGAGCGCCTTCGACCTGAACGACCTGGACATCCCGGCGTTCCTGCGGCGCCGCTGAAGTGCAGTGGTCAGTGGTCGGTGGTCGGTGGTCGGTGGCCAGTGAGAGCCTTTCGTGGCCGCTGGCCAGTCACCACTGACCCCTAGTGCTCAAGGCAGGCCGTTCGGGTTCGCCCGGGGCAGCCGCAATGGATGCACCCGAACGCCATTTGTTTGGCCGGGGTTCGGGATTCGGCAGGGGCCGGCGACGGTCCTCCTCCTCCGTCGCCGGCCCACCACGCCTGCCGAGTGGACACCCACCTCTCCCACTGTCATTCCGAGCCCCCGCAAGGGGGCGAGGAATCCCTGAGGCCATCCACCTTTCGACCCTCGGGCACGGCGCACCCGCCGCGCGCTCTGCGCCGCCGCGCTTTGGGGATTCCCACCTGCTCCTACAGCCGCGCCGTACACCTGCCTTCCTCACCAGGGCGCCGGCCTCACCCCTTCGGGTGCGCCGAAGGGCGTGGCGCCCCGTCCCCTGGGGACACCCGCCCTTGGCGCCCTGTAGAGGGCGAAGGGGTGTAGAGGGCGAGACGGAGTGGAGTGGCGGTGCCAGGGTGGTGCAGGTGCAGGTGTCGCCCCGCTCGCGGGGCTCGGAACGAGAGTAAGGGGTGGACCGTTCCAATTTGGCGGCATCGTGCCCGGTTGACCGCCTTTGCCGCTGTCTTTCCGAGGCAACCCGAGCATCCGCAGGTCTAAGCGTTCAATGCTCCGAGGTGCCCGAGGAATCCCTGATGCGATTCCCCGTCGCCGCCCGCCGGCTCGACGCGCCCGCCGCGCGATCTGCTACGACGCGCCCTAGAGATCCCCATCGCCGCTTCCTCGGCGGCACCTTCCGGATGCCTCCACTCTTGAAATCGCCATCGGCATGCGTTTCCCCCGTGCATCGCGCTTCGCATCCCGAAGGGGATCCCGGAGGGGAGGCGGGCCCCGCCCTCACCCCTTCGGGTGCACCCTGGGTGTGCGCCGCCCTTGGCGCCCTGTAGAGGGCGAAGGGCGTGGCGCTCTGCACCCTTCGGGTTCCCTGAAGAGGTAGAGAGCGAGCGACTGGCGAGGGGCTCGGCCTCTACGCCCTTCACCGCGCCGGAAGCGGTGCAGGCCTCCAAGGGCGCCGGAGCGGGGCCAAATCCTGACGATGAAGGAACGGCGAAAAGACTCGCCTGTTCGGGCGAAGGACCAAAGTACTAGGCCCAGGTCGCATTCTTTTAAGGTTGGCGGAGGCCTCGCGGCTTGCCCCGCCGGAAGCGGCTGTGCTATGATGAGCCGCCCGAGCCGAAGATATCGGGCACATCCCAACCGGGCGCGTAGATCTGGCGCCGAACAGCCGTTCGTCCAAGAGAGGGCACGCATGCGTTGCCCGTACTGTCGCAGTCCGCGGACTCGCGTCATCGACACCTCCCACGATGCTCGGGGAGGTGTCCGACGCCGGCGGGTCTGCCAGGACTGTCCGAACCGATTCAGCACCTACGAACGAGCTATCTTGGCTACGCCGCTGGTGGTGAAGCAGGACGGCACCCGAGAAGAGTTCGATCGAGAGAAGCTCGCCGGGGGAATCCGCATCGCCTGCGCCAAGCGGCCCGTCACGGCCGCCAGCATTGATCGTCTGGTGGGCGAAGTGGAGTCCACTCTTCAAACGTTGGGCAAAGCTGAGGTGTCGTCGCGCGTCATCGGCGACATGGTGATGGCCGGGTTGAAAGAACTGGACCATATCGCCTACGTTCGCTATGCCATCGTCTACCTCGGCCTGGATGACCTGAGGCAAATCCAGGTCGAAATCGACCAGCTGCTTGTAATCTAGCCCGCCGATCGCCGCCGAGTGGGGAGGCGACCGGTGGGGAACGCGGGGAAACTCCAAGGGGCCGGCCCTGAGCCCATCATGCTGCTCAGGGCTGGCTCCGTCGAAGGGTCGCCGCATTCTCATTTCGTAGACTCACCCGGAGGCGAGGCGATGCTCTCGACGACCAGGACCGATGTCCGCGTCTCTGAAACCGGCGTGCGGGCCGAGCGGCCGCCGCGCCCGGAGGGACTGCGTCAAGTTGAGCTGAGCGAGAACGCCCGCACGGTCCTGTTCAAACGCTACCTCCGACGCGGGCTCGATGGGCAGCCGGCCGAGACGATCGAGGACATGTTCTGGCGGGTCGCCTACCACGTGGCCGAGGCCGAGCGCGAATGGGCCGGGCCGATCCCGTCGATGGCCGAAGCCTTCTACGAGCTGCTGACCAGCCGCCGCTTCTTCCCCAACTCTCCGACCTTCACCGGGGCCGGCACCCCGCTGGGGCAGCTGGCCGCTTGTTTCGTCCTGCCGATCAGCGACGACATGGGCCGGCACTCGGCCGGGATCTTCCAGACTCTGCGGGACGCGGCGCTGATCCAGCAGACGGGCGGGGGCAACGGTTTCTCTTTCAGCCGGCTGCGACCGCAGGGCGCCACCGTCGCTTCGTCGGCCGGCGTCGCCACTGGGCCGGTCGGATTCCTGCGCGTGTACGACAAGGCTTTCGGCGAGGTCGCCCAGGGCGGGACCCGCCGGGGCGCCAACATGGCCGTCCTGCGCGTCGATCACCCCGACATCCGCCACTTCATCACCTGCAAGACCGACGAGAACCAGATCACCAATTTCAACATTTCGGTCGCGGCCACCGACGCCTTCATGCAGGCGGTGCGCGACGACTCCACCTACGATCTGGTCGCGCCGCATTCCGGCCAAGTGGTCGAGACCGTTCGGGCCCGTGAGATTTTCGATTTGATGGTGCAGCAAGCGCACCACAACGGGGAGCCGGGAATCCTGTTCATCGACGCCGCCAACCGCAGCAATCCGGTGCCTCAGTTGTACGAACTCGAGGCGACGAATCCGTGCGGCGAACAGTGGCTGGGTCCGTATGAGAATTGCTGCCTGGGCTCGATCAACCTGGCGGAACACACCCAGCCCGGCGGCCTGGTCGATTGGGAAGAACTGCAACAGAGCATCGTTCTGAGCACGCGCTTTCTGGACGACGTCGTCACCGCCAACGCCTATGTCCCAGCCGTGCCGCAGCTTCGCGAAGCGGCCTACCGCGCCCGCCGCATCGGCCTGGGGATCATGGGTCTGGGCGACCTGATGTACCACGTCGGGGTGCGCTATGGCTCTCCGCAGGCGGAAGAATTCGCGGCGCAGGTGATGGAATTCGTCCGATTCCACTGCATGCAAACTAGCATTCAACTGGCCGACGAGCGCGGGCCCTTCATTGCCATCGCCGGCAGCCTGTACGACCCCAAGGATCTGCGGTGGAGTCCGCCGACGCCGCTCTCGCCCTACCAGCATGATTTTGGCCGTCCGGCCGTGGACTGGGACGAGATCGTCGACGGCATCCGCACTCACGGCATTCGCAACGCCGCCCAGACGACCATCGCTCCCACGGGAACGATCGCCACGGTCGCCGGCTGTGAAGGCTACGGATGCGAGCCGGTCTTCGCATTGGCGTATGTCCGGCACGTCGACGATCATGGTCAAGATCTCCAGTTGACCTACACCAGCCCGCTCTTCGAACAGGCGCTGATCGAGGCCGGAGTGGATGAGCAGGCCCGCCCGGAGGTCGTCCGGCAGGTGGTCGACCGTGGCTCGTGCCAGGATGTGGCCGAGGTGCCGGAGGCGATTCGCCGTGTCTTCGTCGTCTCTCAGGACATCAGCGCCGAGGAGCACGTGCGCATGCAGGCGGCGATGCAGGCCTTCGTCGATAATAGCCTGAGCAAGACCTGCAACTTCCCCGAGACCGCCGAGCCGCAAGACGTGGCGCGTGCTTACATGCTCGCCTGGGAACTTGCCTGCAAGGGGTTAACGGTCTATGTCACGGGCTCACGCCAGAAAGTCGTGCTCGAAACCAAGGCGACTGCTGGCCGCAAGGCGCCCGCCGAACCCACGCAGACTCAGCTGCAGATGTGGTATGAGGCCAAGAAGCCTCGGCCGGGGCGCCTCGAGGGCTGCACCTACCAGATCAGCACCCCCTTGGGAAAGGCGTTCGTCACCATCAATCAGAACAGCGAGAGCATGCCGTTCGAGGTCTTCATTACGACGGCCAAGGCCGGTTCGGAGACGGCGGCCGTTTCCGAGGCCATCGGCCGGCTGATCTCCTACATCCTGCGCGTGACCTCGCCGGTTTCACCGCGCCAGCGCCTGGCGGAGATCGTGCGCCAGCTGGCCGGCATCGGCGGCGGGCGCCCGATGGGTTTCGGCCCGAACCGCGTCCTTTCGCTGCCGGATGGGTTGGCGCGCGCCCTGGCCGAATACCTGGGTGAAACTCCGGAAGCCCTCCCGCTGGACCCCGAGCAGGAAAGCTCTCCTGATGGGCAGATGCTCATGCGCATCGGCGACCTGTGCCCCGAATGCGGCTCGGCGGCGCTCGTCGCCGAAGAGGGCTGCCGTAAATGCCACGCTTGCGGCTACAGCGAGTGCTGACGAAAGCAGGGGTCCGTGGTGAGTGGTCAGTGGCCAGAAGGTCACGAATCGACGCCGTCTGACCACTGACCACCGACCACGGACCACTCTCCCGGCACCAACTTCCACCACTCTGGGGTAAGATACTCGCAGGCGGTGCCTGACCGCCTTGGAGTTCCAGGGGAATCCACCGATGATCACTTTCCGCGAGACTCTCGACGGTCTGCGAAATGTCTCCGAGACGATGAAGACGGCAACGGAAACGGAGGAGACGGTCGAGCGAACCCTGGTCGGCCTGGCCGACTTGCGAGTCATGCTCGAATCCCCGCGCGTCCGCAAGGCGGAGGAAGTGGTACAGATCCGCGACTACATCGACCGCGTCATCCTTCCCCAGCTGGTCGGCTTGCATGACGCGCTCAAGATCGGGACCGATGACGGATTCAAGAGAATGAGATCCGCCGGGGAACAGACGGATCGCATGATTCTTCGCCTGCAGATGCTCATCGACGGGTCGGTCGATGGGCTGTTGTGAGGCAGTGGTCAGTGGTCGGTGGTCAGAGGAGATCGATGATTGGCGACCAGCGAAATGGATTGGAGTCCTGCGATCACGCTGGCCACGGACCACTGACCACTGACCGCTAAACATGACCAAACGTTTCGTCCTGGTCGCCGGTAACATCGGTACCGGCAAGACATCGCTTACCGAGCGGCTCGGCGAACGGCTGGGCTGGATCACCGGATTCGAGTCGGTTCAAGACAACCCGTACCTGGCCGACTTCTACCAGGACATGCACGCCTGGGCCTTCCACCTGCAGGTCTTCTTCCTGGGCCATCGGGCGCGCCAGCACCTGGCGCTGGCGCGCGCCGCCGAGTCGGCGATTGTCGACCGATCGATCTACGAGGACGCCGAAATCTTCGCCCGTACCAGCCTCGATCTGGGCAACATCGCCCCGCGCGACTATCAGGCGTATCGCAGTGTGTATGAACTCGTCCTGGCCAGCTTGCCGGCGCCGGACCTGCTGCTTCACCTCAGAGCGCCGGTCTCGGTGCTGCTCAGGCGGATTCGCGATCGTGCCCGCCCGATCGAAGCCGGGGTGACCGAAACCTACCTGGCTTTGCTTGAGCAGAAGTATGAGCAGTGGCTGGCGGCCTTTGATCTGTGTCCGGTGCTCACCCTGCGCACGGACGATCTCGATTTCGTCCATCAGCCGCAGCATCTGGAGATCGTCATCGACCGGATGCAGGCGAAGTTCGCCGGGCGCGAGGAAGTTCTGTTCCCTCCGCCCTGAGTCGGGGTTTACAACCCTCTAACAAGCCGAAAACAATACGGTAGCTGGTTTCGTGCATCCTCCGACCATACAAGGCGGGTTGGAGGCAAGAATGATGTCTCGATGGGGTAAGGCGGTCGTTCTGGCGGTTGTGGTCGGGCTGGTCTTCCCGCTGGCGGCGTTCGCCGAGGGGGAAACATCCGCGGCGGGCGTGCGCGCCGGCGGCGAGATCACGGTGGTCGACACGGCCGCCTCGATCTTCACTCTGCATACGCGCAAGGGAGAAGATCTGCGTTTCGAAGTCAATGACGAAACGCGATTCCACAGCCGCAGCGGCGAGGTGGACGGCCTGGAAGACCTCGAGTCGGGGATGATGGCCATTGTGGCCGCCGAGAAGCTGGAAGACGGCAGCCTTCTGGCCCTTCACGTGGCGGTCGGAAGTAAGGGAGAGCATGTGCGCGTTTCGGGCGTTGTTTCCGGCGTCGTCCCGGGGCAGGGGACGTTCACGGTGGAGACCAGCGAAGGCGAGGATTGGGAGTTCCAGACCGGTGATCGAACGCGCTTCCGCAGCCGGGATGGATCGGTCCAGGACATCCACGACCTGAAGAAGGGGATGCACGTGGTTGTGGCCGCGATCCAGGGCGAGGACGGCAAGTGGCTGGCGTTGCTCGTTGCGGCGGGCAACCCTGAAGACCGCCCGAGAGACGGCGAGCGCCTTGTCGGGGAGATCGTCGATCTGGGAGACGACAGCTTCACTCTCGAGAAGAGCGACGGCGCGACGGTGACCATCTTCATCGTCGAGTCGACGGTCTTCAAATCGCGGGACGGGAGCATCGCCTCCTTCGACGATCTGGAGATCGGGATGATGGCGGCGGTTGGCGCTCGCGAGGAAGACGGACATCTGGTGGCGGTCTGGGTCGGGGCCGCGAAGCCGGGCGAGCGACTCCGCGAGCGCATCCAAGACGGGCTGCGCGACAGACTGCGGGACCGCCAACGACAGGACGGGGGCGCCCAGCCGACGGAAGAGGCGCCGGTTTTCGGAGTTTGACGGCGGGGACCCTCACCCTCGGGCCCCTCTTCCGAGCAACATGCTCGGGAGAGGGGTGCAGGCGTGACAGCCCCGGGCAGGCCCCAAGAGCTGACGGTGTAATCCCGGCCTTCAGGCCGCGTCGGAGAAGATCGGAAGACCTGGGCTAAAGCCCAGGACTACAGCGGGGCAAAGGATCGAAATGTAGTCCCGGCCTTTAGGCCGGGGCGGAGAAGATCGGAAGACCTGGGTTAAAGCCCAGGACTACGGCCCAGACGGCGCAAGACCACGGCCGCAAATCGACCCCGGGTCACAACCCCAGCCGGATCCTCTCTGCCTGGATGAGCCCGATCGCCCGTTGGATTCGCCTGCGGTTCGCCGGGAGCTGGTGCCAGCGGCTCGCCCCCGAAGGGTGTGGCAACGGGACGATCACCCGTCCTGAGATCTCGAGGCGGGTGCCGATAACCGACTCCAACGCGGGACGTTCGGGGAGGAAGACGTCGATGGCCAGTCGGCCGACGGGGATGACCAGGGCCGGATCCACCAACCTCAGCTGGGCCCCCAGAAATACCGAGCAAGCGTCGATCTCGGGCGTCGTGGGTTTGCGGTCGCCGCTGCCGGAAGCCGCCTTGCCGGGGAAGCATTTCGTCACGGACGTCAGGTACTGCTGGGCGCGGAATTCCGTTTCTTCGAATCCTGCTTGGGCCAGCCATTGGAAGAGCCGCGTGCCGCTCTGCGCGTGAAAGGGTCGGCGCGCTTCCACTTCGCGCGAACCCGGCGCTTGGCCGACGATCATGACCCTGGCGCCGATCCCGCCGGTGAAAATCGCCGGCGGGACGATCGTGCAGCCGAGCTCTAGGCAGCGACGGCAACGGCGCATCCGCCGATGGAGCGCATCGAGGGCTGCTTTCCGTTGCTCGAGGTTCATCCTCCGGCCAGCTGTTCCCACGTGGCCTTCATCAGGAGGGCGTCCTCCTCCATGACGGGGCTCTCGCACAGGACGCGGCCGCCGCAGCCGAGATCATTCAGGGCGCGCAGCAATGGGGCGAGATCGAGGTCCGAGTCGACCAGGCGAAGATGCTTCCTTTCCCCCTTCGGTCCGTACTCGATCCCGGAGAGATGGATGTGCAGGCGACGCAGGGAGTCGGCGCCGAGCCGCTGTTGGTAGGTCTGCAAAGCTTTCAGCCACTCCTCGTACGAATTCATCGAACCGTCGCCGGGACGGGCGTGCAGATGGGCGAAGTCCAGGCACGGCTCGACCCCTTCGACCTCCTGGCTCATCGTCACGACATCTTCGAGGGATCCGAGCATCGCTGACTTGCCCATCGTCTCGGGGCGCAGACGAACGGGGTTCCCGGCGCGGCGAAGATCTTGGAGGCAAGCCTGCAGGCGCGGCAGGGCCTTCTTCAACACAACCTCCGGGGAAGCTTCAAAGTAAGATCCCGGATGGAACACGATCTCGGTTGCCCCGGCCAGGTTCCCGTAGTGAGCGGCGTCCATCAGACGACGCCGCGCCTTGGGCCACTCGGCGCGCCCGGCGTTGAGGTTGATGTAGTAAGGCGCGTGCACGCTGAGAGACACGCCCATCGCGGCGGCAGCCTGGCGAATCTGGTCGCAGGTGGACTCCGTCACTCGGACGGATTGCACCCAACCCAATTCGAGCGCCATCAACCCGAGGTGCGCCATGTGCTGGACGGCGCCAACCGACCCACCAGGCTTCGGGGGCATGGACCGGGGAGACCCGACGGTGCCGAAAACGAACGAGTCTGGCTGGCTCACAACGGCAGCTCCGCCCGGGCCTCCCCTTCCGGCGATTGCAGGGTTCTCAACGTTTCTTTTTCGCTGCCGCGCGTCGACCACGGTTTGGCCGTGCGGTCGTCAGGAGCTCCAACTCGGCTTCGGACCGTTCGATGAGAATCCGGCGCAGGACCTTCCCGACGAATGACTTGGGCAACTCAGTGACGAACTCGATCTTCCAGGGGACGGCGTAGCTCTCCAGCCGGGCGCGGCACAACGCGATCAGCTCGGCCTCCGTCGCGCGTTCGCCCTGGCGCAGCACCACGTAGGCCTTGACCCGCCCCAGCACGCCGCGCGGCGCCTGGACCCCGACCACGGCTGCTTCGCGGACTTTCGGGTGCTCGTAGAGAACCTCTTCGACGTCGCGAGGGTAGACCTGGTATTTGCCAGCCAGGATCATCTCTTTCTTGCGGGCCACGATCTGGAAGTAACCGTCGCCGTCCATGCGGGCCAGGTCGCCGGTGAGCAGCCAGCCGGAGCGGGTCAGCGCCTCGCGGGTGGCTTGAGGGTCACCCCAGTAACCCTGCATGACTTGAGGACCGCGCACGGCCAGCTCGCCGATGCGACCCTGGGGGAGATCCTTCCCGCTGGCCAGATCGACGATCTTGGCTTCGGTGCTGGGGAAAGGCAGGCCGATCGAGCCCGGCTTGCGAACACCGGCGAAGGGGTTGGCGTGGGTCGCTGGGCCGGCCTCGGTCAAACCGTACCCCTCGACGAGGCGGCCGCGCGTGAGCCTTTCGAAAGCTTCCTGGACTTCCACCGGAAGCGGCGCCGCGCCGGAAATGCAGGCGCGGATCGAGCCGACGTTGTAGCGCCGGACGGACGGGTAGTCGTTGATCGCCGTGTACATCGCCGGCACGCCGGGGAAGAGCGTCGGCCTGCGCCGGCGGATGGCGCCGAGCACCTCGCCGGTGACGAAGCGCGGCAGGATGACCATCGCCCCGGCCATCGCCACGGGCACGATCATCGCCGTCATCAAACCGTAGATGTGCGAATAGGGCAGAACGGCCAGCGTGACCTCTCGGCCTTCCTCCACGTCGGGCAACCAGTGCCTCGTCTGGAGGGCATTCGCCACCAAGTTACCGTGCGAAAGCATGACGCCTTTGGGCTTGTCGGTCGTGCCGCCGGTGTATTGCAGAACAGCCAGGTCGCCACCATCGCCGTCCGTGGCCGGCCGATTGTGGGGTTGCCCCTTCAACAGATCGCGCATGTGAGTAAAGCCGATAGCGGGCAGCGGGCGCGAGCGGGTGCGACGGCGCAGGCGGAAGGCGATCGCCTGCCACCACGGAAGATACTCCGCCACCCGGGTCACGACCACCTGCTCGAGCCCGGTCTCGTTGAGGGCACGCAGGCCGACGTCGGTCAGGTCGGGCAGGGTCAGCAACAAGCGGGTGCGCGAATCCTGAATCTGGCGCACCAGTTCGTCGGGCTCGGAAAGCGGCGTGGCGAAAACGGCGACGGCGCCGGCCTTCAGGGTTCCGAAGAAGGCGATGATCATCTGCGGCAGATTGGGCAGGAGCAGCATCACCTGGTCGCCGGGCTCGATCCCCCGGGCCAGCAGACCGTGGGCGAAACGGTTGGCTTCGCGATCCAAGGTGCGGTACGAGATTCGGGCGGCAAAGTACTCGACCGCCGGGCGACCGGGATAGCGCCGGGCCGCCGATGACAGCAGCTCGTCGAGCCGGATCGGTGGGACGCTGATGGTGTGGGGCACGCCCCGGTCGTAGGACGCCAACCAGGGACGCTTCTTCTGCAATGCCTCCGGGCCCACCGCCGATCGCCATGTGCGGCGGTCGCGGCTGAGAAAGCGCTCGATCGCCCGATTGACCGCCTCGCGGCGTTCCAGCATCACCATGTGTCCGGAAGCCCCGACGTTGAGATCTTCCGCCCGCGGGATCTCGCGGGCGACGCGTTCGAATAGAGGCCTCTCGAAGACTCGGTCGCGATAGCCGCGAATCACGAGGGTCGGCGGCCGCAGCAGGCGCAGCCGATCCCATCCGTCCCAAACCCGCATCGTGTCGAAATAGAACGGCTTGAGCACGCGCGGCGGGGCCGGAATCGTGTTGCGCAGCAGGGGATAGACCGCGTTCAACAAGGGAAGCGGCAGGTGAAGCGCCCAACGGAAGTACCAGGCCAACGGGTACCTGCCCGAGGCCGCGATCAGAACCAGATGCGACACCCGCGCCGGGTGTCGCAAACAGTACTCGACGGCCAGCGCCCCGCCGAAAGAATGACCGACCAGCACGAAAGGCTTGGTGACGTGTAGGGCCTGCAGCGCGGCGTGCAGGTCATCGAGCAGGGTCGACAGATCGTAGGGTCCGTCCGGTTGATCCGACAGACCGTGGCCGCGCAGGTCGAGGGCGATCGTTCGGTGTCGATCGGCGAAGTGGGCCAGCTGGTACCGCCACTGCCGCGCGCTCCCGCCGAATCCATGCACGAAAACCATCGTCCGTTCGGCGGTTTCGGGTGAGATATCGATGGCTGAAAGGGCCAGCCGACGGCCATCGCCGAGGCGCACTTCCCGGCGGTAAAGCTCAATATCGACGTGCAATGCATCCCTCGATGACCTTCACTTGCGGCATGAGACCTGCCCGCCCGTCATTCCGAAGGCACGCCGGGAAGTCGTCTTTGGGGAACGACAGAACCTTGGGCGTGCCCGACACCTGCGCCCCCTGGCACCGCCCGCCAGGGCAGGTGTGCAGCTGCGCTGCCTAGCGCAGGTGCAGGTGGGAATCCCCATGGCGTTGTGTTCTGGAGACTTGTACGGGCGCAGGCCTCGCGCCCGAGTTCGCATTCGACCCGCCGCGCCACAGGGATTCCCATCTGCACTAGGCAGCTGCGCGGCCAGCGCAAGTGCAAGTGTCGCTCCGCCTTCGCTCTCTACGCCCTTCGGCGCACCGGAGGCGGTGCAGAGCGCCAAGGGCGGCTTCGCTCGGAATGACATGTCTCTGAGGTCCGGCGCCGCGACGTTGCGGGGAGCGGGAGCGCCGACTAGTCCTTGCGCAGCGATCCGGTTTTGGGGGTCGGTTCCCGCGGCAAGGAGAAGTAGAAGGTACTGCCCTCGCCTTCGACGCTGGTCACCCAGATGCGTCCGCCGTGCTGTTCGATGACCGTCTTGGCCAGGGCCAGCCCGAGCCCGGTCCCCTCCACCGGATTGTTTGGATCCTGCACGGCCACCCGGCCGCGGAACAAGTGCTCGAAGACGCGCGGGATCTCGTCGGTCGAGATGCCGGGGCCATCGTCGCTGACACTGACGACCACCTCGTCTTCATCCCAGCGGGCAAGCACTCGGATGTGCCCTCCGTTGGGGGTGAACTTGATGGCGTTGCTGAGCAGGTTGCTCATCACCGAGTTCAGCCGGCCGGGATCCCCCATGATCAGCAGCGACTCGTCCGGCGGGGTGTAGTCGATCGCCTGCCGCCGTTTCTCGGCCAGGATGCGCAGATCTTCGATCGAATGGCGGATCAGGTCGTTGATCTGCACCGGCTCGAGACTGATGTTGGCCGTCGACTCGACGCGGATCGTTTCGAGCAGCCCGGTGATCAGATTGGTCATGCTGTCGGTCGCCCGCGTCATCATCGTCAGCGCCTTGCGCTGCGGCTCGGTGAGCTGGGCGTCGTGCAGCAGGTCGGCTCCCAGGCGGATGGCGTTGAGCGGGTTCTTCAGATCGTGGGCGGCCGTGCCCAACAATTGGGAACGCATGCGGTCGATCTGTTTGAGGGCCGTGATGTCTTGCATCACCGCCACCCGTCCGATCCCGGTGACGTCGCTGATCGTCGCGTACAGGGTCCGCTCGGTCGGGGTCGTGATCTCCATCGTGGTCGGCAGGCTGAGATCGTCCCTGGTCAACAAGTCGCCCAGCGGATGGCCGTGAAAGATCTCCTTCGCCGGCCGGCCGGTGGCCAGCTCAGGGTTGATCCGGAACGCCTGGCCGGCAGCCTTGTTGACGAGGATGGTCTTCCCGGTGCGGTCGGTCAGGACGACGGCGTCGGCCGTCTCGACCAGAGTCGTCTCGAGCCGGCTGCGCTCTTCGGCCACCCGGCGGAAGAGATTGCTGTTGTCGACGGCGATCCCGGCCCAGGAGGCGACCGACATCAGCACCTGCTGGTCGGGCTCGGTGAAGGCCCCGTGCGGGTGGTTGATCGCCTCGATCACGCCCAACACCTCACCGCGCGTCTCGAGCGGCACGCACAGGACGGAAGTGGTCAGCAGTCCCGTCTGGCCGTCAATCGCGCTATGGTAGAGCGGGTTCGAACGGACGTCGTTGACGATCAACGGTTGCCGGCTGCGGGCCACCCAGCCGGCGATTCCTTCTTCCAAACGGATGGCGACGCCGCGGATGCGCAGCTGCGCCCCGCCACTGGCTTTCAGCACCAGCTCCTCGCCTGCCTCGTCCAGCAGGAACAGCACGCAAGCCTCGACCTGAAGCAGGGTCTGGGCGTGACGCATGGCGTTTTCCAGCGCCACCTCCAGATCGAGGGTGGAGGTCATTTCGCGACCGATCTCGGCCAGCGTCTGCAACTGCGTCGCGCGGGCGTCGGCCGTCTCCATATGGATGGCGTCTTGCACGCCGACCGCGCCGACATTGATGATCGCCTGGCAGAGCTCGAGCTGTTGCTCGTTGATGCGCCGTCCCGGCTGGGTGTAGAGGAGCCGGACGATGCCTAGGGCCTGGTTGCGCGCCGCCAAGGGGAACACCGCGGCAAACTGGAAGCCCTCGCCCTGTAGCAGCTCCTGGTCGCGGTTCGAGCCGATAGGGGGGGTCAAGCTGATCGTCGTCGACCGCAGGTCGAGCAGCACTTGGCGGTGGACCGGGTAATCCGGCCCCCGGTCACTGACCACCTCCACCAGCGAAGGCTGCAGAGCTTTGCCGAGCTGGGGGCGGAACCGTGTCGTCTTGCCCTCGCCCTCGTCCAGCAGATAGACCTCGCACCAATCGGCGGTCGTCGCTTTGAGCACGTGAGCCGCGGTCTGCCGCACAGCCTCTGCGCGATCGCGCGTGCCGGTGATGGCGTGCGTTGCCTGGTAGAGCAAGGACAGCTTGGTGAAGACGTAGCTCTGCGCTGCGCTCTGTCGGGCGAAGGCCAACATCGTCCCGGCCCGCGCCGCCAGCACCTCGAGGGCCTGGAGAGTCTCAGGTCCGTAACCCGGCCCGTCATCGGAGGCCACGAAAAGCAATCCGATCGTCTGACTGCCGGTGATACAGGGGGCACAAGCGACCGTGCCGGGTGCCAGGGGAAGGCCGAGCGACCCCCGCCGGCCGTCGGTCGCGATGCCACGGCGTTTGGCGAGGGCATCCTTAAGGACCGGATGGTCCGTCGTGGTCGACAGGCGGCCAAGTTCGGCCAACGGCGTGCCATGCGCCACGCGCGGGCTGAATCCGGCCTCGGCTTCGTCCAGCTCGAACAGGGCCGCCCGAGGCGAGCCGGTGAGCTCGCAGGCCAGGCGGAGCAACGCCTCCAGCGCCTGGCCGGGATTCTCGTCGTCGAAGGTTGCGGTCGCTGCCCGCAGAACCGGACCCTGATCGCGATTCTGGCTCATCTTGCCAACTGTCGTTTGTTGCCGACTTGCGAATTATCGCACAGGTGGACCGCCGCGGCAAAGGGCGGATAGGTACCTGATAGGTGTGCTTCGAGGCCGCTGCGGCCGCTGTTCATGAAGGCGCCCGCTCGCGCGATACACATGGGCGGCCGCCCTAATGCGTCATTTGGGGGGAAGTGGGAATACCAGCGCGGGCAGGGATGTCACCGCCTCTACCCCCTTACGAGCACGCCCAGGGTGCACACCAAGGGTGCACACCCAGGGTGCACACCCATGGTGCACCCGAAGGGGTGCCCGAAGGGGTGCCCGAAGGGAGGAGGGGCCAGGGCCAGAATCTGACGTTATGGAATCCTTCCCCTCGGTGGGTCAGCTGCCAAGGCCGAGGCGCGCTGCCAAAGGGGGAAGAAGGATGACCAGACCGACGATGGCGGCCGCCAGGGCGGCCACCAACACGGCGGCGGCCCCGACGTCCTTCCCCACCCGCGCCAGCGGATTGCGTCCGGGGCTGGCCATGTCGACGACGGCTTCCAGCGCGGTGTTGACGAATTCGGCCATCCAGACGAGGCCAATAGCCAACAGCAGCGGGGGCCACTGGCTGCTGGTGACACGCAGCCAAAGTCCGAGCGCAACCACGGTGACGGTTGCGACTGCATGAATCCACGCGTTGCGCTGCGTACGCAGGACGTGCGCCATCCCGGCGAAGGCATGGCCGAACGACCGCAAGCGAGAGGTCCGACGAGGATCGCGCGTTGCATCGCGCTTCGCATCCCGGAGGGGATCGCTCACGTCGCGACTCCCAGGCGCTCTGGGTCGAGGCCGAGGCGTCGCAGCACCGACGCCTGGAGTCGCCACATCCGCCGGCGATCGACGAGGCGGGCATGGTCGTGCCCGATCAGGTGCAACGTTCCATGGACTGTGAGCAGGCAGAGCTCATGAGAGAGGGGCACCCGGCTTCGACGGGCCTGGGCTCGGGCGCGCGGCAGGGCGATCACGACGTCTCCCAGGTAACGCACGCTCGAAGAGGAACTTTCATCCGCGGAAGGAAAGGCCAACACGTCGGTCACGGCGTCCCGACCGGCGAAGCGGGCGTTGAGCCGGCGAATCCTTCGGCTGTCGGTCAGCACGATGGTCAGCTCGCTGGGGCGCGCTCGGGCCCGGTCGAGGACCGCCTTGGCAGCCGCAGTCAGACCGAGACCGGCGGAGCCAGTGGGGACCTCACGCCGGAGGTGGATCCTGTGCTTCACTTCGCCGATGGCCCGACGGCCTTCGACGCCTGACTCACCGGTTGGCCGCCGGGTGTAGCCGATTTCTTCGACAGCCCGGGCTCTGGAGCGGCCGGCTCCTCCGCCGAGGCAGCCGGGTAGCGCAGGCGCGGGTGGTACATTCCCTTGAGCGACGTCGCCAAAGTCCGCCGAATGGTGTCGAGGTCCTTGAGGGTAAGGTCCGTGCGATCGAACTGCCCCCGGTTGAGGCGGTCTTGAATCACCCAGCGCACCAGTTGGTCGATCTCCTCTTCGTCACGCGGGTTGTCGGAACGTGCCTTGGCTTCCACTCCGTCGGCCATCATGAGGATAGCGGTTTCCTTGGACCGCGGGCGCGGGCCGGGGTAGGTGAAATCCTTGCGGTTGATCAGCTTTTCATCCCCGCCGGCGTCTTCGATCGCGGCTTGCAGTTGATACGTCAACTCCAGAGTCCCATGATGCTCGGGGATGAAGGCCTGCACCTGCTTGGGCAGCCGGTAGCGGCGCGCCAGGTCGATCCCCTCGCGCACGTGATCCAGGATGATATGGGCGCTTGTGCTGGGATCGAGTTGCTCGTGAACGTTCAGGTCCGGCGTCTGGTTTTCGATGTAGTAGTGAGGGTGGAGGGCCTTTCCGCAATCGTGATAGAACGCTCCCACGCGGGTCAGCAGGGCGTTGGCGCGGATGGCGCGGGCGGCGTGCTCCGACAGATTCGCCACCTGCAGGCTGTGTTGATAGGTCCCCGGGGCGTTATGGAGGAGGTACAACAGCAGGGGGTGATCAGGCCGCGACAGCTCGATCAGCTGCAGATTGGTGACAATCCCCAGCAGGCTGCCAGAGAGCAAGATCAGCCCGAAAGCCAGGCTGGCCGAGAGCAGTCCGTTGATGGCGCCGGCGGCGAGCAGCGAAAGCTTCCCAACGGAGTCAGTGGTGGCATCTGGGAAACGAAACACGACGATCACCGCAATGGCCGCCAGGCTGCCGGCCACGCCGGCCCAGAAGAAAGTCAGCAGGCGCTCGGCCTTGCCGATCACCAGCGCCGAGACCGCCCCGCAGAGCGATATGAAAAGCCCGAGCTCGAGGCCTCTAGCTCCCAGGAATCCGGCGAGTGCGCCCGTGAGGAACGCCACCAGCACTCCCATGCCCGGCCCGAAGATCACGGCCACGACCATGGGTAGCGTTCCGGCCGGGAACACGTACGGGAGGACCGTGCGTCCCGGGATCATCACCTGCATCGTGAGCGCCGCCGCGATGAACGAGACCCCCAGCAGCAATGCCAGGCGCGGGCTGGCCGCCAGCTGGGGGTGGACTCGGTAGACATACAAAGCCAGCGTCATGGCCAGCACCGTCACTAACAGGGTGTTGAGCGCCGCCTGCCGCCACGCGTCCGGTGGGCGCAGCAGGCCGAAGGCTCGCAGAGCCTCCAGCTGATCCGCGCCGACGACTTCGCCGCGGCCGACGATCGTCTCGCCTGCGGCGTAGGATTTGACCACCGGGGTGGCCTGATCGGCAGCGCGTTGTCGGGCATCGTCGGTGGCGGTTTGGTTGAAGAACGCGTTCGAGGCGACGAACGCTGAGGCGAAATGGGCGGCAAGGAGAGCCTGGTCCTCAGGGAGCGTCACGCTCACCAACGCCGGCAAGGATCGGCGTGCGTCTTCGACTCTGTCCTCGCGGATTTCGTTCCGCATCACTTGCTCGAGGACCGTCGCCGCCTCGACTTTGACCACCTCCCAACGCGCAGCCGGCATGGACAACAAGCGGCCGGCCATCTCGGCGTCGATAGGAACGTCGCGAACGGACGCCAAATCCGCCAGGCGCTGCTCTTCGGAGCCGAAGACGTCGCCGCGGATCGCATCGATGTACCCCAGCAGCGTGCGTAGCTGGGAGAGCTGTTCGCGTGCCACCCGACTGTCCGGCGGGTCGTAGACCGCCGGCACTTCGTCTGCCGCCGCCTGCCGGGCGGCTTCGGTCAGGACCTCGCTTGTGTACGAGAGGGCATAAGGCGCCAGCACGTCCTGGCTTGAGACATCGCCGGCCCGAAGGATGAGGGACTCGGAGCGGGCGGAGAGCGGAAGCGCGAGCGCCACCACGACCCCGACCACCCCCAATCCGGCCACAGCCCATAGGCGCGCTTCCTGAAAGCGGCGGCCTAGAAGCGACCATAGCGAACTCTGGGCCCCAGACGGCTCTTCCATCCGGCCCTAAGACTCGCTCAAGAGGCCGCGCACGACGGCGCCGACTTCCTTCCCGTCGGCCCGGCCCTGGATCTGAGGCATGATCTCTTTCATGACCTTACCCATGTCCTGGGGACCCGTCGCGCCGGCTGAGGCGATCGCCTCCCGAGCCAGCCGTTCCAGCTCCGCCGGGGGGAGCGGTTCCGGCAAGTACGTCTGAAGGATGGCAAGCTCGGCTTGCGCCGCCAGGACCAGGTCGGTTCGCTGGGCCTTTTCGGCGTCGGCGATCGCCTCCTGACGGACCCTGACTTCTCTCTGGAACACGGTCTGCATTTCAGCGTCGTCCAGCCCCGCCCGCTTCTCGACCTCGGCGAGCTTGATGGCGGAAAGCAGCATGCGCATCGTCCGCTTCCGAGGCTCGTCGCCGGAACGCATCGCGTTATGGAGCTCGGCTTCGAGCTCGGTCTTTGTCACCATAGGATCATTATACAAGGGGGCTGCGAAGCGCCCGGAGAAACCCTTGCCGACTCACTATTTTGGCCCTGCCGCCCTCACCCCTTCGGGCACCCCTTCGGGTGCACCCTGGGTGTGCGCCGCCCTTGGCGCCCTGTAGAGGGCGAAGGGGCGTAGAGGGCGGGGAGTTGTATCTAGGCCTGGCGAGAGGGAGTGGCCATCGCGCTTCGCATCCCGGAGGGGATTGGGCGCCCGGTTGTTGTCGGGATGCTGTGGGATGTGGGCCTCGCTCGAACGGATGTGTAGGGGTACGGCGCCGCCGTGCCCCTACGGTCGTTCAAGTCTCTATACCGTTGGGAGGGTTTCGGAATCGAACCAGACGTCCACCCGATGGGCCCCGGATCACGGCTGAATGATGGCGAAGTTGTCGAAGCGAATCTCCACCCCGGGCTCGGCATAGCTTCCGACGATGAGTCCGACGTCGCCCGAGGCCATGTCCTCCGCCAAGGCCTGGTTGACCACGACGCCGTTGACAGAGAAGGTGAGCTGTGGGCCGACGCAGTCGGCTCGCAAATGGTTGGGGGAGTGCCCTTGCACGATGGCCTCGCTGGGTAACATGGCGTCTCCCGTCATGAGAGTCCGCACACCGTCGCGAATGGCGCCGATTCCCGAGTAGCCGTCGCTCGAGATCAAGAAGAAGAGGAAGTTGTCCGGGTCCTCGTAGCGGCAAATTAGGCCGAAGGCGTTGTCGAGCGGACCGTCGGCCGCGAACGAGTCGACCTCCAGGCGAACGTCCCTTAATTTGAAACTTGGCGTCCCCCAGGCGAGGCTGGAGGGTGCCTCGATGCGGACTTGATACGCGCCGTCCAGGTAGTCGGCGCTGGAGCCGGCCGCATCGTATCGATCCCAGCCGGAAGAGGCGCGCGAGAAATCGTCCTGGTATAGGACTTCGCCGGAGAGGAACCCTCCTCCTGCGCAGCCGGCTAGCATCCCGGCTGCCAGTGCGGTTGCGACCGACAAGTCCGAGCGGCGGGCACAAGACAAGATCGTCAACATGCTTGGCCGGTCCCTGGCCACGGCTCGGATGCTGCGCGATATCTCACGAGTCCGCCCCGGGAAGACTCTCCATGGACAGTTTGGCCAACCGGCCGACGGAACCTGCCGGATCGAGGTCCGTCGCGGTTGCCAGAGCCGCCCGAGCATCGGTGTACCTCGCACGGTCAAGGAGCAGAAGGCCATAGCGGTACCAGGTGAGCGCGCGAGCCGGATCGAGGCTCAGGGAGCGCTGCAGTAACCGTTCCCCCAGCAGGCTCTCCCCGGACAAGTGGTTGGCATATCCGAGCACCGCGACGGCCGCCGCATCGTCGGGGGCGAGAGAAGCGGCGTTGCGGGCAGCCGGCAGGCCAAGCTTCGTGACCTGGAACTCGCGCCGCAAAGAGAATTCGGCGAGCAACTTCCAGAAAGCAGGGTCCTGGGGATTCGTTTCGGCCGCGGTCCGATAGGCTTCGGCGGCCTGCGGGTATTTGCCGGCCATCTCGAGAGCCGAGCCGTAGGCCGCCTCGATGGCCGGATTCTCCGCGTCAAGGGTTCGGGCGAACGCCAGCTCGCGTTCCGCGTGGACCGCGTCGCCTTGGGCAAGCCAGTACTGACCCAGCAGGGAGCGGACGATCGGGTCCCTTGGGGCCTCGGCCGCAGCGCGCTGCAGTTCCGCCAGTCCTTGTCCTCCCGTCATGCTGGTGGCGAGCCCGAGGAAGGCCCTCGCTTGAGGGAAGTTCGGGTCTAGCTCCACGGCTCGACGCCAGGCCGCCGCCGCGAGCGGCCAGTCGCCCTGTGCGGCTAACAGCTCGCCGGCGCGAGCGGCGCTCACTGCCGGCGTCAGGCCAGAACTGGATTCCCGCCGCGCCAAACTCAACAAGCCGTCGAGCACTGGGCTCCCCTGAGGGAACACTCTTAGGGCGCGCAAAGCCACCGCCTCGACCGCCTCCGGAGCGGTGAGCGCGGTCAGAGTGGTCAGGGCTTCCCAGGCGCGCAGGTCTCCCGGTCGGGAATCGATGCTGGTCTCGAGGGCACCTTTCGCTGCCGCCAGGTCTCCTCGGGCGAGGCTGGCAGCCAGCCATGCCTCCAGATCGATCAGACCGGCCTGACAGCTCGGGGGAGGGTTGCTGGCTTGTCCCGGATCCGCCGAAGCAAGCCCCAGGTCGAATTCGAGGCACGCCAGGCTGTCGGGATCGGCGG
This sequence comes from Anaerolineales bacterium, assembly GCA_035281845.1. GTDB lineage: Bacteria > Chloroflexota > Anaerolineae > Anaerolineales > E44-bin32 > DATEVL01. Next base: position 20,677 of record DATEVL010000155.1, on the reverse strand, counting down.
CGCGGGTGCGGGCCTCCCCCAAGAGGGCTCGCGCTTGCGCCGCGTCCCCGGACTGAAGAGCCAGCCAGGCAGCCGTCGTATCCAGGGCGGCCAGGGCGGGCTCAAACTCGCGGGCCCGCCTTACGGCCTCTAGCGCGGAGGCGGGTTCTCCCGCGGCCGCCGCCTGAGCGGCTTTGGATAGGAGGATCCCCGTGCGAGTCAGACCGGGCTTCGGTGCCAAAACCAGGATCAGAAGACTGGCCCCCAGGGCGATCCCAAGATTCCGATAGATGTCGGTGGCCGTCATCCTGCTGGTCATGGCGAGCGGTGATTATATCGGCCGGAAGCGACGATGGCCGGGGGTACGAGTCTCGTGCACAGCCTTGGACGAATGTCACTCTTGGCACGCCCCGGCCCGAGGCGGATGCGGTCCGAGAGGAGCCACGGCTATAATTGAACCGTCGTGCCTCCAGGATCGTCTCCATGGAATTCCGTATTTCCGACGAACAAGAGATGGTGGTGCGGATGGTCCGAGACTTCGGCCAGAAAGAGGTCCTGCCCATCATCCGCGAATGGGATCGCCGGCAGGAGATGGCGCCGCAAATCCTGCCGCGGATGGCCGAGTTGGGCATCCTCGGAATCTGCGTTCCCGAACGTTATGGCGGGCAGGGATTCGACTACCTGACCCTAGGACTGGTGTGCGAAGAGCTCGAGGCCGTCGACTCGACGCTGCGCGTAGTCATGTCGGTCCATATGGGGCTGAACAGTCTGGCCCTCCTTCAATGGGGTACGGAAACGCAGCGCCAGGCCTTTCTCGTCCCCCAGGCGCGTGGCGAGAAGATCGCCGGCTTCGGCCTCACCGAACCGGGCGTCGGCTCCGACGTAGCGGCGATGGCCTCCACCGCACGGCGGCAGGGGGAAGATTACCTCCTCAACGGCGAGAAGATGTGGATTTCCCTGGCGACCAAGGCCCATCACATCTTGTGGTTCGCCCGGACCGACCTGGGGTCCGCCGGCGATCCGCACGATGGGATCAGCGCCTTCCTGCTGGAAACCGATCGGCCGGGCGTGACCCGCGGTGACATTCACGGCAAACTCGGCGTGCGAGCCGGCTCGACGGGTTGGGTCCACTGTCAAGATGTCCGCCTTCCGGCGGCCAACCGTCTGGGCGAAGAAGGGGAGGGGTTCCGGATCGCCATGTCGTGCCTCGACAATGGCCGGTACACCGTGGCGGCCGGCGCGACGGGGCTGATTCGTGCGAGCTTGGACGCCAGTTTGCGATATGCCAATGAACGACGGGCCTTCGGCCGCTCGATCTCCGGTTTTCAGCTCATTCAGCAGAAGTTGGCGGTGATGGTTCAGTCCTACGAAGCCGCGCGCCTGCTCTACCTGCGCGCAGGCTGGATGAAGAACGCCGGGCTGCGCAATACGCGTGAGACGTCGCTGGCGAAATGGTACGCCACCGACGCCTCTTTCGCCGCCGCCTCGGAGGCGATCCAGATCCACGGCGCCTATGGCTACAGCGACGAGTACGACGTCGAACGCTACCTGCGAAATTCGCGCGGGGCGATGATCTACGAGGGGACCAGCGAGATACACCAATTGATGCAGGCCGGCTACGCGCTGGGGACGCGGAAGGACGCTCAGCTGCGCTGCGAGCTCCCGGCCTACGATCCAACGTATTGGCGCGCCCCCGGCTCGGCGCCGGCGGGCAGGAGGACGACTTGAACATCGTTGTGTGCGTCAAACAGACTCCCGATACGGCGGCGACCGTCACCGTCGAGAACGGGAAGGTGACCTGGGGAGATGCTCCGCTCGTCTTGAATCCGTGGGACGAATTCGCCGTCGAACAATCGCTCCGCATCAAGGAAGCTCACGGAGGAAAGGTGACGGTCATCAGCCTCGGCCTGGAGGGGGCGCGCGAGGCCTTGAAGCAGGCCCTGGCCATGGGGTGCGATGAAGCGATCCTTCTCCAGGACCCGTCCTTTGCCGCCGCCGACACGCTCGTGGCGTCGGCGGCGCTGGCCGCGGCGCTGCGCAAGCTCGATCCGCTGGACCTGGCGCTCTTCGGCCGGACGTCGGTCGACAGCGACACCGGCGTGACCGCGGCGCAGGTCGCTCGCCGCCTCGGTTGGCCTTCGTTGACGTTGGTGGCGGCGGTGGTCGCCGTCGATCCCCAAGGTCGGACGATTGAGGTCGAACGCATGCTCGAAGAGGGAAGACAGCAAGTCCGCGCGCAGCTGCCGGCCGTCGTCAGCGTGGTCAAGGAAATCGGAGAACCCCGTTACCCGTCCTTCATGGGAATCCGAAAAGCCTCCAAGGCGGAAATTCCGACGTGGTCCGCCGCCGACATGGGCCTGCAGGCTCCATCCCCGGCCGTCACCTGGCCAGCGCTGATCGCTCCGCCGCGTGTCAACACCCACTGCGAAATGATCAGCGCCGACTCCCCGGGGGAGGCCGCCGCCCAATTGGTTCAGCGGTTGATGGAAGAGAAGGTGCTGTGATGGCTGATCGCATCTTCGTCTACATCGACCACCATCTTGGGGAGGCCGTCGTTGCCTCCTGGGAGGCCCTCTACGCCGCCTCGACGATTGCGGCTTCGATGTCGAGCGGCGTCACGGCGCTCGTCGTTGGTGATGGCGTGCGGTCATTGGCCGAGGAAGCGATTGCGCATGGTGCGAGCGCGGCCGTCGTGCGCGAGAGTCCTTCGCTGAAGGATTTTCGCCCAGAGCTGTATGCGGATGTGGTGTCCGGGGTTCTGAAGGAGAGCCGCCCCGAGGTGCTCGTTCTGCCGACGACCGGACGTACTCGCGAGCTGGGGGCGATGGTCGCCGTCGACCTCGACACGGGTGTGACGCCGGACGCGATCGCCCTGGAAGTTGAAGAGAGCGCAGTCGTCGCCACCAGGCCGATCTACGCAGGAAAACTTCTGACCAAAGAGGTTTCGCGCACACGCCGCCCGCAGATTGTGATGGTGCGCAGCCGGGCATTCCCGCGGCCTACGCCCGACACAGCGCGGAAGGGACCGGTGGACGTCGCCGCGGTAACTCCGGGGGCTTCGGCGACCGAGGTGCTCGGGTACAGGGCCTCCGATGGCGGAGTCAGCCTGACGGACGCCAGCGTGATCGTCTCTGGAGGCCGGGGCGTTTCCAACAATGGACGGCTAACCCCACCGCCTGAGATCACGGACGAGAAGCAGCAGGAAATCTGGCGAGCGCATCAAGGCTTCGAATTGATCCGGCAGATGGCGTCGGTCCTGGGCGCCGCCGTCGGCGCCAGCCGGGCGGCCGTCGACGCCGGCTACATCCCGTATTCCAACCAGGTGGGCCAGACGGGCAAGGTCGTTGCACCCGATCTGTACATCGCCTGCGGCATCTCGGGGGCGATTCAGCATCTGGCCGGCATGCGCACGTCGAAGACGATTGTCGCCATCAACAAGGATCCTGAGGCGCCGATCTTCAAGCTCGCTCGGTTCGGCATCGTCGGCGACTTGTACGAGATCGTCCCGGCCCTGACCGAGGCGTTTCGCACGCAGCTTGGGAAGTAGCCATCGGACGGATGGATCCACTCCCAAAGGCCAGGTGCTTTGCCCAACCGCATTATCCTGAACTCCGCCTTCTCCGCTGCCGTGCTTCCGCGCGAGTCCCAGATCGTTGGTAGGGCGTCGTGAGGCCTTGCGAAGAGCTGGCGGGGTCGTGAGTCGAGGCGGAAATCGGCCGCTGGCGAACTCGTTCGAAGTAACCGTTCAGGGCAGCCCTCCACAGGAGGGTTGACGCCGCTGACCTCAACGACCTGAATCTAGCCCCGACTTGTGCGGCAGACCGCGAAGGCGGAGTACAGGGTGAAAGAGAGGAGGAGCGTTACCTCCGCCACCGGACGGCTCATTCCCTCTCAGTTGGCCGGACCCACCAGCTGCTCGAAACGCTCGATCCGCTCCCTCACCAAGTCCAGGCTGGCGCGCCAGAACGATGGCGCACGCAGATCGATCCCGAAGCCTTCGGCCAGTTCGGCGGCGGTCGCCATCCCCGTCCTGGAGAGCAGGTCCTCGTATTCGCTGACGAAGCGTTCGGGGCGGTCGCGGTAGACAGCGTACAGGCCCAGGCCGAAAAGCAGACCGAAGGTGTACGGGTAGTTGTAGAACGAGGCTGTGCCGGAGTAGTAGTGCGGCTTGACCGCCCACATGTACGGATGGTACGTCCTCGGATCGAGCCCGTCGCCGTACGAGCGGGCCTGGGCCCGGCGCATTTCTTCGCACAGCTCGTCCGGCGAGAGATCGCGCAGACCGCGGCGCTCGAACACACTCTGCTCGAAATAGAAGCGACCGGCGATGTCGACCACGACGGCGCAGGCCGTCTGCAGGAAGGACTCAAGGATCGCCAGCCGTTGGGAGTCGTCACTCTCCTCGAAGGCGGCCTGGGCGATGAGTGTTTCGCAGAAGATGCTGGCCGTCTCGGCCAGGGTCGATGGGGTCCGCCGCTGGAGGATCGTTCGCGTCGCCCGGGTGCGGTTGTGGTAGGCGTGGCCGAGCTCATGTGCCAGGATCGACATACCGTCATACGTAGGTAGGAAGTTGGCGAGGATGCGTGACTCGGCGCCGCGCATCCACTCACAGAAAGCCCCGCCGGCCTTGCCCCCTCGCGGTTCAGCGTCGACCCAACCCTCGTCGAAGGCGCGCCGTGCCGTATCTTCCAAGGCCGGCGAAAAGCGGCGAAAGTGATCGAGGATGAACTGGCAGGTCTGCGGATAGGTCCAACCTTCGCTCGCCTCGCTGACCGGGGCATACAAGTCATACCAAGCGAGCGTGGTCAGCCCCAAGCGGCGCGCCTTTGCCCTCAAGTAGCGCCGGAAGTCGTCAAAGGATTCCTCGGCCGCCTCCATCATCGCTTCCAGGATGGGGCGGTCGATGGCATGCTCGAACAGCGTCGCTTCCAAGGGCGAGGACCAGCCGCGCCGGCGAGAGAGCAAGTTGACCTCGCCCTTGATGCTGTTCATCGCCGCCGCCAAGGGCACGCGCACCTGGTGCCAGGCGGCGACTTCGACGTCGTAGGCCTGTTGGCGGAGGGCACGATCGTGGTTCTGCGCCAGGTTACGGATAGCGCTCATGGGGAGTTGGCGGGCTTGGCCTTCGACCTCGATCGGAACCATCAGCTGGGAGGTCAGGGTGGAGTGCATCCGTTCCCAGGCCGTGCTCCCCGTCAAGAGAAGGTCTGCGGCGAGTGCCTCCTCGGAGGGCCCCATCAGGTGCTGCGCCCGCACCTGACTCTTGCGCAGAAAGTAGGCATGGTCTTGGGCCAGCGGCGAAGAGGCGATGAGAACGTCCACCTCCAGCCGACCGGCCCACGAGGTCAGGCGCGTCAGCAGCAAACTGAGCGTGGCCAGAGTGGGTAGGAGCTCCGATAGACTCGCTTGCGCCGCGTTGTCGCGACTGTCGGCGGCGGTCAGGCACTCCAGATAAGCCTCGATTAGATAGGCGCGGGTTCGGACGTCGAGGTAAGCTCGCACGACCTCCTCGAACGGCTCCGCCTTCGACGAATCCTCCCGTGTCTGGCCTCCGATTCCGTGCCTATCGAACAGCGCAACGAGCGCTGAGACTTCCTGCTCGACTCGGTGGAAGACCTCACCGAAGGCAGGCTCTTCAACGCCCGGCAAGATCGGCGTCAGGTTCCATCGCGGGAGCGGGCTGTCGTCTGCCATGCTGCCTCCATTGGCTAGCCGCCGAAGGGGTTCCCGGCGATCCTTGTTGCCGCGTGCTGTTCACAAATGTCCTCCCTCTCCAGGTATCTCATGAATCGAAGCGCGGCCGGCGCATGCGAGATCCGAACAGGCTCTCGGCGCGGCTTGCGAGGGGGGGCGTAGCCGTCGGCGTTCTTCATCAAGGTGGCGGCGAGCCGTCAGCCACCGCCGTGGCGGCCCCCGCCCGACGGCGTTGATCCGGCTGCCACCCTTCGTCCCCCTCCATCCGGCGCAAATGTTCCAGGACCGCACGCCTTTCGTCCGGCGTCAGCCCGCGTAGGGCCTGCCGTATCCGGTCGGGGTCTGTCGAGAGCACGTCTGCCCAGAAGGCTTCCGGGTCCGCCGATGCTTGGGGATCGGGTTTCCCGGAGGCTGCAGGCTCCCGGGATGCTGGAACGGCACTGTCGCTGGACATCACCGACCTGGCCTCCGCTGTTTGAATGCCGGCCGATTCTATCTCGCCGGAGTGCGACTCAGCGAAGCCTCTGCTAGAATCTCACTACCCGCTCCAGGTGGACGGATGGAACCATCCGGCGCTTTCAACTTCGTCCTGCATTCGCACCTCCCCTATACCCGCGCCGCCGGGCGCTGGCCGCACGGTGAGGAATGGCTCCATGAGGCGGCGGCCGAGACCTACGTCCCGCTGCTCGACATGCTGAACCGTCTAAAGGCCGATGGGGTCCGAGGTGGCGTCACGCTCGGGCTGACGCCGATCCTTCTCGAGCAGCTCGCCGATGAGGACGTCCGTGCCAACTTCCGCACCTACCTGGCGGAGAAGATTTCCGCCGCGGCCGCCGACATCCCTCGTTTCGAAGGCGAGGGGGAAAAACACCTGGCGTGGCTGGCGAGCTTCTATCGCGACCGCTATGAAGCCGTGCGCGCCAGTTTCGAGGGCCGATACGCAGGCAATCTTGTCCCGGCATTCCGCGCCCTCGAAGAGTCCGGGACGATCGAGACGATCACTTGCGGCGCGACCCACGGTTATCTGCCCTTGCTCGACCGCGACGAGTCCATCGGCCTGCAGCTGCGGACGGCCATGGCCGCGCATCAACGCCATCTGGGACGGCGTCCCAAGGCGATCTGGCTTCCGGAGTGCGCTTACCGGCCGGCCTACATCGCCGAGGATGAGCGACTTCGCCCCGGGCTGGAGACGCACCTCGCCGCCAACGGGCTGCGCCTCTTTTTCGCCGAGACCCACATGGTCGAAGGAGGGAGGCCCGTGGGTGTGGCCGCCGGGGAGGTCATCGGCCCCTATGGAGGCGTGGTGCGCCGGTACGTGGTCCCGATGACCGAGCTCAAGCCATCCGAGCCGGCGACCACCTTCCGTCCGTACTACGTGACTCAGGCCGAGGTGGCCGTGTTGGCGCGGGACAACCGGGCCGGGCTGCAGGTGTGGAGCTCGGAGTGGGGCTATCCCGGCGACTTCGATTACCGCGAATTCCACAAGAAGGACGGAGTCTCCGGGATGCAGTACTGGCGCATCAGCGGCGCTCGAGTCACCCTCGGAGAAAAGGACATATACCACCCGGATTGGGCCGCCGGTCGCGTGAGTATGCAAGCCGATCACTTCGCCTCGCTGGTGGCCGGGTTGCTGAAAGGGTATCGGGATCGGACGGGCGAATTCGGGATCGTCTCGGCCAATTACGACACAGAGCTCTTTGGCCACTGGTGGTTTGAGGGCATCGATTGGCTGGAGGCCGTGCTGCGCCGGCTGGCGGTCATTCCCGAGGTCGAGCTGACGACGGCTTCGGCCTACCTCGAGGCCCACCCTCCGGAGACCGTGCTCAGCCTGCCGGAGGGTTCATGGGGGGCGGGGGGAGGGCATTTCGTCTGGGACAACGCCGACACGCACTGGATGTGGCCGATCATTCACGAGGCCGAGCGGCGGATGTTGACCGCGGTCGATAGCAGCACGTCGCCGTCGGCAGACGGCGCGGCCGTCCTCAACCAGGCGGCGCGTGAGCTGCTTCTCCTTCAATCCTCCGATTGGCCCTTTCTGGTGACGACCGGTCAGGCGCGCGAGTACGCGGTCCAGCGCTTCCGCGATCATGTAGATCGCTTCCATTCCCTGCTTGCCGGGCTGGAGGACGGTCGGCCCGACCCGGGCCTCGCCGCGGCATTGTGGGAGAAGGACAAGGTCTTCCCCGACATCGACTACAAATGGTTCTCCCCCTAAAAGTCCTCTTCCTGTGCGCGGAGGCTACACCCCTGGCCAAAGTCGGGGGCCTGGGCGATGTCGGCGGCGAGTTGCCGCGGGCGCTGCGCCAGCTTGGACTCGACGTGCGTTCCTCATTGCCGCGTTACCCGTCGATCGATCTGGCGGCAAGAACGACGCGGGCGCAAACCAACGTTGAAATCCTTCGTCGCGGCGAGAGCCTGGGCGCGGTCGTTTACCGGCAGCGCATCCGGGGCACAGACGTCCTGCTCGTCGACGGCGAACCGGTGGCGCGCGACCGGCAGGTCTACGGAGGGGGAAAGGAAGAGGGGGAGAAGTTCGTCTTCTGGTCGCTGGCGGCCCTCGCCGCCTGCCAGCAGACGGGTTGGAGACCGGATGTGGTCCACGCCCATGACTGGCACTCGGCCGCCGCCGTGTCCTGGCTCGCTGCCTATCGGGCGGAAGATCCCTTCTGGCGGACCACCGCCGCGGTCTTCACGATTCACAACTTGGCCTACGCCGGAGCGGGCCACGAGGAGGCGTGGCACGCCTACGGCCTCCCGGATGCCTCCCGCCGCGCGCTCCCGGACTGGGCCCGGTCCCTGCCCCTCGTCGGTGCGTTGACGGACGCCGATTGGTTGACGACGGTCAGCCCCAGTTACGCTTCGGAGATCACCACCCCCGACTTCGGGTTCGGGCTCGATCCGATGCTTGTCGAGCGACGAGCGTCTCTCACCGGGATCCTCAACGGCATCGATCTGTCTCTTTGGAATCCGGCAACGGACCGCGCCCTCAAGGCGAGATTCACCGCGGAAACCCTCGAACGCCGGGGGCGTAACAAGCTTGGAATGCAGAACGAGCTTGGCTTTGCCTCCGATGGAGCCGTTCCCCTTCTTGCGTTCATTGGTCGCCTGGAGCATCAAAAAGGAATCGACCTCATGCTCCAGTCCCTGGCCATGTTGTTGGACCTTCCCTGGCAAGCCGTCGTCCTCGGCACGGGGCAGGTGGAGCTGGAGGAGATGGCCACCTCATTCGAGCAAGGCCACACCGGGCGTTTCCGATTCCGACGCTCCTATGATCCTGACCTCGCGCGAAGGATCTACGGGTCCGCGGACATGGTCATCGTGCCATCCCGTTACGAGCCGTGCGGGTTGGTCCAGATGATCGGGATGCGCTATGGGTGCATACCGGTCGTACGGGCCACCGGCGGCCTGCGCGACACAGTTCGCGATCACGCCCTCGGCTCCGGCACCGGTTTTGTCTTCGCCGAACCTTCTCCGATGGCGTTGGCGGAGGCGCTGCGCCGTGCGATGAGACTCTTCGGCGAGCCCCGTGGTTGGGCCCAGCTGCAGCATCGGGCGGCCCGACGTGACTTCGGGTGGGACAGGCCGGCCCGCAAGTACGCGGCGGTCTATCGCCGCGCCATGCGGGCGCGCGGCGCACGCCGGTGATACCTCCACGCGCCGGGGGAATCCTCCTCCATCTGACGAGCCTCCCCGGCGGTGATGGCATCGGGGATCTCGGCCCAGCCGCCCTCCTTTGGCTGACATGGCTCCACCGGTCCGGCTGCTCGCTCTGGCAGTTCCTCCCGCTTGGGCCGTCGGGCGGGGGGTGGTCTCCCTATCAGTCGCCTTCGACTTTCGCCGGAAATCCGCTCCTGATCAGCCTCGATCGATTGCTCGAGGCCGGATGGCTCGGACGCGAAGATCTCGAAGACCGGCCGGTCTCGACGAACAAGGTAGACTACCCGGCCGTCCAGCGTCGGAAATCCGATCGCCTTAAGGCAGCCGCCGAGCGCTGGCGAGGACGTGGGCGGCCGGGGGAAGCGGATTTCGTCGCCTGGCGGGAGGCCCATTCTGATTGGCTCGACGACTACGTCCTCTTCATGGCTCTCAAAGAAGTTCATGGCGGCGCACCTTGGACGGCGTGGGACTCGTCCTTGGCGCATCGGCGTCCGCAGGAGCTCGAGGCGGCCCGCGGGCGGCTGCGAGAATCGATCGAGGAACACGCGCTTCAGCAATACTGGTTTTGGAGTCAGTGGCAGGAGCTTCGCCACCAGGCTGCCAACCTCGGCATCCGCCTGATTGGAGATCTGCCGATCTACGTGTCGGAAGACAGCGCCGATGTCTGGTCGAGACCGGACTTGTTTCAACTCGATGCCAACGGACGGCCGGTCGTCGTCGCAGGGGTGCCGCCGGATTACTTCTCTGAGACGGGACAATTGTGGTCCAACCCGATCTATCACTGGGAGCGCCATGAGCAAGAGGGTTTCCAATGGTGGTGTCGTCGGGTTCGGCACCTGGCTCAGCAAGTGGATTGTGTCCGGATCGACCACTTTCGAGGGCTGGCGGCCTATTGGGAAGTGCCGGCGGGTTCTCCGACGGCCGCCACCGGCCGCTGGGTGAAAGGGCCGGGGGTGGCTTTGCTCGATGCCTTACGCGCCGATCTAGGGGGCTTGCCCCTGATAGCTGAGGATCTGGGCGTCATGACCCCGGAGGTCCGACACCTGCGGGACTCCTTCGAAGTTCCGGGGATGAAGATCCTTCAATTCGATCTTGAGGGCGGCGCGGTGAAGGATGAGCCGCTAGAGGTCTACCCAGAGCGGTGCGTGGCGTACACCGGGACCCACGACAACGATACGTCGCGCGGTTGGTATCAGGCTGCCGCCGAGGCGACGCGCGAGTACACCCGCCGCACGCTGGAGGCGGATGGCCGCGACATTGCCTGGAGCCTGGTCGGTTCGATCTGGTCTTCGAACGCCGGTTGGAGCCTGGCGCCGATCCAGGACTTTCTGTCGCTGGGGAGTGAGGCTCGCATGAACTACCCCGGGCGCCCAGACGGCAACTGGGAGTGGCGACTGGCATCCGGCGCGGCGACTGAAGATCTCGCCGAGAGGATACAGGAACTTAATCGTACGTATCAGCGGCGGGGAGCGGTCGGTGGCGAGTAGTCGGCGGTCGGTGGGCAGTCATGAGTGACCAGTGATCAGTGATCAGTCATCAGTTATCAGTAATCAGTAATGAGATCCTTCGGCTCGATTCCCGAACAATACTGACCACCGACCACCGGCCACTGATCACTTTACGATGAGGGAGCCGATCATGCCCTTCTCGGCGTGACCAGGGATGCTGCAGATCACGACATATTCCCCTGGCACGGAAGGCGCGGTGAAGGTGATGGTGTCCTGGCCGCCAACGTCGGCCGTCACCAGCGCCAGGATATGGGTGACATCGTCGTCGTCGAAGGGCAGGGTGAATTCGTAATCCTTTTCCAGAAGAGCCCAGTAATGATCGTGATGTCCGCGGTTCACGCCCGTCAGGGTCACCTGAGCCCCGGCCTGCACCTCGAAGACTAAAGGATCGAACTGGTAGTCACGCATGACCACAGTCCAATCGACGGCCCGTGGTCCGCAAGCCGCCAGCAGAACTGGCAAAGCCAGGATCGCAGCGGCAAGCAAAGTTCGCATGGAGACTATTCTCCGAGCTGCCACACACTGGCTGGTGTATCTGGGCCCCAGAGGCAGCCTGCCGTTCGGCAGCCGGCGGGGCCCAAAGGCACGGCGGCGCCGGCCGGGAGGAGCGGAGGTCGAAGATGAGAATCGCAGTCCTCAGTGACTCCCACGACAACCTGTGGAAGCTGGAGGCGGCGGGTCCGACGATCGCCTCGGCCGAGGCGGTGGTCCATTGCGGTGATCTGTGCTCGCCGTTCATGGTTCGGCGTCTGGCCGAGCTCGCCGGCGAGAGCCCGGTGCACATCGTCTGGGGGAACAACGACGGTGACACTTTTCTCATCGGCCGCGTCGCTGGCGGATTCGCGAATGTCACGCTTCACGGGCAACTGGCCGAGGTGGAGCTTGGCGGGATGCGGGTGGCGGCCAATCACTACCCGGAGATCGCCCGAGGGCTGGCGCGTTCCGGACTCTACGACCTCGTCTGCTTTGGCCACGATCATCAGCGCTTCGAAAGCAGGGAAGGGGACTGCCTCTTGCTCAACCCTGGCGAGCTGATGGGGATGAAGTCCGTCAGCAGCCTGGCCATCGTCGAGACAGGCACGCGGCAAGTCTCTTGGGTGGAACTCCCGTAAATCGAGCGACCTCCGTTGTGGTGGACCTGCGGGGCGGCTTCACAAGGCGCCCCTGCGGCGACTCGAACGCCGGCATTTGCCTCCGGAGGGCAACGCTCTATCCACTGAGCTACAGGGGCGTGGAAGTGATTCTATCGCAGGCGGCGGAACGCTTCAAGTAGGGAGGCGCCAGCCCCGCCCGAAAAGGCAAGCGCGCCGGCGACGGTTGGCCGCCATCGGCCGGTCTCTTCGCCTAAGCGCTGTTGGAGGTTGGGCTGGGCCCGTTCCTGATCGTCTATGACTTCATCGAGAGGTCAGACGCCGGGAGGGCGCTGGCGAGCGGTCGATTCGGACAGCTATCTAACCTGCCTAGCCGCGACGGGAACTCATCCGATAGGCCCCCTCTCGGCGGTTTATCGGGACGGCGTTAGCGGTCGGCCGGCTGCACGAAGGTCTGGTTCGGCGGCGAGGAATCCGCACCGTCAACGAGTCGTTCTCCTGCGCCGGACGCCGACGAGGATCAGAGCGATGACAACGCCTAACCCGATTCCGACGAGCGCCTGAACCCCAGCCGAGGGACTCCCTCCCCTGCTCGGCGCGGCCATGGTCGCGGTCGGCAGCTTGGCCTCGTCGGTCTGAGTCATGTCAACCGTCGGAACCGCGGTCGATGCAGAGGATGAGGTCAGCGTGGGTGGCAGGGGGGAGACGCTGGGCTCCACCAGGGACCAGGTCGGTGTGGGCTGTCCCAGCGGAGCAGACAACTCTGGACAATAACCCGCGATGAACTCAAGGCCACTCAGCAACTCACTCGACGAGGGATCGTAGACGAGGGCCCGCTGGATCGCCTGCTGGCTCAGGGAGCAGTGATACTCAGAGGCGTAGCCCGACCTGATATTTGCTCCGGCAGCCAGGTATGCCCCGGCGAGGTCAAGGGCAATGCCTGGGTCAGCAGGGTCTCGATCGGCCTTGGCTTGCAGATCGAGGATTCGTTGCCATTCATCCGGCCATAGAAACTGAATCTGGAGGTTGTCTTCGCCGGTGGGCTCCAGTTCAGTGAATTCCCAGCGGGCATCGTTCTCCACGAAGGTAGGCCCGATCAGATGGTCCCCGCGGCCCATGGTCCATCCGGACCATTCTGCGAGGCCAGCGTCGAGGCCAAACACGTTCGCCGGGCCTGCCGGGTACGGGAGCCTCAAGACGATCAGCCCGGACTCGATGACCCCGTACCACCCGGCCCCCGTTTGAAGAATGTAGTAGACCGTGGCGGTATCGGGGTTTGCCGTCGCGGCGAAGGCGTCGAATACAGAATCGCCGGTAGACGTAGATGGAGGTTGGGTCCACCAGCCCCATCCGGAGATGTCCGTCGTATACGCTACAGTGATCTCAACGTCGATGCCCGGTTCGAATGTGACCGGGAATACCGCCCAGCGGGCCACGTTTTGGCTGTCCAGTGTGAGAGGTTCCTCGCTCTTTCTTATGCGAACCCGCTGACCGTCGACAAACGCTTCAAAGTCCCAGATGGTTGCCCAGGCATCTGCATCGGTCAGAGGGAATCGGACATCCATTTGCTCTGTCGCGGCCCCCTGATTTCGCATAGTGAAACGAGCCTGGTACGCCGCGCGATATTCCATGGCCGATTGGGGCGAGCCCTCACCAGGAACTTCGATGGTGATATCGACGACTTCGGCGACCATCTGGACCATGGTCTCTCCCGCGGGAAGCAGGGCGCTACCCGGCGGGTAGAGGGGAGGGGATGCGTCGGCGGAAACCTGGAAGGTGACGCCGAGGGTGATGATGGGGACCAGAGCAAGAACCGAAAGCTTCCTCATCGGGATCGCTCCTCAGTGGGTCTCCGCCATGTCGCCCGGCTCCCAACTGAACCGGCAGACTGGCGGACGGGCTCAGCGGTCGAGGTGGTCGCCCTTCCTTTTCGAGTCGAACGCCTTGCTTCTTCCATCTCGACAGATCCGTTCCTGTGTCGCCCGAGGCTTAAAGAGATCCCCCGGCCTGCCGTCGTTGACTGTCGCTACCTGCCGACCTTCACGTTCAACTCGAACGAGTAGTCCCCCGCCGGGTATTCCTGAACACCATCGTGAACATCCTCGCGGAAGGTGTAGCGGATGACCAGCGAGATCTCAGTGCCATGCTCCCAGCCGCTGAGCATCGTCGCCCAGAAATGGCAGTCCCATTCCCTAGAAAACTGGTCAAACTCGAGGATGTTGATTGGGGGAGCAGAGAGGTCATCGATCAGGAAGTCGACTGTGATCGAGCGGAGGTTACCGGTCAATGTCTCTTCGTCGGACGCGCACCAGTAGAACGGCCAGATGAAGGAGTCGTTCCGATTCACATCGACCGAGAACCGGCGCGTGCCGGGTCCGGGAAGGTCCAATCCCTCGGTCAAGCCATAGATAGCCCAGATGCTCGGGATGTCCCGCACATTCTGCTCGGTTGGGCGTGTGGTGTGCACTGCCCCGCGGGTCTCGGGCGAGGACGGGCGCCAGAGAACGCTGACTGCGTCGAAATCATCCCGGCCGTCGAGGCTGGGAGGGACGGGCAACGCGGAGAAGTCGCGGGTTCTCAGGTTCAGGACTCCATGGGCATTGCCTTCCCCCGGCGCTTGCACGTAGGCGAAGCGCTCATCGGCCGAGAACTCGCGCTGGCCGATCCAGGCCCCCTGCAACTCGGGTGCCTCCCCCGAGAGACAATCGATGTCGTGGGTGCTGAGCTCGAAGTGGCAGAGCCCAGCCAGGGAAAGGGGAGGCCTGGGAGTACCCTGGCCGATGGAGTCGTAAAGGATGCCACGGTAGGTGTAGAAGAAGCCGTCACCGCGCTGGTTCCATTGCAGATCAACTATCTCCTTCAACGGCCCCAGGCTCAGGCGGTCGGGGAAGTGGGTGGCGGCAACTTCCTGGAAGCATTGATTCTCGTTGGTCGTCAGATCAAGCATGCAGGGCGGGCCGGAAGACATCGGCGCCCCTTGCTGTTCCCATTCCGGGTGCTGATAGAGGATGCGGCTCCCATCTGGCGACCAAGTGATGTTCATGAATTCCCCAGGGTAGGAGGCCAGCTGCTCTCCCCGGGCCACGTCCACGACGTATAGACGCCGCCGCTGGCAGGCATCGAACGTGCCCACCCCACACTCGACCACGGCCAGATGACTCGACTCGGCGGGGGACCAGGCGAACTCAGCCTCGAACGAGTCGTCGTATTCGTCTTCCGGGTCGGCGCTCCAGACAAGTTCGCCTGTTCCAACCTGATGGACTTCGACGGCGTCGAACGCAGTCTCGCCCACGCCTGCAAACAGCGACAGATCGGCTGAGTAGCTCTGGCGGGGGCTCACCAATGCGATCCTGTCGTCCTGAGAGGAGGGGCTCGGCAGGAGGCTTAAGGGGGTCATGGTGCACCCCAGCTCGTGGGGAAGGATTCGCTCAGTGCCTTTGAGAAGGCGGATACCTTCCGAATCGAAGGAGCTCGCCGCGACGGACCCGTCGGAGAAGTCGATCGACAGGATAGACTCCCCGTCCAACGAAAGCAATCCGAGTCCATTGGCGTCGAGCCACAGCATTGCCCGGGCCGGTGAGGCATCAAGATCGAAGCGTTCGCCGGTTTCGGCGTTCACGAACGAAACTTGGATGTCTTGCTCGGCACGGCACAAGGGCTCTTGGCCGATCGCCACCGTCAGGACATTCACTGCCGGATCGCTTAGCCAGACGGGTGGCTCGCCTGCCATGTGGACCTCAGGTACGGCGGCCGGCGGCGCGGTGGGGGCAGTCGTGGATGTCGTGATGGGGCGGAGGGATGGCGCGGCCGGATAGGCCTGGCTTGGCGGATTCCTCCCCACCGGTGTGCACGCGGTGGCAAGCGCCAAGACAGCGAACCAGACTATCCGTGGGAGTCTCGGCAGATGGTCCAAGGGCCTGCTCCTGTCCTTGGGCTGAAACAAGGCTTTCGCATCCACCGGGACGGAGGTGGAGCCGAGGAGTCAAACAAGGGTTCTCTCCAGGGGTTTGTCTTCCCCTTTAACTTCCGCCGAAACTAAGGCAAAGGTCTCCAGCTCGCGCCCAAGATCACACCGCGCAGCAACTGGCGCTGACCCGTGCCATCCCGGTTCATCACGTATAGACCTTCGTTTTCGCCACTTCGCCCCGGGTCGGAAGCGAACAAGATGTAGCGGCCGTCCGGAGAGAAGAGCGACAGCCATTCATCTGAACTCTGTTGCGTCAGGCGCCGAACTTGCCCGTTGTCCACCGCAACGGCATAGATATCGAAATTGCACTCTCCGTAGGGATCGCAGGCAGGGTCGTAATCTGTGTAGATGATCTGACTGCCATCCGGGGACCATGAGGGCGAGGGAATGGATTCGGCGAAGGAAAGATCGCTGAGCGACCGCAGGCCTTTGCCGTCGGCTCCGACGACATACAGCGTGGGAGGGTGTTCGACATAAGAGATCAGCGCCAGGCGACTCCCGTCGGGCGACCAACGAAGTTCGATGTTGTACTTGGCGCCCCAGCCCATCGTTTCTGCCAGATCCACGTGAATCGTGTCCCCGATGACAAGGTCCGTAATAGAAAGCCCAGCCTCCCCAAAAGCCGTCGCAATCTTCTTCCCGTCCGGCGACCAAATCGCGAGTCCAGGCATCGCTTCGAAATCGGCAAGTTTCCTGCTCTCGCCGCCAAGGGCGCCAACGGCGTAGATTGCCAATGTCCCTTCCTGATCCGAGACGTAGTAGATCTCCTCCCCGTCAGGCGCCCAGAATGGATTCTCGTCGAGGCCGGGATGATCCGTGATCGGGCGCCGCTCGGTTCCATCGACTCGGTTGACGATGATGTCTCGGTTTTCTCCGCGCTCTGATACGATGGCGAAGGATTGTCCATCCGGAGACCATCTCGGGTAGTCCCACGGATTCTTGATGGAGAAGGTCGTGGAGATATTCGTCAGCCCAGTGCCGTCGACGTTGACCATCCATATCGAAGTCTCGACGTACTGGGCGGCCTGTTGCCTCGAAGTGAAGGCAATCCGAAGGCCGTCCGAAGACCAAGCGGGATTGCAATTGTCGTCACCAGAGTTGCTTACGAGGCGCGTCTGGATGAGTCCGTCCAGGCTCACAAGATCGATCTCCTCGGATCCGCCTTGATAGACGCAAGCGGCGATCAGGTAATCAGAGGCCGGGGTGCTGATAGGCGTGGGCAAAGCGACACCAGGGGCGCCCTGCGTCGGACTCGGGGTGGTGGACCTTGAGGGGGAGGCGGGCGAGCCGGGAGCTGCCTGTGTTCCATCCACATGGGAATCGAGCACCTCCTTGGTGCCCGACGGGAGAGAGGGAGGAGTCGCCGTCCTAGGTGGAGGAAGCTGGATGGGCGCATCCGGGGGGTTCGTGTCGCCCGTCTTACCGCTACATGAAGCGGTTGCAAGGATGAAGAACAGGCTCAGTCCGACGACGATACGGTTCCTGGAAGTGGGGGAGTCTTCCATCGTCTCACTTCCTCCCGGGGGCAACTCGATGACCTTCCGTCATGCTGGCGGTGTCGCGCCCGGCGACTTGTTAGGCAACGAACGTCAATTAGACTTGGGATCCTATTCCGCCACCATTCTGAGATTCTGCCACGACTCTATTCGGCTCGAACGCGGGCTTTGTAGCAGAACCGTACCATTTCGGTGGCCGGCGCGTGGTAGTCCCGCCGAACAGCATCAAACGCTATCATGGGGGATCGAGCGCCCAGCGACAAACGAGACGAACGACCGAGTGATTCGCGCGGTGCAAGTCGCGCCGATCCCCTACCCCGCCCCCCGCCCCTGCGCATCCATCACTGCCACCGCCGTCATGTGGACGATGGCTTCCACATCGTCGCCGGTCTGGAGCACGTGGACCGGCGCGCCCAGGCCGAGCAGGATTGGACCGATCGCCTGGGCCTGCCCCAATCGAGCCAGGAGCTTGTAGGCAACGTTGGCCGCCTCCAGCGAAGGGAAGACGAGCACGTTCGCGTCGCGGACCCGGCTGAACGGGTAGCGCTCATCTACGATCTCCGGGACGACGGCCGTGTCGGCTTGCATCTCCCCGTCCACGATGAGGTCCGGTCGTCGCGCCCTGAGGATTTCGACCGCCTGGCGGACCTTCTGCGAAAGCGGGTGTTCGGTGCTCCCGAAGTTGGAAAAGGAGAGCAGCGCCACGCGCGGCTCGATCTCCAACTGCCGGGCGAAGTCCGCCGCCAGCGAGGCGATCTCCGCCAGGTCCTTGGCCGTCGGCTCGATGTTGACGGTGGCGTCGGTGAAAATGTAGACGCGATCGTCAACGATCATCAGGTAGGCGCCGGCCGCACGCCGGGCGCCTGGGCGCGTGTGGAAGATCTCGAGCGCCGGGCGGATGACCTCCGGGTACTCGAAGGTCAGGCCGGACACGAAGGCGTCGGCCTCGCCCATCGCCACCATCATCGGTCCGAAGACGTTTCGCTGGCGGACGCGCGAGAGAGCCAGGGAGGGCGTCATCCCGCGGCGAGAGCGCAAGCGGAAGTACGCGTCGGCGTACGCCTGGCTCCGCTCGTAGTCCGCCGGGTCGATGATGGTCAGCTCGGCCTCCAGGCCAAGGTCGGCCAACCGTTCGGCGATGACGGCCGGGCGGCCCAACAGGATCGGCGTGGCGATTCCTTCTTCGGCCACACGCGCCGCCGCCCGGAGGATCTTGGTTTCCTCGCCCTCGCCAAAGACCACCCGCTTCGGCGCCTGTCGCGCCTTGTTAACAATGAACTGGCGCACCCGCATGCCCTTCCCCTGGCGCAGGGAGAGCTGGTGTCGGTATTCGTCCAGGTCGATGCTGATCCGGGCGACGCCGGTTTCCATCGCCGCCTGTGCCACCGCCGGCGATTCCCACAACAGGACGCGAGGGTCGAACGGCTTGGGAAGGATGTACTCCGGGCCGAAACGCAGGCTCTCCAGGTCGTACGCGTGAAGGACGCTATCCGGGACGTCTTGCTTGGCGAGGCGAGCGAGTGCCTGCGCCGCCGCCACCTTCATCTCCTCGTTGATGGCGCGGGCCCGTACGTCGAGGGCGCCGCGAAAGATGAACGGGAATCCAAGCACGTTGTTGATCTGGTTGGGATAGTCGCTTCGACCGGTAGCCACGATGGCGTCGGGGCGAACGCCCTTGGCCACCTCATAGCGGATCTCCGGATCGGGGTTGGCCATGGCGAAGATCAAGGGGCGTTTGGCCATCGTCTTGACCATTTCCGCTGTGAGCAGGTCGGCCGCCGACAACCCGTAGAAGACGTCGGCATCGCGCACGGCGTCGGCCAGCGTGCGCGCCTTGGTGCGGGCGGCGAAGCGGGCTTTGTACTCGTTCATCCCTTCGCCCCGGCCTTCATAGACGACGCCGCGCGTATCGACCAGCAAGATGTGCTCGCGCCGGACGCCGAGGCGTACCGCCAGCTCGCTGCAGGAGATCGCCGACGCCCCCGCGCCGGAGACGACGACGCGGATCGAGTCGATCGCCTTGCCGACCAGTTCGAGGCCGTTGAGCAAGGCCGCGCCGGAGATGATGGCGGTCCCGTGCTGATCGTCATGGAAGACGGGGATGTCGAGCCTGGCCTTCAGCCGCTCTTCGACGACGAAGCACTCCGGCGCCTTGATGTCTTCCAGATTGATGCCTCCGAAGGTCGGGGCCAGGGCGGCCACGACCTCGATCAGGCGCTCCGGATCGGCGGCGTCGACTTCGATGTCGAAGACGTCGACATCGGCGAAGGCCTTGAACAAGACGCCCTTGCCCTCCATGACCGGCTTCGAGGCCAACGCGCCGCGGTTCCCCAAGCCGAGAATGGCGGTGCCGTTGGTGACCACCGCGACCAAGTTGCCTTTGGCGGTGTACTCATAGGCCGCGTCCGGCAGGCGCTCGATCTCGAGAACCGGCTCGGCGACACCCGGCGTGTAGGCCAGCGACAGGTCGCGCTGGGTGGCCAACGGCTTGGTCGGGACGACGGCAATCTTGCCCGGCCGACCCCGGCGGTGATAGTCGAGCGCGTCCTCGCGGCTTATGGGCATGCTCGGTTCCCTTGTTGTTGGACGCTTAATCGTATCGCATCACTACTGCAAATCCAGACTCTTATCATGGCCCTACCGCCCTCACCCCTTCGCACTCTACAGGGCGCCAAGGGCGGCGCACCCGCCCTTGGCGCCCTGTAGAGGGCGAAGGGCGTGGCGCCCTGCCCCCTGGGGGCGCCCGAAGGGGCGTAGAGGCCGAAGGGGCGTAGAGGGCGGGGACTTGAATCCAGGGCCGGCCATGCAACTGGCCACCGCGCTTAGCGTCCCGGGGGGGATTGGGCGCCTAGTTGGGCTCGCTGCCAGCTTGCGGTCGCCGCCTTTTGCCGGCGCAGGGCTCGGTCTCCGGGGCCGCGTCGGCCCGGGACCGCCGCGCCGTAATGTAGCCGTAATCGTAGCCGCCGGCTTTAGCCGGCGTGGCGCGCCATGAGGTGATATCGGCCCGGGCTGAAGCCCCGGACTACGCAATCAACATTCGACGCGTCAGGCGCGCTCGAGGTCGAGAGTCGACCGCCTCCTCCCCAGGTCGTTCCTTCGGCCGCGAAGCCAGGCCTACCGCCCCCCGCGGATCGCGCTTAGCATCCCGCCCTTGGCGGTCTGCCCCCTGGGGGCGCCCGAAGGGGCGTAGAGTGCGAAGGGGTGAGGGCGACGGAGCGGGGCCAAAGCCAGTTGCTTGCCCGTTCGGCGGGACAAATGGCCTTTGACTTTCGTCCTGAAGGCGTG
>DATEVL010000154.1:0-16327 GCA_035281845.1 Anaerolineales bacterium | reverse complement strand
CTCTCCCACCTTGCGGGAGAGGGGCAGGGGGTGAGGGCCTCTTGCCGAGCCATTCACCGTAGAATTGCCGGTATGACCTTCGAACCACTGCGCCTGGACGGTCCAACGGTTCTCCGCATCGCGGCCGATGCGCTCAGCGGTCCGACCGACTACGCCGACGACCAGATATGGGAACTCGTCCCGGGAGGAGAGCCGGCGGCACTGGCCTTGTGCAGTTCGTTTGGCCGGCGCGCCGTCGCCATGCGGATCTACCCCAGCTTCGGGCTGGGTGGGCCGGTGGTCATCGAGCCGGCGGCGTTCGCCAGCCCACCCGTTCTCGAGGCGATCTTGCCGTCGTACTTGAGCCTTCGCTTCTCGCCCATGCCGGGCTTGGAGGTTCGCAGTGAGGTGCGCGTCCAGGACTCCCACACGGTCGCGGGTCGCGTGACCTTGACAAACTCCACCGACCGGTTCCGACCGGTGCGGCTCGGTCTGCACGGCCAGCTTGTTCCGGCGCCGGGCGGGCAGGGCATGTTGCCCCGGGCTTTCACCGGCGCCTCCGCCCTTGCAGGAAAGAGCGGCGGACTCGAACCGGTCCTGTTCTTGACGGGAGGCGCCGTCGACCAACCCGGCGCCTCGACCGCCCTCCTGGTGCGCGTCGATCTTGCACCGAGTGCCAGCCGCTCCTTCACCTGGGCGCATTCGGCGCTGGACAGCGCCGAAGATTCATTCGAGCAAGCGCGCGCGGCGGCCGGCCATGCGTGGGACGCCGAAGTGGCGCGGCTCGAACGAATCCACGGATGCTGGGTGGAAGTCCGCTCCGGGAATGCCGAGTGGGATGCGGCGTTCCACTTCGCGCAACAGAGTGCGCTGAACGCGTTCGTCGGGCCGGGGCCGCTGGCCCCTCAACCGTCGCTCGTCTTGCAGCGGGCGGAAGATCGCGGCTTTTCGCAAAGCGGGGACGGCCGCGATCACGTCGATGGCTGGGACGGCGTATCGGCGCTGGAGGCCTACCTCGTTCTGCGTCAGATGGTGTGGGCGGCGCCGGAGGCGGCGGCCGGGGTTCTGCGCAGCTTTTGGGAATCCCAGAAACCGGATGGGTCGATCGACGCCCGGCCAGGCCCGGCCGGTCAGCGGTCTCGTCTGCTCTGCCCGCCTCTGCTGGCAACGCTGACCCTCCGGGTCCACGACCTGTTGCAGGATGAGGCCTTCCTTGAGGAAGGGTTCCGAGCTCTATGGCCCTTCTTCCGAAGGTGGACGGCGCCCCATCATGATCGCGACGGCGATGGCTGGCCGGAGTGGGATCATCCAGGCCATCCTCCGTGGCCGGTCTATTGGGCCGAAGGAGGGCCGGACGCCTGGATCGAAACCTGCTTCGTGGAGGATCCCTCGCTGGCGGCCTTGCTCTACCGAGAGGCCGCCTCGCTGGAAGAAATCGCGCGCCGGCTTGGGCGGGGCGAGATGGAGCAGGAGCTCGCCGGTCGGCGCCGGCAATTGCGAGCGATCCTTCAGCGATCCTGGTCGGAGGAGCGCGCGAGTTTCCGACGGATCGAGCGGGAGGGCCATGTCACATCGAAGGGCGCCAAGGTTGCCGGCGGAGAAGGGTCGGAGAAATCGCGCGGCGGGCGCGGCCCCTTCCAACCAGGGAGGTTGGTCGTACAGGTATCGACTCACGAAGGGCGCGCCCTGCCGGCGCACCTGCGAGTTCGCGGGCGCGTTCCATCCGGTCGGCTGCGCGTCGAGACCGTGTCCGCCGACCGATTTCGGTGGATGTGGAACCAAGGGACGGCGACAACGGAACTGCTGTTTGCCTCGGTCGAATCGGTCGAGATGCTGGGGATCCCGGACGGCACGCGCTGGGAGGTGCTGACTCCCGACTTGACGCGGGAGGATCTGACGCTCTTCCTTCCCTTGTGGGCGGGGATGGTCGAAGCCGACCAGGCCGAGAAGATGGTGCGCAAGGCACTCTTGGTCCCCGGGCGCTACTTGAGGCCCGGGGGGCTGGCCTCGGTCCCGGCCGATGATCGGGGTTATGGCGCAGCGGCTTCCGACCCGCGTGCCGCTCTGAACCTATCCCTGAATCTGCTGCTGGCGGAAGGGTTGGTCGCCTACGGCTATCGCGCGGAAGCCGCCGACCTGCTGCAGCGGTTGATGAGTGGGTGCCTGGCAGCCCTGCTCAGCGATCACGCCTTCCACGAGGCCTATCTCCCGGACAGTCCGGGAGGGCTCGGCAGGAGACACCATCTCGGCGGCCTTGCTCCTTTGTCGCTGTTCCTCGATACTCTGGGGGTTGGGCTCCAAGCACCAAATCGGGTGTTCTTGCGGGGCGCCTCCCCGTTCGAGGATCGTGTCGTGATCAGATGGCGGGGGTTGACGCTGGAGCGAGCGCCACGAGAGACGCGAGTGGAGTTCGCCGATGGAAAGAGTACGGTGGTGCGCGACGACGAGGCGGTGATCGTCGAGCAGGTTGAAGAGGGGGAGAAAGTCGAGCCGTAGGCCGGGATGCTATCTCGAAGCACGGTTGGCCGGTGCGCCGAAGAGACGGCGGGCCCGACTGCGTGATAGAACCGAGGGGCGCTGGGCCGATCCTCTGGCTGATGGACGCCGGGTTGTCCCGTTGAGAGAATCAGGATGAGCTCGTTTCTTCAGCTTTCCCTTTTGTTGACGATCATCATTCTGGCGGCAAAGGCCGGCGGCTGGCTGAGCATCCGCCTGGGCCAGCCGGCCGTCCTCGGAGAGCTCCTGGCGGGCCTCATCCTCGGGCCTACGGTCTTCAATATCCTGGATTTGCCCCCGTTCGACTCTCGTTCATTGGAGGAGACAGCACTGAACCTGGCCGAGCTGGGGGCTGTCCTGATGATGTTCATCGCCGGGATGGAGGTCGATATCAGGGAGTTGGGCCGCTCCGGGCGAGTCGCGGGGCTGGGGGGCGTGTTCGGAGTCGCCGTGCCGTTGCTGATGGGAGCCCTGGTGGCGGTTCCGTTCGGCTACGGGGGGGATTCGGCCATCTTCATTGGGATTATTCTGACGGCGACGAGCGTCTCGATTTCCGCCCAAACTCTACTGGAGCTGGGGGTGCTCCGCACCCGGGAAGGGCTTGCCATGCTCGGCGCGGCTGTCGTCGACGACATTCTGGTGATCGTGCTCCTATCGGTCTTCCTGGCACTGGCCGGAGGTGCAAGCGCTCCAGGAGCCGTGGCCATCGTCGTCGCCAAGATCTTCCTCTACATGATCTTGGCCGGTTTCGCCGGGTGGCTGGTCCTCCCGCCGTTGCTGCGCTGGGTGGATCGCCAGCCGATCAGTGAAGGGCTGGCAGCTGTGGTGCTGGCCAGCGTACTCCTGTTCGCGTGGGCGGCGGAGGTCGTCGGCGGGTTGGCGGCGATCACAGGGGCCTTCCTCGCTGGCGTCGGTCTGAGCCGCAGCCCGCTGCGCGACAAGACAGAGGCGAAGATCCGCACCATCGCCTACACTGTCTTCGTCCCGGTGTTTTTCGTCAGCATCGGACTGCAAGCCAACGCCCGGTCGATTGGCGGGCAATCGTTGGGCTTCCTGCTGGCCCTGCTCCTGGTAGCGGTTGTCTCCAAGGTGATCGGCAGCGGTCTGGGGGCGCGCCTGGGGGGCTTCTCTGGCGTGCAGGCCTTGCGGGTTGGCGTTGGCATGGTATCCCGCGGCGAGGTGGGGCTGATTGTAGCCTCGGTCGGTGTCAGTCAGGGACTGATCGATCCGGAACTGTTCTCCGTGGTCGTGATGCTGGTCTTGCTGACGACGATCCTTACGCCCATCATGCTGCGCCAGGTTTTCCCCAGGGCGCCGCGCCCGATCGCGGCCGGCGCCGAGGAGGGCTGAGATGCCCAAGCTTATTGTCGCCGTTGTGCTCAACATCGGTACCTGTCACGATGTCATTCGCGTGTGGGAGGAGGCCGGCGTAACCGGCGCGACCATCCTAGACAGTATCGGGATGCGCCACCTGTTGCAGCATGCCCAGCGTGACGACTTGCCGCTCATGCCATCGCTGCGCTCGCTGCTCGAAAGCGAGGAGTACAACCACCGCACGATCTTGAGCGTTGTCCCGGATGACCTCGACCTGGATGACCTAATCCGCCGGACCGAAGCCCTGGTGGGCAATTTCGACGAGGACAACACCGGGTTCCTCTTCGTGGTTCCGGTCCTTCGGGCGCGCGGTCTCGGCCGGAAGCCCAACGCCGGTAACCAGTAACCCGTGATCAGTGACCAGTGATCAGTGATCACTGATCACTTTCCTCGAAGCTCTCGACCTGGTAGATCTGAATCTGGACCTCGCCGCTGCGCCAGGCCTGGCGGGGGAGGCCGGCCTTGTCGGCCAGCATGTCGAGAAAGAGGACCGGATCCGGGACCTTCTCCCATACTTGCGGCAAGAATGTCGCCCGCAAAACTCCCCGGCGCAGGATCACGCCATCCACCCCGGGGCGAAGGGTGGTCGTGATTCGATCGGGGGGCACATCCAGCGGCCTCGGCGGTGTGAGGCGTGAGATCTCGATACGGATCTCGGCCAGCTCGGGGGGCGTGACCGGCTCGAAGCGAGGATCCTCACGGGCCGCGGCGTAGGCGTGCTCCCAGACGTCCTCGACGAGTGACTGGCGCGGCTCGAGCCCGCCGATGCATCCTCTCAGTGCGCCGCCTCGCGTCAGGGTGACGAAGGCGCTGCCGTTCGCACGAAGCGCGGCCGAATAGGCATCGACCTGGAGTGGAGGGAGGGACTCGGAACCCGCGGCGTGGGTGACGGAGAGTCTGGCAATCTGAAGGAGCGTCTGACGTTCGGAGGAGTCGAGCGGTCCATCCATGGCCGCAGCGACCTCATTCGACGAGATCGCGGTAGTCGCGGTTGTAGTAGAGGAGCGGTGAACCGGACCGTGCCGCCTGGCCTCCCGTCACCAGACCGAGGAACACGGTGTGGGTGCCGGCCAGGTGTGCCTCCACCACCTGACAATCGAAATGGGCCAGCGGATCCGGCGGAATGGGCGCACCGCCCGGCGTGAGGCTGTAGGAGATCCCCTCGAAGCGGCTGTCGCCGTCGTCGATCCCGCCGGCGAAACGCTTGGCCAGCTCGCGTTGCTCGGTGCGCAGGATGACCACGGCGAAACGACCGACCTGCTCGACCATCTGATGGGTACGGGCGCCGCGTTCGAGCGCGACCAGGATCAACGGCGGCTCGAGTGAAATCGCCGTGAAGGAGCTCACCGTCATCCCGTGAGGGCCGTTCGAATCCATGGCCGTGACCAGGGTCACGCCGGTCGCCCACTTTCGCATCAATCGGCGGAGATGATTGCCACTGACCGTCATCGATGAGGGCTCCAAATCATCTTACCTTGTCGCGCGAGGTAGCGTCAAGCGAGCGAAGGAGATTGGG
Source organism: Anaerolineales bacterium (assembly GCA_035281845.1). Classification (GTDB taxonomy): domain Bacteria; phylum Chloroflexota; class Anaerolineae; order Anaerolineales; family E44-bin32; genus DATEVL01. Next base: position 10,962 of record DATEVL010000154.1, on the reverse strand, counting down.
TTGTCGGTCGGCAGCGCGTGGCATCGGCAAGTGGGCATCGCTCTGCAAGGAGATTGCCACGCCGTCTCTCGATTGACCTCTGGACGGCTCGCAATGACGCTGAGGCGAGGGCGCCTCGCGCCACCTCGAACTGTCATTGCGAGGCGCCAGGCGACAGTCCCCGGAGCGGAGCGAGTGGGAGGCGCCGACACTTGCACCTGCGCTGCGCTCCCTGGCACCGCCCGCCACACCGCATCGGTGTCCTGGCGAGGAGGGCAGGTGTGGTGCAGTGCAAGTGAGCAATCGCCTCGGATCGAGGAATCTTTTCCAGCGAATCAGGCTACCGGCCTCTTTAAGGGAGACGGGCGTCCCCCGTCAGGTCTCCGAAGATGACATCGAGGATCACGTCGTGGAAATCGGTCAACCGGCGCAGCCGTGGGGCGATGGCCGCGCGCAACTCGGCCGGGCCGATCAGGATGCCCGGCACCGGGTTGCGCGTATGGCCGCGGTCGGAGAGGTCTTCCAGGTTGCCGTGGTCCGACGTGATCAGCGCCAGGTCCGCACCGCCGCGCCACGCGTCGATCAGCCCACGGAGCACCTCGTCGAGATGGTCGAGAAGGGCCACGGCCTGGGTGATCCCGGCCCGATGCCCGGCGATGTCGCTAGGCCAGAAGTCGAACCAAGAGAGATCGACTTCCCGGGCCAAGGCCGCCATCCGCCGGCCGGCCTCCGCTCGAGCAAGGACTGGAGCGGGGGGGAAGCCGAGCTGCCCGGTCCAACCTTTGGCGGTGAAGTCGGCCGAGAGGGCGCGTCCATACTGCAGATCGGTGGCGGTCCTCAGCGGAATCCCGGCGGCGGTGACGGCGAGCGGAATCGCCGAGTACAGGCGACGACCGCTGGCGATGCCCTGAAAGTAACGCGGCGGGTAGGCGTTGAGCAGGGCCGCTTGGCCGCCGCGATCAACGACCTCTGAAAACATGCTCCCCTGGCGAACGATCGCCGCCACGGCCGGGTTGGGCTTCGGTCCGTAATGCTCGCCGATCTCCGCCGGGACGTTTCGACCGGTCAAAATGGCGGCCTGGCCGCTGGCCGACTGCGGATCGCCGGGCACGTCGAGGCAGGCATCCATCGATAACAGGGTCGCCTCGGGCCCCACCTGCGGCGCCACCCCGGCGAGCAGGCGGCCGCCGCCAAGAGCGGCGACCAGCGCCGGCATCTTCGCGACGGCGAACGGATTTACGGCGGGGTCGTCCCGCCCGAGGCCGACCCCGTCCAGGAAGAGGACCAGCACGCGACGAGTCATGGCCGGCGCCTCCAGGTGAACCAGGCGGACGGCCGGCCTTCGAAATCACCATGTTCGATGCCAACCAGGTCGAAGGGGGAGGAGAAGCACTGGCGAATCTCCGCCTCTGACGGCCAGCCCTCGTCCGGTGCGACGAAGGCGTACATCATGAACGTCGCTCTGGGGTTTAGGACGCGTGCGACTGCAGCCGCGTAGCGGGCCCGCTGCTGCGGCTCGAGGCTGTGGAAACAACCGAGGTCGAGGGCGAAGTCGAACGGGCCGGCCAAATCGTCGAGACGGCTGACGTCGCGCCGCAGGAACTGAACAGCCACCCCAGCGGCTCGCGCTTTTCGACGAGCCGTCCGTAGGGCGCGCCAGGAGAAATCGATCCCGGTGACCTGCCAGGTATGCTGCGCAAGTGTGATGGCGTTGGTCCCGGTGCCGCAGCCAAAGTCGACGGCCCGTCCGGGCGGCGTCCGCGCCAGGAAATCCATGACTTCGGGAGGGGTAATGCCCGTATCCCAGGGAGGTCGGCCGGTCCAGTAGCGAAGCTCGAAGCGCAGTCGCCGGCGCACCCGACGGTCTTCGGACGATACCTTCATGTTCGGCTGCAGCTCAATTGCTGTTCAGCCAGGTGCGAAGCTGGGCGGGGTCCAGGGCGAAGACCGAGCGCCACGCCTCCTGCCCGTCGCCGTCGAGTAAGATGAAGGTCGGTGTGAACTGAAAGCCGTACTCCAGGGCGAGTGCCTTGCCCGCCGGATCCTGAACGTTCAACCGGATCACCTTCAACGTGCCGGAAAACTCTCGCTCGACCGCGTCCACGACGGGTTTCACGCTCATACATCCCAGTCAGTACGGGCTCTGCAACTCGAGCAGGACCGGGCGCCCGTGTCCGATCTGTGAATGGACGACCGAGATCTCTCGTTCGGTGCTCCTGCCTGGAGCGAGCAACGCATAGGCCATCGCCAGGCCCAGACACAGGGCGCCGATCGCCACCAAGTCGTTCCGTCGGATCCCGTCGCGGAGAAGGATCGCCGTCAGAGTGAAGATGGCGGCGACGGCGGCGACGACGAACGAGTGTTGATTCAGCCACTGCTGCACGTTGACGCCGGGCGATTCTATCATCGCGGTCTGAGAAACCGGGTTTCTCCCAGAAACCCGGTTTCTGTCCTTTCTCGATGCCTCGCTTTGACAGTCCCCTGCTCCTCCTTTAGAATCCGCTTGAACTTCGCCCCGTTGGAGGACCTCCCAGCCGATGAAGGAATACGCGACCGACCGCATCCGCAACGTCGCGCTCGTCTCGCACGGCGGTGCGGGCAAGACCTCCTGGGCGGAAGCCGCCCTTTTCGCCACCGGCGTCACGACCCGCATGGGGAAGGTCGAAGAAGGCAACACGGTCTCGGACTTCGAGGAAGAGGAAATCCGCCGTCGCCTTTCGCTTTCGACAGCCGTCCTGCCGCTCGAGCATCGTGAATCGAAGATCAACCTGCTCGACACCCCGGGTTACACCGATTTCGTCGGCGAGACCATCTCGGCCTTACGGGTGGTGGAAGGCGCGTTGGTGTTTGTCGACTCGGTGGCCGGCGTCGAAGTCGGGACGGAGGTCGTCTGGGATATCTGCGACCGATTCCGCCTGCCGCGCTTCGTTGTGATCAGCAAGATGGACCGCGAGAACGCCAGCTTCGCCCGCGGGCTGGAAGCGGCCCGCCGCCTGTCGCACGAGATCGCCCTCGTCCCGGTGCAGCTGCCGGTCGGGGAGAGGGCCGAGTTCAAAGGCGTGGTCGACCTGTTCACGATGCAGGCACGCCTGGGGGACGGGAAGGAAGTCGCCCCGGTCCCGGCGGATCTGCAGGCGGCGGCGGAGGAAGCGCGCGTCGGGGTGATCGAGGCGGCGGCGGAAGGGGACGACGCCTTGCTGGAGAAATACCTGGGCGGGGAGGAGTTGACGGCGGAGGAAATCGCGCGAGGGTTCCGCCAATCCGTCCGGTCCGGACGGGTCGCTCCGGTTTTCGTCACGGCCGGGACCGCCGGCACCGCCCTCCTTCCCTTGCTCGACGCCGTCCTCGATCTGCTTCCTTCCCCGGCGCAGTCTCCTCCACGGACCGCCCAGGGGCCTGGCGGCGACGTCGAGCTGACCGCCTCCGATGCCGGTCCGCTCGCAGTGTACGTCTGGAAGACCACGGCTGACCCTTTTGTCGGCAAGCTCACCTATTTGCGAGTGTTCTCCGGCACCCTGGCATCGGACAGCCGGGTGTGGAACCAAGGCAAGGGCGCCGAGGAAAGACTTGGCAGTCTGCATGTGATGCGGGGCAAAGAGCAGATTCCGGTGAAGGTACTGCACGCCGGCGACATCGGGACCGTCGCCAAACTGGCCTCCGCCGGGACCGGCGACACGCTGGGGGACAAAGCCCAGCGCATCGTCGTCGCGCCCCCGGCCTACCCCAACGCCCTGTATGCCGTCGCCGTCCTGCCGAAGACGCAGGCCGATTCGACCAAGATGGGAGCCTCGCTCTCTCGATTGTGCGAAGAGGATCCGACGCTCTCTTGGCACCAGGAGGGCAGCACCAATCAGACGATCCTGCAGGGGATGGGCGACCAGCACATCGACGTCGCCATCCGCAAGGCCGAGGCGAAGTTCCAGGTCGGCCTGCTGACTGAAACGCCACGCGTCTCATATCGCGAGACGATCACCCGCAAGGGGCAAGCGATGCACCGTCATAAGAAGCAGACCGGTGGCGCCGGCCAGTTCGCTGAGGTGCACATGCGGGTCGAGCCGCTGCCCGAGGAGAACTTCGAGTTCGTCAACGAGGTCTTCGGTGGGGCGATCTCCCACAGTTTCATGCCGGCGATTGAGAAGGGTGTGCGGGGCGTGTTGAAGACCGGGGTGCTGGCCGGCTTTCCGGTGGAGAATGTCCTGGCGGCGGTCACCGACGGAAAGGAGCACCCGGTCGACTCGAAGGCGGTGGCGTTCGAGACAGCCGGGCGCGAGGCCTTCAAGGCGGCTTTCAAGGAGGCCGGCCCGGTGCTGCTCGAGCCGATCATGGACGTGCGGGTAACCGTGCCGGAGGAGAGCATGGGGGACGTCCTCGGCGACCTGAACACGCGCCGGGCGAAGGTGCAGGGGATGGAGAGCGACCGGGGCCGGAGCATCGTGACGGCCAAGGTGCCGCACGCTGAGATGCTGCGTTACACCAGCGAGCTGCGGTCGATTACCGGCGGGCGCGGTGTCTTCACCATGTCGCCTTCCCACTACGAGGTCGTCCCGCAGCACGTCGCGGAAGGAATCATCGCCGCCCGGAAGAAGGACGTCGGCAAGGCCGAGGAAGAGTGACCCTTCGGCTACGCTCTCGTGTAGAAACCGGGTTTCTGAAAGAAACCCGGTTTCTGGAAGAATGAGTGAAACCTGGCGGCCGCTGCGCTTCATCGATCGGGAGATCGAGGTCACCCATCTTCATCCGCCGGCGCTGGCCAAGAAACCTCACGCGCCGGATTCCTTTGTGTGGGACGGCCAAACCTACACCGTGCGCGAGCTGCTCTCGACGTGGGCGCGCTACGAGCGCCGTGGCCGGATGCAGATCAACATGCAGCCGGCGCACCTGGAGACCGCCGCCCGGCGCGGGTCATGGGGCGTTGGACGGTTTTACTTCCGCGTTCGAACTGATCGGGGCGGCGTCTTCGACCTGTACTATGACCGGGAGCCCGAGTCGGCCGGTGACCGCGCTGGGCACTGGTTCCTTTGGCGTGAGCTCAAACCTGGTCCCTGATGAGTCGCGCTAGACGGCGCGATCCGGCGGACGATCGTCAGCAGCATCCGGTGAGGTTGCGGCGGGCGGCGAGCCGCCTCGTCCTTGGCCCGCGCCAGCAGCAGTGGGTATTCGTCGACATCTCCGAGCGCCAGCTGCAAACGCGAGAGAGTCCGCCAGAGTGTAGGTAAGGAGAAGCCTTCCCCCAGGGAGATAGCGTCTTCCGGGAGTCGCGGGGCCTCAGGCAAGGTGGCGAACTTCGGTCGAAAACGCCGGCCCCGATCATGCGGGGCCGGGTCCTGTCGATTCTAAGGAGAAACGTCCTGGCGGCAATTCGCCGGGGGATTACCGCAGGAGCACAGTCACGGATTCACCGAGCAGCCACCGTTGACCCACGCTCAGAGTGGCGGGGTCGATGTTGGCTACCCGGATAGGCCCTTCCACGGCGGACATGCCTAGGACCACCTGGGCCCCTTCGAGGTTCGTGCCCGCAACGAGGTCCCAGGCCTCCACGGGCCGGTCACCGTCCAGCTGACCAACAGGAAGGACCTCCGTCCACATCTTGACGTCGTTCCACACCGTGAGCAGCAGCCACGCCCCGTCCTTGGTCAGCGAGACTCGGGCGGCGTTGGAATCGATGGAGGCGATCCTCGAGCCTGTCAACGGGTCCACCACCTGCAGGCCGAGCGGCTCGTCCCTGTTTTCCATCGTGCCGTCGTCTTTCAGCCGAGTGTGGTAGGCCCAGCCGACAATGTAGAGGCGCGACCCGTCCGGTGAGGCGGCTGCGTCGCGAGCAGCGCCGTCCATGCCACCCTTGGCCTCGGCCGGCATCGTGCCGAAGGCCATCAGCCGGTCGAGCCATGACCGCGGCGCGGCGATGTCGATCGTGGCGACGCGTTGGTCGGCGACATCGACCGATGTCAGCTTGTCGGCATCGGCGTGGACGACGACGATGCGATCCGTTCCAGGTATGCGCACGATCGCCGGCGACCACACCGCCGACACCGTGAATCCATGGGAACCGTCGCACGCCTCCAGGCACCAGGCTCCATGGATGACCCCATCGAGAGCCTGTTGCCATCTGGTCTCCAGCGACTCTCCGTCCGTCACGATCACCGTAAGCGGACCGGGGGGCGCGAGGCCGGGATGGGTTCCGTCGTCAGCCCCGACCAGGATGAGGCCCCGTTCGTCGACCGTGTAGCCCGCATAGGAAGGGACGAAGGGGATCGACGTTGACCGGAGGAGCCCTTCACTGGCGGAGTCGTACAGGCGGAGCTCGATTCCCGCGCGGCTTTGATGGACCATCGCCAGGTGGTCCCCATCCGGGGAGAACACAATGGGTCCGGCTCGCCCGTAGCCCGGGTCGACGGAGATGACGGCCCTGGTTTGCACGTCGATGAGGTGAATGGCCTTGGTGCTCGGCCAGCAGGCCGATCCGCCGCCAGAAGGCGTGCAAAACGGTGTTGTGCCGGTGGTCAGCGCGAGGACGCTCCCGTCCGGGGAATAGGCATACGATCCCATGTCCGTCCCGCTACCTTCGAGAGGCACGGATCCCCACACCGCCGTCTCCCCCGTGTCGGCGTCGTGCGCCTGGATCACGTATGCCTGGACCTGGGGATCCCAGCCGCCGGTGAGAATGCTGTTGGCAGGCCGAGTCTCTGGTGCGACCTCAGGCGGCGCCACCATCCCGGCCTCTGCGGCGGGGAGACGGCTGCATGCGGACACCGAGCCCGCCCAAAGCAACACCAGGCTGAACACTGGAGGGAGTCTTCTGTTATTCATAGCTTTGCCTCCCAGTCTGGATCAACCTGTATACACCAGCGTGGGTGGCAAGGTTCCCCGAAATGTGTGGAGGACCGGAGGGTATGCCGTCGGCTCGAGGACGAAAGGGGTCCTGGGAGTTTGCGCAAAAAGGGCCAAGGCAGTTCGCCCCGCCCCCTTACCCTCGCGCGCCCCCCGCCCTCACCCCTTCGGGTGCACCCTGGGTGTGCGCCGCCCTTGGCGCCCTGTAGAGGGCGAAGGGCGTGGCGCTCTGTCCCCTGGGGACGCCCGCCCTTGGCGCTCTGTAGAGAGCGAAGGGGCGTAGAGAGCGAGCGAAGCGATGGGCTCCCCCGGCAAGTTGGAACCTCGATGTGATGAACGCAAGCCGGGGGAGGGCTGGGGTTTTGAAGGAGGCGGGGCAAGAGCCCACTGCCTCCTTGAGTACCTCAACTCCCTCCGCCAGATTACGTCTTTACGAAAGCAGCCTACTGGCGGAGAGGCCCTCCGCTCACCTGCACTGCGCCGCGCTGCGCACGGCGCAGTGCGGCGCAGGTGTCGCTACGGGCGGCTGCGCGCGGGGGAGGGGGTGAGGTGAGGAGCTTCCTCCGCAACCTGCCTACCGGTTACGCCAACCGCAGCGCGACAAACGCTCGAGGCGCGCCGTAGACGATCCAGAAAGCTACGAGGCCGTAGCGCAGGAAGCGGGAGACATCCCCATCCGGCAGAAACGCGGTCAAGCCGATATCCAGAGCCAGGACGCCGGCCAGACCGACGAAGAATCGCGTCAGGCGGATCCACGCGCTGCCCTTGGCATCGAATCGCCCCCAGTGGGCGAGCAGCACGGCGCCGACCGAGAAGCCGAACAGTGCGCCTCCAGCCGAGATGACGTCGCCCAGCGATTGCGCCGTGAAGCCGGATCCCGTCGCGGCGAGGATATTGGCGATCCATTCGGCAGGGATTTCCCGGCCCGCCGTCGCTTGCAGGGCGATCCACCCCAGCACCGTCAGGCTGAACGACCCCAGTCCAGCGACGAGCAGGCGGGTCCCAAGCGAATGCCGGGCGAACCAACCGGCGACCGGTTCCTCGAGTAGGACAAACACGGCCAGGAGTAGCCCACCGATGAGCCAGCCGGCCGCCACGTCGGCCGGAAAATGGACGCCAAGGTAGACGCGTGAGAAGGAGATGACGACGATCAGCACGATGGCCAGGATCGTGGCCCACCAACGGCGCAGGCGATAGGCCAGATAGCCCCATAGCACGACCGCGTTCTGCGCGTGGCCGGAGGGCAACCCGTAAGAGGTTTCGACGGTGAGCGCCCGGACGCGACTGTCGACCCAATACGGCCTCGGCAGCCCAAAGCCGAGCTTGAGAACCGAGTTCACGCTGGCGCTGGTGAGTAGAAGCAGGCCGAGGCGCAGGCCGAGCGAAGCGCTGACGCACCACAGCAGCGCGGGCATCACCAGCAAATAGAACCATTCGGACCCGAGGAATGTGAAGACGTTCATCGCCTGGGTCAACAGGGGCGCCCCAGCGGCCTGAAGGCTGACGATCCAATCGACCCCCCATCCGAGCCCGCCGACCATGGTCAGCGCTCCATTCCCATCGCCGTCCGCGTCGGCGACTCCGTGTCCCTGTCCGCCGGCAGGAGCCATGCCGAGAACGCCAGGGATCCGCCGATCAGGACGAGGTTGACCGGGTACGGCGCTGCCGGGTTGGCCTGGTAAAGAAAGCCGGCGAGCAAGGGCGCCAGGATCAGCGCACTGGAGGCGACGGTTTCAACGACCCCGAAGGCGAGCCCGAGGTGTGATCGTTCAACGACCCGTTCCACCTGGGCGCTCAGGAGACTGCGTGCCGTCCGGGAACCTCCTGCCAGGAAGTACCCGGCGGCGTAGGCCGGCATCGACAGGCCCCGCCACAGCAGGGCGACCGACGCGGCCACGAGCCCCTGGCCGATCATCGATCCGCGACGCGGCGCTGCGGCGCCCAAGGTCAGGTTGAGGACGACGATCCCCAGGGCGAAGAACGACCCGAGCGCGCCAACCTGCGCCACGGAGAGACCGCGAACCTCGCTCAGATAGAGCGGGGTCAGGGGCCAGCTCAGCGTCAGCGCCAGGATCACTACGAAAGTGACCACCAGGATGCGCGCCGCCGTTCGGTTGGTCAACAGGGAGCGGTAACGGCCTTCGGCGTGCGGCGGCTCCACCGGTTGATTTCGCAAGAGCACCATCAGCACGGTCGACAGGACGAATAGGACGGCGGCGATCCCAAAGAGCGGGCGGATCCCAAATTCAGCCGCAAGCAAACCGCCGGCGAAGGGACCGATCACCGCCCCGGCGTTGAAGGAGGCCGATACCGTCGTCAGCGCCCGGCCGACGGTCCATGGCCCGCGCGCCTCGGTGACATAGCTCGACATCGGCGACATGACGAACGAGGTCAGCGAGTACAACACGAGCGCCGCGACGAAGATCCACAAGCTGGTTGCCAGGAACATGAAAAAGCATGCCAGCGCGCCGAAGACCCAGGCGGCCGCCATCATCCACTTCCGGCCGAAACGGTCAGCCAGGATTCCGGCCGGGATGTGGGTGACCGTCATCGCCGCCCCCACCAGGCTGAGCACGAACCCCACCTGGAGCGGATCGGCTCCCAGTTCCGTCAGATAGATCGGCTGGAGGTAGATGAAGAGTCCTTCCCCGACGCCCCACAGGAACAGGGAGAAGGCCAGCAGGCGCAGGTCGCGCGTCATGTCGGTTGGCTGAAGACGCCACCCCGAGCGGGCGGCATCACTCGAGGACGCGCAGCTCGCGCGGCAGGCTGCTCAGAGTTTCGGCGCCCCCTTCCGTCACGACGATGTTGTCTTCGACGCGGGCGCCGCCGCGGCCGGGGAGGTAGATTCCCGGCTCGACGGTGAAGGTCATTCCCGGGCGAAGCAGAGCCTCGTTGTCGGAGCGCAGGTAAGGCGCTTCATGCGCTTCCAGGCCGATCCCATGTCCCGTGCGGTGGACGAAGGCGGCGCCATAACCGGCGGCCTCGATCACCGATCGCGCCGCGCCGTCGACGGCGCGGCAGGCGACGCCGGGTCCGGCCGCGGATCGTCCGGCGCCGTTGGCCTCGGCCACGATGGCGTGGACTTGCTGCAGCTCGGGGTCGACCCGGCCGATGGCGAAGGTGCGCGTGAGGTCCGAGATGTAGCCGTCGACCGTCGCCCCCCAGTCCAGGATGACCAGGTCGCCGGGCTGCAGGGTGCGGCTCGTCGGCACGGCGTGCGGCAAGGCGGTGTTCGGGCCGGAGGCGACGATCGGGGCGAAGGGAAGTTCGCTTTCCGAGCCGGCGCCCAAGAGGCGCAGCACAAGCTCCGCCGCCAGGTCCAGCTCGCTGACTCCGGAACGAATTTGAGGGATCGTCTCCGTCAGGGCGGCCTCGGCGACGGCGACGGCGCGCCGAATCGCGGCCAGCTCCTCGGGGGATTTCTCCGCCCGCAGCGGCTCCAGGGCCCCATCAGCGCTCGTCAAACGGATGCCGGGGGCGGCTTCCTCCAACAGCCGCTCCTCCAGCCAGCGCATCCGCAACGGCTCGACGCCAACGCGGCGGCGGGCCAGGCCGATCGCCTGCGCCGCCCGATGGAAAGCCGCCTGGCGCGATTCCAGGTCCTCCCCGTACGTGAGGACGGTGGCCCCAATTGGATTGCCTTCCGCCTTGGACCGCTCCAATTCGGGGACGAGCAGGAGTGGAGGCTGATCGGCCGCGATCAGGGCGAGGGTCGGGCGACCCATCAAATGGAAGGACAACCCAGTGTAATAGCGCAGGTTGGGTCCGGGCAGCAGGACGACGGCCTGGAGGTCGTGTCCCGGCATGGCTGCCGTCAGTTGCCGGATGCGATCGGGATAGGCTGGCATGGTGAGCAACTCGCGAGGAACAAGGATTATAGCCGGGCCGGCCGCCGCCGGCAATCTCACGCACGCTCCGGGCTTCGATGCATGCGGTTCTGGCGTTTCTTGACACCGTCTCGCACGCTCCGGTACAATGACCTGAGCATTCGCGGGCCTGTAGCGCAGCTGGGAGCGCACTTCAATCGCACTGAAGGGGTCGCGGGTTCGAATCCCGCCAGGTCCACTAGGGCCCATAGCGCAGTTGGGAGCGCGTCTCAATGGCATTGAGAAGGTCGTGGGTTCGAATCCCACTGGGTCCACCTGAAAGATG
>DATEVL010000153.1:0-10757 GCA_035281845.1 Anaerolineales bacterium | reverse complement strand
AACGGACGAAACTGCCCCTGCCCCTGCAACGAGCAGTACTTCGTGATCGCCGCCGTCAACGTCGTCTTGCCGTGGTCGATGTGCCCCATCGTCCCCACGTTCATGTGCGGCTTCGTCCGCTCATACTTCTGCTTCGCCATCGATATCCTCCGTCTTCGTTAGAAACCGGGTTTCTTTCAGAAACCCGGTTTCTTGTTCTGCTAGCGAGCGCCTTCCAACACCGCCTTGGCGGCGGTCTCGGAAACGGCGGCGTAGTGATCGAACTCCATGGTGAAGGCCGAGCGCCCCTGTGTCATCGAGCGCAGGTCGGTGGCGTAGCCGAACATCTCAGCCAGCGGAACCATCGCCAGGATGGCCTGTGCGTGGCCCGGGCGCATCTCGATGCCGGTGATTTCGGCGCGGCGGGCGGCCATATCGCCCGTCACATCCCCGACGAACTCCTCGGGGACGACTGTCTCCACGCGCATGATCGGCTCAAGCAGAATCGGGCCCCCCTGCTGGACCGCCTGCTTGAAGCCCAGCGTGGCGGCCATTTTGAACGCCATCTCACTCGAGTCGACCTCGTGGAAGGAACCGTCGATCAGGGTGACAGCGACATCGGTCACCGGATACCCGGCCAACACGCCGGCTTCGGCCGCTTCGCGCACGCCACGCTCGACCGCGGGAATGTACTCGCGCGGGACCTTCCCGCCGACAACCTTATTCTCGAAGACCACGCCCGATCCGGGATCGCCTGTTTCCAGGCGGAAGACGACATGCCCATACTGGCCGTGGCCCCCGGTCTGCTTGACGTAGCGGAACTCCGACTTGGGGACGGCGCGCGAAATCGACTCGCGGTAAGCGACACGTGGGCGCCCGATCTTAGCCTGCACCTTGAATTCGCGCAGCATGCGATCGACCAGGACTTCCAGGTGGAGCTCACCCATGCCGGAGATCACGGTCTGGCCGGTGTTCTCATCCCCGCTGACGCGGAAGGTGGGATCTTCCTCGGACAGCTTCCGCAAGGCCTCGCCCATCCGGTCCTGGTCGGCCGTCGACTTGGGCTCGATCGCCAGGAAGACGACCGGCTCCGGGAAGCTGATGTTCTCCAGGACGATCGGGTTGGCGGCGTCGCTCAGCGTATCGCCGGTGAATGTTTCCTTCATCCCCAGGACGGCGGCGATGTCGCCCGCCAGCACTTCGGTGACGTCCTCGCGCCGGTCGGCGTACATGCGGATCAGGCGGCCAACGCGCTCGCGCTTGCCCTTGGTCGAGTTGTAGACCATCGAGCCCTGGGTGATTTTGCCGGAGTAGACGCGGAAGTAGGCCAACCGGCCGACGTACGGATCCGAGACGATCTTGAAGACCAGAGCGCTTAGCGGTGCGCTGTCCTCCGCCGGCCGGGTCACCTCGGTCTCGGAGGCGCCGGGTTTGGTGCCGACGACGGCGGGAATGTCGGCCGGCGACGGCAGGTAGTCGACGACCGCGTCCAACACCGGCTGGACTCCCTTGTTGCGCAGCGATGAACCGCACAACACCGGCGTCGCCCGGCCGGCGATCGTGGCCGCTCGCAGCGCACGGCGCAAGTCGTCGCGGTCGATGACCTCGCCCTCGAGGAACTTGTGGGTGAGGGCGTCGTCGGTCTCACTGATCTGCTCGACCATGCGCGCCCGTCGTTCGGCGGCCTCGGCTTTCAAATCCGCCGGGATGTCGACGATTTCCGGGGCGGCGCCGAGTTCGTCGGTCCAGATCATCGCCCGCTCTTCGATCAGGTCGATGATGCCCATGAAGTCGGATTCCGCGCCCACCGGCATTTGGATCGCGATCGGATGGGCCCCCAGTCGCTGGCGCACCATCTCGATGGTGCGGTCGTACGAAGAGCCGACCCGGTCCATCTTGTTGACAAGACAGACGCGCGGGACTCCATAGCGGTCCGCCTGGCGCCAGACGGTCTCGGACTGCGGCTCCACCCCTTGCACGGCGTCGAACACGACAATTCCACCGTCGAGCACGCGCAGGCACCGCTGCACTTCGGCCGTGAAGTCAATGTGGCCGGGTGTGTCAATGACGTTGAAGATGTGGTCGCGCCAGGAAGCGGTGACCGCAGCGGAGACGATCGTGATGCCGCGCTCACGCTCCTGGTCCATCCAATCGGTGACGGTGGTGCCCTCATCGACCGATCCAATGCGGTGCGTCCGACCGGTATAGAAAAGCACCCGCTCGGTGGTGGTCGTTTTGCCGGCATCGATATGAGCGATGATGCCGATATTCCGATAACGGTTCAGCGCCGTTTCCCGAGCCATGATCGTTGACGAAACCTTCCCAAGCGTCCGTAATCCGTGATCAGTCATCAGTGGCCAGTGGTGAGTGGTCAGTGGTCAGTGGTTGGTGGTCTGTGGCCTGTGGTCACTGATCACAGATCACTGGTCACTGGTTCCTACCAGCGGTAATGGGCGAAGGCGCGGTTCGCCTCCGCCGTCTTATGAACTTCCTCTCGTTTCTTGATCGCCGAGCCGGTGTTGCCGGAGGCGTCGATCAATTCGCCGGCCAGCCGCTCGGCCATCGACTTTCCGCCACGCGTCCGTGCGGCGACCAGAATCCAACGCATGGCCAACGAGACGCGCCGCTCGGAACCGACTTCGACAGGAACCTGGTAGGTGGCCCCGCCCACACGGCGGGGCTTCACTTCCAGCATCGGGCTGACATTGCGCATCGCCTGCTCGAAAACTTCCAGGGGATGCCGTTTGGCCCGCATTTCGATCAGGTCGAAAGCGTCGTAGACGATCCGGGTGGCCGTGCTCTTCTTGCCACGCCGCATAAGCCGGTTGATGAATCCCTGCACCAGCTCGTTGTTGTAGCGGATATCGCCCGGCGTCCGGCGTTTCTCGGGACGAGTCCTGCGCATGGTCTAGCTCCGTCGTGGCGCGGCGGGCAACGGCCCGTCCTACGCCGTCTCCTTGGGGCGCTTGCTGCCGTATTTCGACCTCGCCTGCCGCCGCGCGTCGACCCCCGTGGTGTCGAGGGTGCCTCGAACAATGTGGTAGCGCACCCCGGGCAGATCCTTGACGCGCCCGCCACGGACCAGCACTACCGAGTGCTCCTGCAGGGAGTGCCCCTCGCCCGGGATATAGGCGCTCACCTCGATCCCGTTCGTCAATCGAACTCGGGCGACCTTACGCAGAGCCGAGTTCGGCTTCTTCGGAGTCATGGTGCGGACCTGGGTGCAGACGCCGCGCTTCTGCGGCGCGCCACGCCGCACCGACGTGCGGCGTTGTTTCTTCGAGTTCAGGATGAACAACAGCGCCGGAGCCTTGGTCTTGGCCCGCTTCGCCCTACGGCCCTTTCGGACCAGCTGATTGATCGTGGGCACGCCGCCCCTCCATACAACCCCTCGCTAGGTCGGGGTTCTCACCGGCACCGCGCTTGCGGCGTTCCGCAGGTGCGGGTTTCGCGAAGCCCAGGGCTATTCGCCCCGGGCAACTGGCGCAAGGGAGGCCATCGAACCTGCGCGATGGCCTCGCCTCGATTCTGCCGCTATTCCACTCGGACCGACGCTTCCGCCACGCCGGTCCGTCCTGGGTACTAGACGGACGGTTATTCTAGCACGCTATTCGCAACCCCGTCAAGGCGATTGTGCCCTTCAGAACATGATCGCCCACCCGCCGAAGTCCTCATCGATTCATGGCCCTACCGGGGACTTCAGTCCAGGCCCGGCACGCCAGGTCCCGTTGGGCGGCGGACAGGGTTCCGACGCGGTTGAGTTGTCGGAGTGGGTCTAGAGATCCGGCCCACGCTTCGTCGCAATCACCTTGGCGCCCAATGGCAACCAGCTCCAGCCAGGCCTGGCTTCGCCCCTTCGGTCTCTACAGACCGCCAAGGGCGGGCGCGCCCAGGGCGCAAGTCCCCGCCCTCTACGCCCCTTCGGGCGCCCCCAGGGGACAGGGCGCCAAGGGCGGCAGGGCCAGAATCTAGAGACCTCTAGATTCGCGGCTCCATGTCGAGCAAGCCCAAACCCAGGCGAGGCGGCCGCGCCCGCTCGTCGTCCTTGCCGAACTTCAGAACCTCGCCCTCGTCGCTGATCGCTTCGACGGCGAGTCCCAGGCTTTGCAGCTCTTTCACCAGCACTCGGAACGAGGCCGGGATGCCCGGCTCTTCCACCGGATCTCCCTTGACGATCGCCTCGTACGTTTTCACCCGCCCCTGGACATCGTCCGACTTGACCGTCAGCATTTCTTGCAGGGTATGAGCGGCGCCGTAGGCCTCCAACGCCCACACTTCCATCTCGCCGAAGCGCTGCCCGCCGAACTGGGCCTTGCCGCCGAGGGGCTGTTGGGTGACGAGCGAATACGGTCCGGTCGATCGGGCATGGACTTTGTCTTCCACCAGGTGATGAAGCTTCATCATCAGGACCATACCGACCGTCACCGGTTGATCGTAGGGCTCGCCGGACTTGCCGTCGAACAGCCGCTGCTTCCCGAGGATTGGCGTCGGAGTTCCCGTGGTCAGCATGATCCGACCGACCTCCGAACGCAGCTCCTCGAGAGTCTTGCCGCGAGGCGTCTCGCCGGCCGCCTCGATCCACAAGCGCAGGCAGGCTTCAATGGCGGCAATGTCGTAGGGGCCTCGGGCCGACACATCGACGGCACTGTCGGGGAAAAGCAGGATCTTGTCGGGGTCGTAGCCTTTCTCGCGTAGCCACTCCCGCAACGCCCCCCGGCGCGCGTAATCCACATCGGTCGCCAGTTGGTCGGGCGCATAACCGCGTTCGCTCAGCCGGCTCTCCAGATACAGCCGCCGGACTTCGCTGTCGTCCTCGAAGGCATCTTCCTGGTAGAAACCTCTCTCGCGGGCCCAAGGCCAGGCGCGATCGGCGGCGTCCTTCCAGGCCCGGTCGATCATCCAGGCCCGGGCCAGCTCGGCTTCGATTTCTTCCTCATCGGCCCCGTCGAAGACCGGGGTGATGGCTCGGAAGCCCAGGCGCTCGGCGGCCCAACCCAGGTGGGCCTCGAGGATCTGCCCGATATTCATGCGGCCCGGCACCCCCAGCGGATTCAGGATCAAGTCGATGGGCGTGCCGTCTTCCAGGAAGGGCATGTCCTCGACCGGAACGACCTTGGAGATCACACCCTTGTTGCCGTGGCGGCCGGCCATCTTGTCGCCTTCGGTCGCCTTGCGCTTCTGCGCCACCGAAACGCGCACCATTTTCTCCACACCCGGCGGCAGGTCGCGGTGCTCTTCCCGGGTGAATACCTTGACGTCGACGACCTTGCCGCGCTCGCCGTGAGGCATGCGCAGCGAAGTGTCCTTCACCTCTCGCGCCTTCTCCCCGAAGATCGCCCGCAGCAACTTCTCCTCCGGGGTCAGCTCCTTCTCGCCCTTGGGGGTGATCTTCCCCACCAGGATATCGTTCGGGCCCACCTCGGCCCCGACCCGGATGATGCCGTCCTCGTTCAGGTCGCGCAGCGCTTCATCGCCGACATTGGGGATGTCATAAGTGATCTCTTCCGGGCCAAGCTTGGTGTCGCGCGCCTCGACCTCGTGCTTCTCAATGTGAATCGAGGTGAAGCGGTCGTCCTGGACCAGCCGCTCGGAGATCAGGATGGCGTCTTCGAAGTTCCCTCCCTCCCACGAGAGGAAGGCGCACAGGACGTTCTGGCCGAGGGCTAGCTCGCCCTGGGCGGTCGAAGACGAGTCGGCGACGACGTCGCCGTGGCGCAGACGCTGTCCCTTGATCACCGCCGGGCGCTGGTCGATGCAGGTGCTCTGGTTGGAGCGGTTGTACTTCCGCAGGCGGAAGACCCGCCGGTCGCGTCCGTGGCGGACGACGACCTCCCGGCCCGTAACCGAGACGACTTCGCCATCCACGTCCGATAGGATCACCTGCCCCGAGTCGATCGCCGCCTGCCGCTCCATGCCGGTCGAAACCAGGGGCACTTCCTGGCGGATCAGCGGCACGGCCTGGGTCTGCATGTTCGACCCCATCAAGGCACGGTTGGCATCGTCGTGCTCAAGGAACGGAATGAGCGAAGCGCTGACGCCCACGATTTGGCGGGGCGCCACGTCCATGTAGTCGATCTTATCGGGCTCGGAGAAGAGGAAATCGCCATGATGGCGGCACGAGGCCCGCGGCCGGACGAATTCCTGGCGCTCGTTGAGCGGCGCGTTGGCCTGGGCGATCACCCACTTGTCCTCTTCGTCGGCGGTCAGGTATCGCGATTCCTCGGAAACGAAGGGCACGATCGGAATCGGGCGGCCGGACTTGCCGAGGGCCTTCGCCAGCTGGGGCGTCGCCTCCTGGCCGTCCTCGGCCAGGACCTTACCGCCCTTGGCGTCCATCACCTGGCCGCGGACCTTCCGTCCCAAGAGGCGCGGATCCGAGGAATCGAGCTCGCGCAGGACCCGGCGGTAGGGTGTCTCGATGAAACCGAATCGGTTGACCTTGGCGTACGACGCCAGCCGACCGATCAAGCCGATGTTGGGGCCCTCGGGGGTTTCGATCGGGCAGATTCGGCCGTAATGAGAGTGGTGAACGTCGCGCACGTCGAAGCCGGCGCGCTCTCGCCGCAGTCCGCCCGGGCCGAGGGCCGAAAGGGTGCGCTTGTGGCGCAGCTCGGCCAGGGGGTTCGTCTGATCCATGAATTGCGAGAGCTGGCTCGAGCCGAAAAACTCGCGGATGGCGGCCACCACCGGCCGGATGTTGACCAGGGTGATCGGGGTGAGCTGTTCCTGATCGCGGATCGACATGCGCTCGACAATCACCCGCTCGGCGCGGCGCAGGCCGACGCGCAGCTTGGCCTGAATCAACTCCCCGACCGTCTTGACCCGGCGATTGCCGAGGTGGTCGATGTCGTCCGGCTCCTCCAGGTGATTGTTGATGCGGATCAAACGCTCCACCAGGCGCACGATATCCCAGGCCGTTACCTGGCGGTGTTCGATGGGAACGAACTCATGCAGGCCGAGCTTCTGGTTGAGCTTGTAGCGGCCGACCCGCTCCAAGTCGTAGCGGCGCGGGTCGAAGAGCTGATCGATCAAGTACTCACGGGCGTTGTCGAGGGTCGGCGGGTCGCCCGGGCGCATGCGACGGTAGAACTCGATCAGCGCCTCTTGCGGCAGAGTCCGCCTTTCCTTGATCTCCCAAGTCGGTTCCTGACGAATCGTCGTGGCGATGTAGGGGTGATCGGGGTGTGTGTCGGAAGCCGCGAACAGGGCCAGCAGCTCTTCGTCCGAGCCGGTCCGGATCGGGGACTCTTTCAACCCGTCGCTGACGGCCGCCAGCGCCCGTAACAGGATCGTGACGGGGACGGTGCGCTTGCGGTTGAACTTCAGGGTCAGGTAGTCGCTCTTGCGAGTCTCGAACTCCATCCACGCGCCGCGGTCGGGAATCAGCTTGGCGGCCGCCAGCCGGCGTCCCGTCAGTCGGTCTTCGCCGGCCTCGAAGTAGACGCCCGGACTACGGATGAGCTGGGAGACAACGACACGTTCGGTGCCATTGACGATGAAAGTCCCCTTCTCGGTCATGATGGGGAAATCACCCAGGAAGATCTCGTTCTTCACCGGGTGAGGGACCTCCGGGCCGGCCAGCAACACCGAAACGTAGAGGGGTGAGGCGAAGGTCAGGTCGCGCTCGACGCACTCGTCGATGTCGTGTTTGGGGTCTTCAAACCAGAACTTCAAACCGAACTCGCGCGATTCGCGGCTCTTGCCGGGGAAGTACAGCTTCATCCCGCCGTTGTAGGATTCGATGGGGGAGACCTCATCGAAGAGCTCTGCCAGACCCTCTTTCAGCAGCCACTGGAAGGATTCGACCTGGACCTCGATGAGGCTGGGCAAGGAGTAGATATCGGGGATCCGCGAATACAACTTACGCGCCGTGGTTGTCGCCATTCATGGCTCCCTGGATGTGCCTGCCGACGGCAGGCAGCAAAGAAAGCGGGACGCCCCCGGTGCTTATGCACCGGACCCGGCGATCATGCGTCCCGCCGTGTGAAGAACCCAAGTTTTGCGAAAGAGCAGTTTAGCATTCAGAAGCGACGCCGTCAACCCCCAACTTTCCGGCGGAGCCGGCTGAGGGCCGCCATGTCTCGCGGGCGGGTGGAGCAGACCTGTCCGACCAGGCCCGACCTCGACCCTGGAGCGAGGCAGCGCCCTAGTTCCCGGTCCCCGTGTACAACCAGCGGTAGATATCGAAGACTTCGTAGATCGTTTTCAGGTAAGTCCGGGTCTCTTCGAACCCAATCGCCTCGAGCAGCAGATCCGGATCGCCGGCCGAACGTTCGTCCCAGACGGCGGCGGTTCCCGGCCCGGCGTTATACGCCGCCAACGCGGCCATCAGATCCCCGTCGAACAGATCCCTTTGCTGAGAGAGGTAATGCGTCCCGAAACGAACCGACACCACAGGCCGATGCAGATCGGCTTCGGTGTACCCAGGCGGCCATCCCAGTTCAACGGCGATCGCCGCGCCGGTTGGAGGAATGACCTGCATCAGACCGCGCGCGCTGGCAACGGACGTGGCTCCGCCCTGGAACAGGCTTTCCTGGCGCACGACCGATAGCAGAAACAAGGGATCGAAGCCCTCGGCCAGGGCCTCCGGCAGGATCAAGTCCCCAAAGTAGGGACCGAAACGAATCAGGTTGAAATAGCGAGGCGCCGTCAGGGTGCCGGCGTCGTCGAAGCCCGCCAGGTCCAGGATCTGTCGCGCGCATCGGATGGCCAGGTCGTACAGGCCGGCCTCGAGGAACTTGTGCATGAGGCGATAGCTTGCTTCGGCGTCACTGCTGTAATCCAAACGCATGGCCTCGAATTCGGACCGGGCCTCGTCGTAGAAACCGAGCGCCAGCAACTCACCTCCGCGAACCATGCGAGGATCCGCCTCGAGACTCGCGCTCAGCTCGGCGAGCGGATCCGGTCCGGCGATCGGAAACTCCGACCGCAGCCAGGCCTCGGCTAGCTGGCGGTCCGGGCCAAGGTCGGAAGGAAAGGAAAATAAGGCAGCCGAAGCGAAAGGCGCTCGACCGGCCAGGACATCCGCCGCCCGTTCGGAGTAGTAGCCGGAGGGGTCGCTGGCCGCGGCACTCGACCAAGCCTGCTCCGCCTGATCCGTGCGTCCCTGCGCGGCCAGCGTCTTCCCCGCCCAGAAGGCCGCCGCCGCGCGATCGGCGCCGGTCGTCGCGACCTCGCCGCCTTTTTCAAACGAAGCTTCCGCGCCGGAGAAATCGGCCAGACGGTATTGGCCAAGGCCCGCTCGAAGCGCGGCCTGGCTGGCGAGGTCACTCTGCGGGTAGGTCTCCGCCAGGCGGCTGAAGAAATCGACCGAACCTGGAAGGTCGCCGCTGAGCTCGGCCGTGCGACCCGCCGAGAAAAGGGCCTCGGGTGCGCGAGCGCTGGTGGGAGAGGCCTCGACAAACTGCTGATAGATGTTGATCGCTTGCCGCGGATCCCCAAGGTCGAACCGAGCGATGTCCGCCGCTTCAAGCCAAGCGTCATCACGTTCCGGCGCATCGGCATAGCCCGCATAAACCTGGATCAGGTCGTCCATGGCGCCCAGCGGATCACCGGCTCCCCGTTTAGCCAGGGCCCGCAGGTAGTAGGCGGCGCTGCTGGGGCGAGTCCCGAGGACGCGGGTGAACGCCGCCACGGCCGGCTCGTATGCTCTGGCGATGATGTCAATCCGACCGCGCTGGAAATCGTCGACGGGCACATCGGCGTTGACCAGCTCGACGAGCGCCAGGTAGGTCTCATTTGCCTCGGGATAATTCGCCACCGACTCCTGATAACGGGCGTAGGCCGACCCGTCATCACCCATCGCCTGCAACGCTTGCCCCGCATACCAATTGGCGGCGGCCCGCAGGCCCGGATCGATCGTGCCCTGATAGATGCCATCGAAGATCGCCAGGGCGCCTCCCGGGTCGTCGGCGTCCATCATCGACCGGCCGGCTTTGAACCGGACCCCGGCGCCGTCGTCGAGACGCGCCAGTCCAGCGGAGTTCAGATAGCGCTCGGCCGCCGCCTGTGGCTGGCCCGCGTTCCACAGCGTATCGGCGGCCCATTCCTGGACGTAACTGTCGATCCGCCCCGGCCGAGCCGCGAGATACGCATCAAAGTCTCCCACCGCACCGTCCGTCTCACCGCGGTCACGGCGGACCATCGCCCGGAGTAAGTGCGCCTGCGCCGCGGAGACCCCTTCTGGATGCGCGATCAGGAAGACATCGAGCGCGCTCAACGCCTCTTCTGGCCGGCCCGCGACAATCAAGAGGCGGGCGCCCTCGAGCTCCGCTCGCTCTACCACCGCCCCGTCTCCGGACGCGGCCGCGGCGTCGAAAGCCGTCTGCGCGGCGTCCCAATCCCCGTTGAACAGAGCCGCTTGCCCGCGCGCTAGATCATCCGCCGGCGACGGAGTCGGGGTTGCCGTGGGTAAAGGTGTAGCGCTTGGAGGCGCTGGTTCGGTCGGCGCGGGCGTAACCTGCGCCCTCGGCGAGGTGCAGCCGACAAGCCCTAACACGATCCCTACCCAGACCCCACGATGGGCCATCCGGCAATGCTTCATCGGCTTCGATGATAGTGAGCCGAGGCGCGTCTGTCAATTCACGCAGGGCCCGGCCTCCCGTGTCAAGTCAAATGATATTGTTACCGAAGGGTGATGGATCCTTCAATTGATAATGTTACTGGTGCGGCAGCCGGGAGAGTCTGTGTGATGCGGGCAAAGAGGGTCTTGTGGATGTCTTGGGGCTTGCCGGCTCTGGCGTTGGGCAAGCGAACCAATCGGTCGATCAGGGAGTGGA
>DATEVL010000152.1:0-11385 GCA_035281845.1 Anaerolineales bacterium | reverse complement strand
CATCTCGCCAAAGGTCGAGGCGGTCTCGGCCAGCGGCAGGGTGGCGTCCTGAGTCAGCGCGCTGTGGCCGGAGGCCAACAGCGAATGGACCGCGTGGCCGAGCTCGTGCGCCAGCGTGGCGATGTCGCGCGGCCGGCCCTGATAGCTCTGCAATACCCACGGAGTCAGCCCGGGCTCGATCGTGGCGCAGAAGGCGCCGCTTTGCTTCCCGCGGCGGACCTCGCCGTCGTAGTGACGCTGGTCGAGCACCTTTTGCGCCAGGTGTGCCACTTGCGGCTCGAAGGCGTCGAACGCACCCAGCACTTCGCCGACGGCCGCCTCAAGGGCGAACGTTGCGTGCGCCTCGCCGATCGGGGCGTAGATGTCGTAGCGGCGCAATCGATCCACGCCGAGCCAGTGGGCCTTGAGGCGGAAGAATCGCTGAAAGATGGCCGCCTTTTCGCGGCAGACATCCAGCAACGTCTCGACGATATCATCCGGCAAGTCGTTGCCCAGATTGCGCACGGCGATGGGCGAGGCAAATCGGCGCAACTCGATGTTCTCGTTGCGCCAATCTCGCACGAGAGACTGATAGAGCTGGCCCAGCACGCGTTCGTCGGCGGCGTAGACCCGCAGGATTTCCTGGTAGGAGGCTGCTCGCACCTCCGGCCTTGGGTCATAGCGGTACGTTTCCGCCTCGCCGCGTGTCAGCTCCAGCCCCTGCCCGTCGACCTTCAGGCGGAAGGTGTAGCGGTTGGTCAGCGACTCGTACAGGGCTACGATCGCCCGTCGCCCCGTCACGTCTTTGAGATTGATCACACGTTCTTCGGGCTCGCTGAGCGTGAAGGGCGCCTCGCGCCTGAGGTTCAGCAGCCATTGGCGATAATCGCCGGCGCCGGTCAACAGCGCCTCGGCCGTCGCCTCCGACAGCGCCTTCCACCACAGCGTGAAAAACAGGGTCCGGTTGCCGACTTCGGCGCCGAGCTGGTCGGCTCGCCCGCGCATCGTCTGTGCCGCCGGGTCCTGCGTGTCCTCGGCGAACCGCAGATAGGCGAAGCCGACGTAGCGGCTGACCTGGCGCTGTAGGCCGTCAAAGGCCTGCAGGATTTCGAACAGCCCCTGGGGAGTCAGATCGTCCGTCAGGCGCGCCCGCTGCCCCTCAAAGGCCTGCAAAGTCTGATCGATCGCCTGGCGGGCATCGCGATACTCGTCGGATTCAAGACCAGGAGACAGGTCGTCCAGGCTCCATCGCTCAAGGCGGTAGTCAACCTTCGGCATCGGCACCTCACACGTTGAACTTGATATGGACGACTTCGCCGTCGGCAACGAGGTACTCCTTGCCTTCCAGGCGCAACCGACCCTGCGTACGCGCCTGGGCCAGGCCTCCTAACGCCAGCAGCTCTTCGGCCGGGATGACCTCCGCACGGATGAAGCCGCGCGCCAGATCGCTGTGGATCGTGTCGGCGGCGTCGAGGGCGCTGGCACCGCGCGCCAGGGTCCAGGCGCGCACTTCATCCTCACCGACCGTGAAGAACGAGAGCAGGCCCAGCAACTGATACGAAGCGCGAATCACGCGCCGTCGCCCCGGTTCCTCGATGCCGTATTCCTGCAGGAAGGCCTGTGCCTCCTCCGGAGCGAGTTGGGCGATCTCCATTTCGAGCTTCCCTTGCAGGCCCAAGACCGCCGTCCCCGCGCCGCCGGGCCCCAGATCCGGCATCGCCTGGCCCTCGGCCAGGTTGACCAGCGTCAGCACCGGGATCCGGCTGATCAATCCAAATCCAGATAGCAGCCGGGTCTCCTCGGTGGTGAAGCTCTGCGAGCGCAGGGGGTGACCCTCACTGAGGACGGCGTGGAGCCGCTGGAACAGGGCCTGATCGCGTTCGACGGCCGCCCGGTCGCGCATCACTTTTTGCCGCTCCTCGGTGAGCCGTTCTAGGCGGCGCTCGACCGTCAGCAGATCGTCCAGAACGAATTCGGCTTCCATCGCTGCCAGGTCGCGCGCCGGATCGACCCCATCCAAAGGATGCGGCACGGACGGATCGTCGAAGGCGCGCACCACGTGCAGGAAACCGTCCATCTGCTCCAGCTGGTTGAGCAGCGCGCCCGGCAGGCCCTCTCTTCCGGCGCGCGCCCGCAGGCCCCCGATATCGGCGTAGGTCACTTTGGCCGGCGTGGACTTGCGCGGGCGGAACAGGGCGCTCAGCGCCAGCAAGCGGTCGTCGGGCACATCGGCCACGGCCGTGTGCACTTCGGTCTTACCCGGCGCGTGCGGCACCCCGGTCGGCAGGCGGCTGCCGGTCAGGGCGTTGAAGATGGTCGTCTTCCCGCTGGAGGGCAGACCGATCAGGCCCAGTCTCATGACGGCTCCGCCGCCGAGGGAGGTTCTCCGGCCGGCCGCGGCTTGACCCGCCGCGCGGCCGCGGCTATACTTCGCGCGGCTGCCGAAGTGGCGGAACTGGCAGACGCGCGCGACTCAAAATCGCGTTCCCTCGGGATTGTGGGTTCGAGTCCCACCTTCGGCACCAGGCGATTATAACTTTCGAGGTCGCAGCTTGCTCGGAAACCGGGTTTCTTCGAGAAACCCGGTTTCTTGTCTCGGTTTCTTTCCGTCCACGCCTGTGGCACAATCCGGCCGCGATGTCCCTCCGCCTGTCGCGCTTCTTGATCGGTCTTGCCATCGGTCTGGCGCTCGGCCTCGGTTACGCCTGGCTGCTCCAGCCGGTGACCTACGTCGACACCGCCCCCGATAGCTTGCGCCAGGATTACCGGACCGACTACATCCTGATGGTCGCCGAGGCCTATCAGGCCGAGGGCGACCTGAGCCAGGCCTTGTTCCGGTTGGCGTCGCTCGGCCCCGAGCCGCCCTTGGTGATCGTGACCGGGGCCATCGATTTCGCCCAGGCGAACGAGTTCACCACCGACGACACGCGCGCCCTGACGGAGCTGGCGGCCGACCTGCGAGCGATTCCGGCTACGCCGCAGACGAACGACTGATGAACCGCGCCGGCCTTGGCCCGCTGCTCCTAGGAATCCTTGCCGGGGTTTCCGCCGGACTGCTTTACGGTTGGGTGGTGCAGCCGATTCGTGTTGTCGACACTTCGCCGGCCTCGCTGCGGGTCGATTTCCAGGACGAGTATGTGGCGCTGATTGCCGTAGCTCATGCCGCGACAGGCGACCTGCCGCGAGCTCTGGCACGCCTGGCGTTGCTGCCCGCCGTCGGCAGCGAAGACCACATCGCCGCGCTGGCCCAGGCCCGGCTGGCGGACGGGAGGCCCTCGGCGGAAGTGCAGGCGCTGGCGGCGCTCGCCGCGGAGCTTGGAAGCGCCCACCCGTCTTCCACGATCGGACCCTCACCCACGACCCGGCCCGCGACGCCTCAGGCTTCGCCCACGCTGACGACGACGCGGCCCCGACCGACACCGATCCCGACGGCGACACCTGGCGCCCCCTTCCGCTTGAGCGAACGCCTGCTCGTGTGCGATGATCCGGCGCCCCTGCCGCGATTGCAGGTCGTCGTCCTGGACTCCGCCGGCGAGGGCGTGCCGAACGTCCTGGTGCGCGTCATCTGGGATACCGGGCAGGATCAGTTCTTTACGGGCTTGAAGCCCGAGCTGGGCATAGGCTTCGGCGATTTCTCGATCGAGCCCGATACCGAGTACACGGTCCAGTTGTCGGAGTCGGACGCGATCGCCACGGGGATTCGATCTGAAACGTGTACCGAATCTTCGGGCGCCAATCACATCGGCTCATGGCGGCTGACCTTCGTTCAGCCGGAGGCCCCGTAATGTGCTTGTGGGTCCTGCGCTGGGGAAGGAAGCGAATCTTGCCTGAGGCGGCTTCGAGGGGGAGAGGGATCATGGAGTCATTAGCACGCTGCATCACTCGTGTAAGATAGAACAAGGAGCTTGCCATCAGACTCCCTCCTCCGCGCACCTCCGTTCGACGTGCCTCTCCCGCGTGGGTGGGACGCCATCGCGCGGTACCTGCCGCGACATCCCGCCCAGAGCAGGCCGGTCGGCGGCGCTTGATCACCCTTGTTCTCGTGGCCACTCTTGCGGCCGCCACGGCGTGCGCCCAAGAAGCAGCCCCTAGTCCGACCGCGCCGCCTTCGCCCACCGCGAGCCCTTCTCCCACCGCGAGCCCTTCTCCCACCGCGACCGTCTTCCCGACGTCTGAGCCCCAACAGCTGTCGGTTCCGGGCAACGTTGAGGGAACGCAATTCGTCGCCCAAGAGAGCGGCGTCCACCGCTTCACCATCACCTCCGGCGCCTACTCTCCTTGTCCGCCGCACGTGGCCTATCCTGATTGCGGCAAGTGGCACGCCTACTTGGTCCTGTACGTGAACCGGGATATCGCATGGTCCTCCGAACCAGACAGTGATGGCTTCATGGGGCCCGTCGACGAGGATTTCACGATTGGCGACCCAACGTTCAGAGACTCGGCCGGCGAGGCCGAGGCGGCCTCGAGCTTGAGTCTTGTTGAGATCCCGCTCCACCAGGGTGATTTCCTGTGGCTTCTGCCTCAGGATGCCAAGGGAACCTACGTCGACAACACCGGCTTGATGACCGTCGACGTCACCGTCATCTCCCCCTTGCCCTAGCGCCCTCCGGGGTGCAGGTGGACGACAGCCGCCCTATGCAGTCCCCCATTCTTCATGATTGAGGCCAAACACTGCCGTCAAGGCCTTGTCTCGGACCACTGCTCACCGGCTACGGACCACTACTCCGCTTCCCCCGTCTCTTCCTGGGGCAGCTCCAGATCGACTCGCTCTTCCATCGTGATCTGGCCTCGCAAGAAGGCGCCTTCCTCCGTCGAGAAGGCCTCGGCCACGACGTCTCCCCACACCCTCCCGGTGCGCGTGATCTCAACCCGTCGGGCAACGATATCGCCTCGCACCGATCCGGCGACGACAACCGTGGTCGCTTTCAAGGTGCGGCAAATGACGCGGCCCTGTTCGCCGACGACTACGATTCCCTGCAAGGTGATGTCGCCTTCAAAGGCGCCCTCGATTCGCACCCCGCCCCGGCCGCCGACCTCGCCCTTCCATGTCAATTCGGCGCCGAAGACCGAATCGACTCGCTCCGGGCTCCCGCCGCGCTCCTGAGTCTCGTCCTTCTTTCGGAACATCCGTCCTCCGTTAAGATCTTCAGCCGCGACCGGCGGCCAGGACTTCGCGCCGCGCCGGAATGCCCCCGGCTCCATGGGCTTCTTCCACGGCGTTGACGACCGCCTGTGCCACCGCTTCCGCGGCGCAGGCGCCCACGAGATTGGCGTCGGCCCGCCGGGCGCCCGTCGCCAGGGCAAACAAGGTGTCGCCATCGAGAAGGGTGTGCGCCGGACGAATGGCTCGCGCCACCCCGTCCTGTGCCATTTGGGCAACCTTGTTGACCTCTTCCTTGGTCAGACGCCCGTTCGTCGCCACGACGCCGATCACGGTGTTCCCGCGCGAGGCGAAGCGCAGGACGGTGCGGCCGGTCGCAGCCCGCATCACTTTCTGGCTGTCGGCGAAGCGACCGCGGCCGCCGAGGCTGAACAGACCCGTCCGAACAGGACGCAGGCCGGCCAGGATCTCGCCCGTCCTCGGATCGACGACGTCACCCAGGGAGTTGACGGCAACTAACGCGCCCACGACGATCCCGCCTCCGGCGTCGACGCTGGCGGTGCCGATGCCGGATTTCATCGCACCCCTCATACCCAGGAGCTTGCCGACGGTCGCACCCATGCCGGCCCCGGCGTTGCCTTGTGCCGGCGGATCCGACGAGGCTCGCGTGCAGGCGGCGTACCCCATGGCGGCGTCGGGACGCACGTCGGCCCGGCCGAGGCCGAGGTCGAACAGGATCGCCGCCGGTACGATCGGCACTCGCGCCACCCGCACGTTGAAACCAACCCGGCGCTCTTCCAAGTAGCGCATGATGCCCGCGGCGGCATCGAGCCCAAAGGCCGACCCACCTGCCAGGAGGACGGCATGCACCTTCTGAACCAGGTGCATCGGACGGAGCAGGTCCGTCTCACGCGTGCCGGGCGCTCCGCCACGCTGATCCACGCCGCCGACCGCCCCTCTCTCACACAGGACGACCGTGCAGCCGGTTAGCGCCTGGGGGTCATCGGCGTGCCCGACGCGGATTCCGGGGACATCGGTGATGGCGTTTCGCAGTCTCACGTTACGGGTCTCAGCGAATCCCGCTATCGTAGTAGATGTCGAGCTTTTCCCAGTTACCGGCTGTGATGACCAGGGGAAGGGGCGAGGCGAACGGTAACCCAACTTCGCCCGGGCTCAGCGGCACGAGCATGTAATTGCCCGGCGCCAGCGGAATCCGGTACGCGCCCTGCGCGTCCGAGCGGCCGCGGGCGACGACGCGCCCGGAGGCATTCTGCACTTCGAGATCGGCCTCCAGCGGAGAATCCGGGCAGTCCACGCCCTCCTGAACCACGGGGCAGGTCGGCCCAACCCACACCATTCCCTCCACGCCCGAATCGCCCGTCGCTTTCGCCGTCGCACAGGCTGCCAGGAGAAGCCCACAAAGGAGGTAGGCGATGAAGCGTGGTTGAGGCGCCCTCATACCCGGCTATGCCTTGTAGCCGAACTTGCGAAGTAACGCCTTGCGCTCGGCGGCGTCCGCCTCGGTCTCGATCCCCAGCGTGCGAACCCCGTCAATGACGCCCAGCACCCCTCGGCCTTGTTCGGTTTCCGCCACGATCACTTCGACCGGGTTGGCCGTAGCGCAAAAGATCCGGCAGACCTCTGGCACGGCCTTGATCGCGTTCAGCACGTTGATCGGATAGACGTTGCCGAGCAGGATCACAAAAACGTGGCCGGCCCCAAGCGACTGAGCGTTGCCGGCAGCCTGGGCCGTAAGCGCCGGATCGGTGCCGCTCGTCCGAACGAGCGCCGGCCCGGAAGATTCGTTGAAGGCCAGCCCGAAACGGATGCCGGGGACGGCGCTGACCAACGTCTCATGCAGGTCTTCCACCGTCTTGATGAAGTGCGCCTGGCCGAGAATCAGGTTGACATCTTCGGCCTTCTCCATGCGCACCGTATGAAGCTGCATGGCAGATCCTCCTGGGAATCGATCACGGGCGGGCTCGTCGTCCGCCGGCGGTCGATCGGGCCCTCGGCCTTCCCCTCAGCGAAGCGAGGCGATGAAGGCGTCGATGTCGAGGGCTGGCAGCGTGGTCAGCTTGACGCTTCCGCGCGAAGCCAACTCGGCCGAGACTCTCGCCACGGTGGCATTGTCGGCCGCCTCGACAATGTTGACGAAATCGTACGGGCCCAGTACGGCATATTGCGCCGTGACCTTGACGCCGAGCTTCTCGATTTCCTTGTTGACTTCTTTGATACGGCCGGGGTTGCCCTTGATCGCCTTGGCCCCGTCGTCGGTCAGGTTCGAGAGCATGATATAGGTTGCCATGTCATCCTCCGGAAGGTCTTGCCTTTCCATTGTAGCGCGGGGCCGTGAAGGCCGGGCGGCGGGTCTTTGCGTAGCCGCTGGCTTCAGCCGGCGTGGGCGCAGGCTAAAGCCTGCGGCTACGGTAGCTTCGCGATCAACTCCTCAAGCTGCCTCACGCTGCCCGGGCTGTGGCCGGCGTAGTGATTGTTGAAGTAGCCGAAGACATCGACGCCCGCTTCGAGGTAGCCCCGCACCCGGCTGGCCCACGCGGCCAGCTCCCGCGACCGGTCGATCTGCAGGCGATCGAAGCGCTCGATGTCCGACCGCCGCCCCAACCAGCGGATGACGGTGAAAGGCGCCGTCAGCCAATTCACCTTCGGCATGTAATACAAATCCTGCAGCACGAGCGCCGCGCTGCGGCTGGAGAGCACCGCATCGAGGTCCCGCGTCAGCCACTTTCGGTTGCGAACTTCGACGGCGTAGCGCGGCCCTGGAGGCAGCCGGCCAAGGAAGCGATCGAGCAAGTCCAGCCGCCCCGGCTCGAAGTCGTAGGCGAACTGCAGGGTCAGCAATCCCAGCTTGTCCTCAAGCACCTGCATCACGGCAACGAACTCGTCGGCCTCGGCCTCCGCCTCGACCAGTTTCTTGTCGTGTGTGATCGTCCGCGGAAACTTGGCAGCGAAGAGGAAGCCCGGCGGCGTCCGATCGTACCAACCGCGGACGACGGATGGCCGCGGCGTGCCGTAGAAAGTCGAATCGATCTCGACCGTCGGGAAGGCCTCGGCGTAGCGCTCGAGGTAGGCCGCTTTGGGAGTGTTCGGAGGGTAGAAAGGGCCGACCCAGTCGTCGAAGGCAAAGCCCTGGGTGCCGAGGAGGAGACGACCAGTCACCCCCTCGCCCCGCCCTTCTCCACTTGATGGTGAATACGGCCCTCCTCCAGAACGGACGGGGGGGCAGCTTTTACCGTCCTCCTGGATTCCCGCCTTCGCGGGAATGACATGCCTTTGTTGTCACCCCCGCGAAGGCGGGGGTCCAGGCTTGATCGTCCTCTCCTGGATTCCCGTATACGCGGCAATGGCCTTCCGATCGCTGCCACCCACGCGGGGAAGGAGACTCCTCAGAGTAGCGCCGCGACGCGATCGAGGACCGTCTCCGCGACTTCGGCCTTAGTCATCAAAGGCAATTCCTGAACTGTCCCGGATGAGTCGATCAACGTGACCCGATTGGTCTCGACGGCGAAGCCGGCGTCGGGGGCCTGGATGTCGTTGGCGACGATCAGATCGATCCCCTTGACGCGGACCTTGGCCCGGGCATTCTCCACCAAGCTTTCGCTCTCGGCGGCAAAACCGACGACGACGCGCGGCCGCGAGATCTTCTTGCGCCGCGCGCCCACCTGGGCCAGGATGTCGTCGGTCGGCTTGAGGACCAGGGTCCGTTCGCCGTGCTCGCGTTTGATCTTCTGATCGGCGGACTCGGAGCGGAAGTCGGCGACGGCGGCGGCCATCAGCAAGACATCGGTGCCCTCGAGCCGGGAGAGCACGGCCTCCTGCATTTCGGCGGCGGTGCCAATGTCGATCCGCTGCGCGCCGACCGGAGCCGTCAGCGTCGAGGGGCCGGTCACGAGCGTGACCACCGCGCCGCGGTCGATGGCGGCCTGGGCCAGCGCGAAACCCTGTCGCCCGGAGGAACGATTGGCGATCACCCGCACCGGGTCGATCGGTTCGTGAGTCCCTCCGGCGGTGACCAGGACGGTATGGCCGGCGAGCGGGCCGGCGCGGCCGAGCACCTGTCGCATGTGACCGAGGATCTCGTCCGGCTCGAGCATCCGCCCCAGCCCCACCAGCCCCGACGCCATGCGACCCTCGGCCGGGCCGAGCACGACGGTCCCGCGCGACTGCAGAACCGCCAGGTTCGCCTGGGTCGCAGGGTGATCGAACATCCCGGCGTCCATTGCCGGAGCTACGAGGAATGGCGCACGGGAGGCGAGCGCCGCCAGGCACAGCAGGGTGTCGCCGTGACCGGCGGCCAACTTGGCCAGCGTGTGAGCCGTCGCCGGAGCGACGATCATGACCTCCGCCTCGCCGCCGAGCGCGACATGGAGCAGGTGCGAATCCTGTTGCCACATGTCGGCGTCGACATAGGCCCTACGCCCGGTCACCGAGGCAAACGTAAGTGGAGTTACGAACTGCCGCGCCGCTTCGCTCAGAACGACATCGACCAGGGCGCCCGCCTGCGTCAGCCTCGACGCCAGATCGACGGCCTTGTAGCAGGCAATCGAGCCGGTGACCCCGAGCAGAATCTTGCGCCCGGTCAGGAGGGGGATCGTGGGCGTCGTTGCCATGCTCGTATCGGCGGAAGTCAGGGCCGGCCTTCGACCTTTGGACTTTCGTCGGCTGTAATTGTACCGTCGAGCGCGATCATCAATCGCACTCCGGATTCGAGCGAGTCAAAGTCGTTAGGATCGATGGTCACCACCGGAAACCAACGCTGATACATCTCTTGTGCCACGATGGCCGCCAGGGCGAAGAAAGTCTCCGGACCGGTGGTCAGGATGGCGGCCGGCGACGTTCCAGCGCGCACGGCCTCCAGCAGGACGGCCGTGGTCGTGCTCGAGCCGCGAGCATGAGGCACGACGAGGACCCGGCCGGCGGCGATCTGGCCCGACAGCGGATGACGCCGGTCGATGATCTCTCCGGTCCGATAGTCGAAGCCGCCCCAGAAGCTGAGCGGCTCCCGGGTCACCAACGCCTGGCCGGCCGCCTCCCCCGGCACCAGGGGCTGCCCCACGATCACACGGCCCATAGCGTTTCATCCCTCAGCACCCGGCCTGCGGCGGCCGAGCGGACGCAATCCTCGAGGCTGCCGAAGACGACCTGCGCGCCCAGCAGCCCAGGTGCGTAGTAGGCGTACTTCCCGGAGTTGGTCATCAGTCGGCGGACCTCGGGAGGGAGCATGGGCGACGTCAGGATGCACGTGTCGACCGTCACCTGGCCGCCGAAGGCCTCGAGCGGGTCGAGCAGTCCGGACTGCCGGGCCAGATGGGCCACGGCGCGGCTGGTGGTGACCAGAAAACGGACGGACGGATGCCGGCGACCGCGCAGCAGCGACGCCAACCGCTGGAACTCGGCCAGCGAGAAATGTGGGCTGCCGAGGACGACCAGGTCGAGGCCTTCCCCGTCGCCGGTGGTGAGCTCTTGCCGCGCCTGACGCAGGGATGGCAAGTCGACCTGAAGGATCTGGCCGGGAGCGTGTCCGGCGAAGGCCGCCTGCCGTGTCGGCGCCTCAGGAGTCACACCGGCGATATGAAAGAGACCGACGTTGCCGGACGAAGCGGCGGCCGCGCCGAGCGCCTTGAGCTGATCGGCCGAAGGCGTGACGGCGAGCCCGTCGATCACCGGGACGCGATCGCCGGCGGCTTTCCCCACCAGATGACCAAGGACCGGGTAAAAGGAATCGTCCTGCTGCAGCTTCTGCGGTACGCCCTCGATCTGAAAGAGCACCTGCCCGCGCCGGTTTTCGTCCAGGTGCAATCCAAAAGCCGGAACCCTACCGGTAATGGCGGCGCAGATGTCGAGCAGATCCGGGTAACGCTCGGTGCGCGCCCCGAGCACCGAGTTGGCGTAGACGATGGCGTTCGATTCTCCCCAGGCAATCTGTTGGCCGAAGCGCGGGGCGTGCTCGGTCTGATAGGGCGCGCAGGTCCAGGTCGGGAGGCAGCCCATCTGCTCATAAGCGACCATCTGACGGCGGGCCTTCTCGGCCCAGTCGGCAGGCACCGCCCATTCTCGCCAGCCGTGCTCGTCGAGGCCGCTGACGTTGAGCGTGGTCGGGACGACGACACGCGCCCCGTCTCGGACCAAGCGCTCGGCGAAATCGAGGTTGGCCTCACCAATGTAGATCGTGCTGTCGATGTGCGCCTGCGTGATGTCGAGCAGCGAGGCGGCCTGGAAAACCTCGGCCATGCGGACGACGATTCGCATTGCCCGTGCCGCTGCGGCCCCTTCGTCGCCGGCGAGCA
>DATEVL010000151.1:0-20377 GCA_035281845.1 Anaerolineales bacterium | reverse complement strand
TCGGTGGTGACGGGCGTGGAGATGTTCCACAAGCTGTTGGACGACGGGCAGGCGGGGGACAACGTCGGGCTGTTGCTGCGGGGGGTGGAGCGGACGGACGTGGAGCGGGGGATGGTGGTGGCGGCGCCGGGGTCGATCACGCCGCACCACAAGTTCCTGAGCCAGGTGTACGTGCTGACGAAGGAGGAGGGGGGCCGGCACAAGGCGTTCTTCACCGGGTACCGGCCGCAGTTCTACATTCGGACGATGGACGTGACGGGGACGATTACGCTGCCGGCGGGAGTGGAGATGGTGATGCCGGGGGACAATGTGAACCTGACGGTCGAGCTGATCTCGAAGGTGGCGCTGGAGAAGGGGTCGAAGTTCGCCATCCGCGAGGGCGGCCTGACGGTGGGCGCCGGCGTCATCACCGAGATCCTGGAGTAGACCGGCGATGGCCAAGAAGGATGTTCGACCGGTAGTGACGCTCGAGTGCACCGAGTGCCAGAGCCGCAACTACATTACGGAGAAGAACCGGCGCAACGATCCCGGCCGGATCGAATTCAAGAAGTACTGCCCGCGGTGCCGCACACACAGACTGCACCGCGAGACGAAGTAGGGGCGAAGCACCCGCCCTTGGCGGTCTGTAGAGACCGAGCGAAGCGAGGTGTGCTTCGCCCGTGGCGCAGAACGTAGGCCAGTAGCTCAATTGGCAGAGCACCGCTCTCCAAAAGCGGGGGTTGCGGGTTCAAGTCCTGCCTGGCCTGCCTGAAGACGCGGGCCCGGAGCGGTGGGGCCGATCGAGCAAGACGGTGCCGGAAGCGTGGAGGAAAGCCGTGGCGAAAACCGCGGTGATCGACAAGAAGAAAGAGCCCAACGCGGTCGTCCGCTATTTTCGGGATACGGCGGCCGAGCTGCGCAAGGTGACCTGGCCGACACGCCAGGAGGCGCGACACCTGACGACGGTCGTCGTGATCGTCGTCATCATCATGGCGATCGCGCTCGGGTTGGTGGATTACTTCTTCTCCCGGCTGATTGGCTGGCTGATCTCGCTGGGGTAGGGACCGAGGATGATGGGCGAGGCGGAAGAATTGGCGGCGCATGAGCCGCGCATGAACGACGAGCCTGAAACAGAGGGCGTGGACGAACCGCTCGTGACAGAGCGGCGTGTAGACGCGCCCGCGCCCGAGGCCGAAACCGAAGCCGTAGCCGAAGAGTCTGTCCTCCCGGAGGCACAGCGGGAGACGGGAATCGAGGCGGAGGTCGAGGCGGCGTCCGACGCGGACGAAGACGAGGGCTTGGCATTCTCCGAGGTCCTGCGCGAAGAGAAAACGGCTCTGGAGATGGCCAAGGCGGTGTCCGACGCCGCCAAGGCGGAGAGCCTCGAACCGGCCGAGGGCGCAGGGGCGGGACCGACCGAAGAGCCGGATGACGGAAGACGCTGGTACGTGGTGCACTGCTACTCAGGATACGAGGCGAAGGTGCGGCACAACCTGGAGCAGCGTGTCGAGACGATGGGGATGAAGGGCAAGATCTTCGATGTCGTCATCCCGACCGAGGAAGAGATCGAGGTCAAGGACGGCAAGCGCCGTACGGTGGAACGACACGTCTTTCCCGGCTACATCCTGGTCCAGATGCTGATGGACGAGGACTCGTGGTACGTGGTGCGGAATACGCCGGGTGTGACGGGCTTTGTCGGGATGGGCAATGAGCCGACTCCTCTGCGGCCGGAGGAAGTGCAGCAGATCATCCGTCGCATGGAGGCCGAAGCCCCGCGGGTGAAGGTGACCTACAAGGCGGGTCAGCGAGTGCGCATCATCGATGGGCCGTTCAACGATTTCATCGGCACGGTGGACGAGATCGACATGGAACGCGCCAAGGTGCGGGTCATGGTGTCGTTCTTCGGGCGGGAGACGCCGGTGGAGCTCGATTTCCTGCAAGTCGAGAAGGCGTAGGGGCAACCCTTGTGGTTGCCCCAAGGGCAACCACAAGGGTGGCCCCTACGTGAGGGCAGAATCGTGGCGAAGAAACTGAAGGTCGTGGTCCGCGTACAGATCGAGGCCGGCAAGGCCAACCCGGCGCCGCCGATCGGTCCGGCGTTGGCGCCGCACGGCATCAATTTGATGGCGTTTTGCAAGGAGTACAACGCCCGCACGGCGACCAAGGCGGGCGACATCATCCCGGCCGAGGTGAGCATCTACACCGACGGCTCCTTCACCTTCGAGTTGAAGACGCCGCCGACGCCGGTGTTGTTGCGCAAGGCGGCCGGCGTGGAGAAGGGATCGGCCGAGCCGAACCGCACCAAGGTCGGCAAAGTGACGCGGCGCCAGGTGCAGGAGATCGCCGAGGTGAAGATGCACGACCTGAACGCCGTCGATCTGGAGGGAGCTATGCGCCAGATCGAAGGCACGGCGCGCAACATGGGGATCGTCGTCGAAGACTGAACGCGTGGGAGCCCTGAGCGGAGGGTGGCCACGGGCGAAGCCGGTGGCCGACCGCAGCCGAAGGGCGCCAAGACCACAGGGAGCGGAAATGACCAAGCACGGGAAGAAGTACCGGCAGGCCAGCGCCAAAGTCGAAGCGGACAAGGTGTACGAGCCGCGCCAGGCGTTGGAGCTGGTGCGGCAGACGTCCTACACCTCCTTTGATGGAACGGTGGAACTGCACATTCGGTTGGGGGTGGATCCAAAGCATGCGGAGCAGCAGGTGCGTGACACGGTCATGCTGCCGCACGGCCTGGGCAAGAAGGTCCGGGTGCTGGTCTTCGCCGAAGGCGATGCGGCGCGACTGGCGGAGGCGGCCGGGGCCGACATCGTCGGCGGTGATGACGTGATCCAACGCGTCAAAGATGGTTGGCTCGAGTTCGACGCCACCGTCGCGACGCCGGAAATGATGGGCAAAATCGGCAAGTCGGGGCTGGGACGAATCCTGGGCACGCGCGGTTTGATGCCCAACCCAAAGGCGGGGACCGTGGTGCCCGCCTCCGACTTGGGGCGAGTGATCCAGGAGCTCAAGGCCGGCCGAGTTGAGTTCCGCCAGGACAAGACGGGGAACCTGCATGTGCCGATCGGTAAGGCCTCCTTCGAGGCCGACAAGCTCTACGACAACATGGCGACGCTCATGGAGGCGATCCGCAGGTCGCGCCCGCCGTCGGCCAAGGGCAGTCTGGTGCGGCGGGTGACCGTTACCGCGACGATGGGGCCGGGCGTCCGGGTTGACCCCAACGCGGCGCAGGCGATGTAGAATACGACGAATCCCGGCCCGAGCCGGGACCAGCTTCGCCGAAGACAGCAGGCGCCTCGCAAGCGGGGCTCAATCTCCTGCCGAGGTGAGGACTCCGAGGGCATCGACCATCGGTGTCTTTGCTTCGAGCCGACGAGCGAAGCAGAGACACTTTTCGTTTCTAAGAACGGAGGTGAGTGGAAGTGTCCGTTACACGTCAACGCAAACAGGAAATGGTGCAGACCTACCGGGAATGGCTGCAAGGCAGCTCGGGGATCATTCTGACGAGCTACTCGGGCATGAGCGTGAGAACCCTGGAGGATCTGCGCCGGAAGGTGCGCGAGGCGGGTGGTGAGTTCCACGTGGTGAAGAACCGGCTGATGGGGCTGGCCTTGCGCGAGACCGGCATCGAGTTCCCGGCCGAGGCGCTCGGTGGAGCGACGGCCGTCGGGTTTGCCGGAGAAGACATTCCGGCGGTGGCCAAGGTGATCGTCGATGTCAGCCGCCAGATGGAGACGTTCCGCCTCAAGGTCGGCCTGTTCGAGGGGCGCGTCTATGATGCCCGCCAGGTCGAGCGATTGGCCGAGCTGCCGCCGTTGCCGGTGATGCGCGCCCGGTTGCTCGGCCTGCTGCAGACCCCGGCCGGGCGAGTGGCTGGCGCCGTGGCGGCATCGGTCCGCCAGGTGGTGAATGTGATGAAGGCGTATTCGGAGACACAAGCGGCGGGATCCTGACGGCCTCGCCGGGGGAACGCCGCGATCGGTACCGCCGAAGCAGACCTCGGGGAGACGCCTCAGCCCCCATCGGAAGGGCTGAGGAAGGCCTCGGGGAATTCGCTAGCGAAGAAAAAAGGGAGATGCACGATGGCTGATCTGGGCAAGTTGGTGGACGATTTGAGCAAACTGACGGTGTTGGAGGCCGCCGAACTGACGAAGATGCTCGAGGAGACGTGGGGCGTCTCGGCTGCGGCGCCGATGGCGATGGCCGCCATGCCTGCCGGAGGGGCGGCGGGAGCGGCGGCCGAGGCGGTCGAGGAGAAGACCGAGTTCGACGTGATTCTGAAGGATGTCGGGCCGAAGAAGATCGACGTCATCAAAGTGATTCGCCAGATCACGAATCTCGGGCTGAAGGACGCCAAGGACATGGCCGAGGCCAGCGGCGCGAAGGTCTTGGAGGCGGCCGGTAAGGAAGCCGCCATGGATGCCAAGGCCAAGTTGGAGGCCGCCGGAGCCAAGGTCGAGATGGTCTGAGGACTCCTGGAAGGAAGGCAAGGGGGCCGCCCGCGGGCGGCCTCCTTGCGTTTGGGGGCGAGATGGTTAGTATTGCATGCGCGAGGCGGTCATGCGCGAGCGCATCCTGGTCATCGAAGACGAAGACAAGATCCTGCAGTTCCTCCAACGCGGTCTGACCTACGAGGGGTACCGGGTCGAGATGGCGGCCGATGGTGCGGCTGGCCTTGCGCTGGCGCGGGCCGAGGCGCCGGATCTGGTGATTCTCGATTGGATGCTTCCCGGGATGGATGGGCTGGAGGTGTGTCGCCGGCTGCGCGCCGGTGGCCCGACTCCAATATTGATGCTGACCGCCCGCGAATCCGTCTCGGATCGGGTGCTGGGGTTGGATGCGGGCGCCGACGACTACCTGGTCAAACCATTCGAATTCGACGAGCTGCTCGCCCGAGTGCGGGCGCTGCTGCGCCGCGCGAGGCCGGAGGCAGCCGATTTGCTGGCGTTCGCCGACCTGCGCCTCGACACCGGAACCCATCAGGCCTACCGCGGCGAGCGGCCGATCGAACTGACGGCCAAGGAGTACGAGCTGCTCGATCTCTTCATGCGACATCCGCGCCAGGTGCTGACGCGCGAGGTGATCTTCGACCGGGTCTGGGGCTACGACTTCGGCGGTGAAAGCAACATTATCGAGGTCTATGTCCGTTATCTGCGTCAGAAGACTGAGGCAGGTGGCGAGCAGCGGCTGCTGCACACCGTGCGCGGTGTGGGCTACGTATTGCGGGAGTCGACGTAAGCCTCTGGCCGTGCAGCGAAGAGTCCAGCAGCCTCGAGGCCGGCGCTCGACCCTGCCAGGGTGAAGCCAAGGAGCCTCCGGGGAGCTTCTCGTCCGACGAGGAGCGACTGAAGAAGGACGCGGGCGACCGTTCGGTGGCAGGCATGGCGGGCGAAGGCCGCTGGGTAATCCCCATGGCCGGCCTAGGAACGACAGGGCAGGTCGCGTGGTAACCCCTCGTCCGACAGGCACGAGAGAGAAGGCGGAATGACTCTGCGCGCCCGGCTCACCCTGTGGTATGCGGGGATCATGGCGGTCGGCCTGTTCTTCTACGGCGCCGCCGTCTATTCGATCTTGGTCATTAGCCTCACCCGTCAAGTCGACGAGAGCCTGGCCCGCACGGCCGACGAAATCCGCCAGACATTTCGGCGCGATGTGCGCGGAGTGAGTTTTTCGGCGCTCGCCCTCGACTTGACGGCCAGCATCTACGCGCAGGTATGGGACGCCGACGGGACCCTTGTGGCGCGCAATGCGCCGTTGCTCGACAGGCCATTGGATGAAGCGAGCCTGTCGGGCACGCGCTCGGCCTATTCGACGGTGCGCCTGAATTCGGTTCCGCTGCGGGTGCTGACGTACCCACTGGTGACGACGCCGGAGGGCGAGCTCGTCGGGCATCTTCAATTGGCGGCCTCGTTGCAGACGGTCGAGGCGGCGCGCCAACTGGTGCTGTCGGTGCTGCTCATCGGCGGTGTATTGGCGGTTGGCTTCGCCGCGCTGGTCGGCTGGTCGACGGCGGCAACGGCGCTCCGGCCGCTCGACGCCGTGACGGAGACGGCGTTGCAGATCACGCGTGCGGATGACCTGTCGCGGCGTATCCCCTTGCACGGGCCGCCGCGCGACGAGGTCGGCCGATTGATTGCCGCTTTCAATGAGACGCTGGAACGGTTGGAGCGGGTCTTCGAGACGCAACGCCGTTTCATGGCCGACGTCTCGCATGAGCTGAGGACGCCCCTCACCGTCATCCGGGGGAACATGGACCTGATCCGGCGTACGGGGAAGGCGGACCCGGAGTCGCTGGAGGCGGTGGTGTCCGAGGTCGATCGGATGACGCGGATGGTGCAGGACATCCTGCTGTTGTCGCAGGCCGAGAGCGGCAAGCTTCCCCTGGCGCGGGACCTGGTGGAGCTCGACACACTGATGCTGGAAGTGTTCCAGCAAGCGAAGCTGCTGGCCCAAGGGCGCCAAGAGGTCCGGCTCGGGCAGGAGGATCAGGCGCGTGTGATGGGGGATCGCGACCGTCTGAAGCAGGTCCTGCTCAACTTGGTGGCGAATGCGGTGGAGCACAATCCGCCCGGCGGGGTGGTGACGATGGCCCTGGCGTGCCTTGGCGACTGGGCCCGCTTGACGGTGAGCGACACGGGCCAGGGCGTGCCGAAGGACGAGCTGCCGCACATCTTCGAGCGCTTCTATCGCGTCGACCGCTCACGTCGCCGGTCGGCAGGCGGGGGAGCCGGGCTGGGTCTGTCGATCGCCTACTGGATCACGCGCATGCACAACGGGCGGATCGAGGTCGCCTCGGAGGAGGGTCGGGGGACGACGTTCTCGGTCTGGTTGCCACTGGCGGATGGAGCGGCCGGCGGCTCGGCTGGCGTGACGTCAATCGTCGTCGGAGGCTCGCAAGGCGGCTCGGCGGCATAAGCCTTCGCCCCCGGCGTCGAGCCAGGCCTGGAACGTCGGACCGGGCCGACGGCCGGCGACCAGGTCGGCGAGAATCCCCGTTCCCCAACGAACGTAACGCTGAGTCTCGGCCGCCCAGGTCGACGGATCGCGCGTGATGACCCCATGGCCACCGTTGTACCCCGCCAATGCCAGGCCTGCATCGCCGCCGGCGATTTCCCAAGAGCGACGCAGGTAGGATAGCCCTCGCATGGCATTGACCTCGGGGTCCAGCGGGTCTTCTCCCGACTGAAAGTGGAAAGGCATGACCTGGAACAGACCTAGCGCGCCTGCGCCGGACCGGGCAGACGGGTCCCCGCAGGATTCGAGGGCCATCACGACGAACACGAGCTCAGCCGGGAGCCCGTAGGCGTCGGCCCAGCGATGGACCTGCGGTGTCCACGTCTCGACCGGTTCGACAAATCCGAACGGATGGGAGGCCTCGGGCGCGGAGGCGGTCGTGGCCGGTGGATTCGGAGTGGCAGGGGATCCCGAAGCGATCGCTTCGCCGGCCCAGGCGGAGGCGAACAGAAGGGACGCGAGCAGTGAGACAGGAATGGCGACCGCCGGCCGAAGGGAGAGGGCCGGCGGTCGCATAGGAGGGGAAGGGCGCGCAGTCGGTTCCTTCAGGGACGTCCCCTTCGGGGCCCGACTTGCGGCGCCGCGAGAAGCACCATAAGGCAACCAGGCGAGGGTCATCTTGCTTTGGCCTCCCGCGAGGCTCGTCGAGAACGCCGATTGCCTAGCGGGCCGCGTCTTGGCGGATGGGAGTCTGCCGCGAGACCGGGGGCGTGGTGTTGGACGGAGCTCGGCGCGGGCCGATGGGCCGCAGGTAGAGTGCCTGGGTTCCTTCACCTTGCGAGAAGATCCGGCTGCCACCCAGGGTGAAAGATCCGATCATCAATACCCGGATCAGCCAGACCAGGATGGCGACGAACACAGGAACGATGCGAAGCAGCGTCGCGCGTTCGAGGACGCCGTTGCCCGAACCCGCCTGACCCGTCAGCGCCACCGAGACGGCCCACCAGGTCAAAACGGCATTCATCGCGGCAGCGACGAACCAGGCGGCCAGCAAATACCAGGCTTCGATCGCCTGGCTCGGGCGGCCGGGCGTGAGTAGACGCGCCAAGCCGGCGAAGTCCATCGCACAGAAAGCCAGGGCCAAGATCGTCGCCCAGCGGATCCCGGCGAATCGAAGACCGCCAAGCAGATCGGCCAACGCGAACTCGGTGGTGCCGTAGTTGAAGGTCTCGAAGGCGGCCAGGGCAGCGAGCATGATCAGACCGAAAAGCATGCCCCTCTTGATCGTCGCCCGACTGAGCTGCCGGCCCAATCCAGACAGGGTCGCATGTGGGATACCGATGTGTTGAACGTTCGTTGGGTAGGCCATGGTGACCTCCTTCCGTGAAAGCCACGTGGGTCTGGCCACCAAGATAGAACGAATGTTCTAGTTTGTCAAGAGGCAGTTTCGGGCTGGGGAATCGGCGAGGGAGTCTTGCTCAGAGCGGGTGGGCGTTGCCGCCGGCGGGTGTAAGCCATGATGAGAAGGATTCCCAGCGCGTAAGAGGGTACGATCACGGCCCCGGCTTCCGGGCCGAACGGACCGCCCGTGGCCCACGCCGGGCCGGTCACGCTGTGGCGCATCAGGGTGAAGAGATCGAGTCCGCTTACCTGAAAACCAAAGACCGTCCCCTCGAAGAAGTTCCATCCGATGTGCAGCCCGATGCTCAGCCACAGCCTTCCGGTTCGGAGCCAACCAAAGGCCAGGAAGTAGCCGGCGAAAACCAGGCCGACGATCGCGGTTGGGCCAGCCCCGGGGTTGAATACATGTAGTGCGGCGAAGATGACCGAGGACAGAAAGAGCGCCCAACGGAGTGCCGAGCCATCGATCAGGTTCTGGAGCTGATAGCCGCGGCTCAGGAGCTCCTCCTGGTACCCGACGAGGATGAAGACGGCAAGGCTGAGCAGCAGGCCGCCAGCCACAACCGAGGCCTGAGCGCTCTCCCAAGCCCAGCCCTGCCAACGGGTCCAGCCGAGCGCGACTTCGATCGAGTAGACCAGGGCCATCTGCACCGCGGGGATCAGGAACCCGATGAGCAGGTCCGGGAGAGTGTGGCCATCGGTGTTGAAGCCGAGGGATCGGAACGTGCGCAGATCGAAGAATCGGCGTGCGATCAGCGTGGCTCCGGTGATCCCAATCGCGCCGGCGACGGAGGAGGCCAGCATGACCTGCATCGAGATCGGACCGCTGGCCAGGGCGCCGGGAAGTAAGAGCACAGGAACAGAACAGCAAGTCGCGAGGAAGAACGCCATGCCCCCCTGCAGCAATAGACGCCATCCCGTGCGCAAGCGCCGTTCGGTGAGAGAGACAAACATTCGCTCCAGGAAGGGTTCCAGCGAGGATGCACCGGCCATTGGATCTACCCCTCAGGTTTCGGTAAGGTGAACATCGGCCCGGATCTTATCCAGGTTCATAAGTCTCCCCGGCTTCGATCGACATGGGAAGGTGGTTGCCTTGCGGCGGGAGGGGACACGTGGCGTAGGGCGTGAAGGCACACGGCGGGTTGTAGGCGCGGTTGAAGTCGAGCAGCACCGGGCCGTCCTCGGCTGGGCGGGCGACTAGGAACCGGCCGGAGGGGTAGGTCGTCTTTCCGTTCGTCGCATCGGCGAAGAGGAACCACAACTTCCCATCTTCGTTGGGCACAGCCTGCAAGATGCCCGTGCCACCGTTGAGCGTGAAGCTGGCGGTGCCGAGAAGCGGTTCCTCGTTGAGGTCCCCGAGTTGATTGGGGACAAGGATCATCCGGCTGCCGGCGGCCGGCTCGAAACGCGCCCGGACGGACCAGGCGCGATCGGCCGGGTACCAGGTTCTCCCGCGGAAGGTCGTTCGCTCGGGTCGGGCGTTGTTCCACACCCGCAGACCGAGGCGGCCGGCGCGCTCGATCACGGTCAACGTGATGTCGCCCAGGCGGAGGAAGTCCGGATGGATGTCGACATCGGGCCGGAGGGGTTCACCGGCGACGGGCTCGCCATCGAGAGGTGCCGGGAGGGATGGGTCGCGGCGGAAGAAGGCCCGGCCGTGCCGCAGTTCGAAGGTCCCCAGGGAACGGGGCACCGACGCCGGCAGCAGAATGTCGACCCCGTCCCCGGAGCCGGCAGACTGCGTTCCTTCGGCGAGCCAATGCAGACCGGCCAAGGCGAGCCACCCGTCGCGCCGACGAAGGGCCTCGTCCTCCTCCCGCCGCCAGGCAACAATCTCCTCGACGTACGCCTCCGATCCCTCAGGATTCATGGCGGGCTCAGCCCAATTAATCGAGGTAGATCCGCTGAGGGTCGAGTTGTCGCAGCAAGACCAGCTCGTTCTCCGCGAGCGGCTCCGTCGTCCGCAGGGGCGATACCACTTGGAGGTCCCAGCCGGTCTGTGTTCGGGCCATCTCAGGGTCGACTCCGGGGTGGACGGCGGCCAGGACGAGCTCGCCTTCCTCGTTCGGTTCGAGAATCCCGAGGTCGGTGACGACAGCCGCCGGACCGCCGCCCCGCAGGCCGGAGGCCTGGCGCTCATGCCGGCCACCGAGGAATCCGGCCGAGGTCTGGAAGTCGACGCGTGGGGGGAAGCGTCGCTTCTCGTGAGGGGTGATGTAGTAGCAGCGGTCGGCCCAGGCGGCGATCTCCATCGATCCTCCCGAACCGGGAAGCCGTACTTTGGGTTTGGCGTAAGGGCCGATGACCGTGGCGTTGACGTTGCCGAAGCGGTCGATCTGCGCGCCGCCCATGAAGCCGACCGTCACCAGACCGCGCTGCAAGTAGCAGGCGAAGACCTCGAACATCGAGCACACCGACAGCGCGCCCGAGACCAGCGTCGGATCTCCGATGGAAAGCGGCAATCGTGCCGGCTGGGCGCCGATGACGCCGGCCTCATAGACCATCACCAAACCGGGCGTGTGTGTCCGACGGGCCAGGTTGCAGGCCAGATTGGGGAGACCGACTCCTACGAAGACGACATCGCCGTCCCGCAACAAGCGGGCGGCGTTGACGGTCATCAGCTCGGCGGGAGTCAGCGTTGCAGCTGCCACGGAGTTCTCCGGACCTACAAGGAAACGAA
Source organism: Anaerolineales bacterium (assembly GCA_035281845.1). Classification (GTDB taxonomy): domain Bacteria; phylum Chloroflexota; class Anaerolineae; order Anaerolineales; family E44-bin32; genus DATEVL01. The sequence goes on along the minus strand of DATEVL010000151.1, from coordinate 9,360 downwards.
GGCGCCGGCGCCTGGCTCGGCCCCAAGGATATCCTGAACCAGGAGCGACAGCCGGCGCTCGAGGGTGGCGAAGGAGTAGAAGCGCCGGCCCAGCTCGTAATTATGGGCTGCCATCTCGGCGCCAAGGGCTGGGTTGTCGATCACGCGCCTCGCCCGTTCGACGGTTTCGTCGGTGATGAAGTCCTCGAAACCGATCACCCGGAACCCTTTCGGCAGGATGTCGGTGCGGAAGATATCGTACGTGCTGATCACAATTGGACGGCCATAGTAGATCGTCTCGAGAAAGGCATTGCCGAAGCCTTCGACCGTTGACGGGTATGTCACCAGCTGGGCCAGCGCATAGGCGTCCGCCAGGCTGAAGCGGCGGCGGCCGTCGGGGAGCACGACGCGCGACGGGCCGATGACGTCGGTGGCAAAGACGGCCGTCACGCCGATCAGATCGGCGTAGCCCTGCAAGTGTGTTTGATAGGAGGGCCCCTCGTCGCCGGAGGCGTGGGAGATGAGCAGCACACAGGGCTCGCCCAGGCGCCGGGCCAGCTCGAGCGCCAGCTCAATGCGCTTGCGAGGGACGACGCGCGTCGGCTGGAGCAGGACATGATGTCCGTCCGAGATGCCCAAGGCTCGTCGCAGGTCTTCGGCGCCCTCATCCGGCTGCGGTGGCGGCGAGTCGAAGTCCATCACGTTGGGGACCAGGATGGCGCTGGCTCCGGTGCGCAGAGCGAGCTGGCGCGCCCCGAAGGAATTGATGACCACATGCCGAAGCGAAGGCAGATTCGGCGGGAACGCGGTGCGGAGGTAGTCGCCGGCGGCGTTGACGGCAAAGCGTTTGCGCTCCCAGGAGAAGTCGTGGTGGTGAGCGATGGTCGGCAGGCCGGTCTCGGCGATCAGCTCGGTGAGCGCCAGGCCGAGCGGGATGTTGACAGGCAGCGAAAGGGCGTTCTCCACTACCAGCAGGTCCAGGTCGAAGCGCAGCACGAAGTCTTGCAGGGCCTGCTTGAGGTGGTTCTTCAACTTTTCGACTTGGCGGGAAGTGTCGGAGGCGCGGTAGGGGCCGGAGAAGAGGGCGGCCGTCAGGTATTCGATCTCCGGGTGCGTGAAATGCGCCTCCGGAACCACCAGGCTTCGTTCGGCCGGCGCCTCGCACTCGCCAGCGAAGAAGAAGCATTCATAGGCCAGCCCCCCGAGGGTTTGGCACCATTTCTCGGCCTCCAAGGAAACCCCGTCGGTGCCGGCCAGGCGAGTGGAAACGAAGCCTACGTGGGGACGCCCTTCCTTCATTTCGCCTCCAGATCGTATTCCTCGGGAATGGCGCTCGCCGGTTCTTGTGCCCAGACGGCGGCGAGAGGCAAACCGAGGATGCGCGTCTTGAGCGCAGCCAACGCCAGGCCGTGGGAGACGACGGCCACCCGGCAGCCGGGATGCCGGCTGAGGATTTCGTCGAGAGCCGAGGTGACCCGTTGGAAGACCTCGGCGACCGTTTCACCCCTGAGACCGGCGCGGGCGTGCGGGTCGTGGAGGAACAAGTCCACACGAGCTCCGTCATGGCTACGGATATCGTCCGCGAGCATACCCTCCCATGCGCCAAGATCGATCTCGCGTAAGCGGGGGTCGAGTAGGAGCGGAGCACCGGTCGCTTCGGCTACCGCTTCGGCCGTCTGCCTGGCGCGCGCCAGATCGCTGGTGTAGATGGCTTCGGGCGGGGCGGCGCGCATGGCCTCGGCCGCCCCTTGGGCCTGGCGCCGTCCGGTGGCGTTGAGCGGGACATCCGTCTGGCCTTGCCAGCGTCCCTCCCGGTTCCAGTCGGTTTCGCCATGGCGGATCAGCACCAGGCGGATCACGGCGGCGACGCAGCCTTCCGGGACGAGCGGTACTCGGGGACGGTGACCATCGGTGGCCGCTCTCGCTCGATCAGCTCCTCAACGTCCAGCCAGTAGCCGCCATCGCTGGAGCGGATGAGCTTCATGCTCTTGTTGACTTCGTCGAGCATCGCCGGACCGTAGCGGCGTTCGAGCCGGCTGATGACGGCCTGGATGATGGCGAACGACATTTTACTCAGCGCTTCCAGCGGCTGGTTGTGGTGGATCCGTTCGAGCAAATCGACCTGGGCGACGGCCGCCAATCCGAAGCGCTCGAAGACGTCGATCAGCAGCCCGGTCTCGACCCCGTAGCCCGAGAAGAATGGGAGTTGCTCGAGCGCCGAGCGCCGGCCGGCGTACTCGCCGGAGAGCGGTTGGATGACCCCAGAGAGCTCGGGGTAGAAGAGGTTGAGCAGCGGCCGGGCCGTCAGCTCGGTGACGCGGCCGCCGCCCCCGGCCTGGGTGCGGCCGCCGACGCGCAGCGGGCGACGGTAGAACCCCTTGACGAACTGGACCCGCCGGTCGAGCAACAGGGGGCCAAGGAGGCCGTATACGAAGCGCGGGTGGATGTTGACGATGTCGGTGTCGATCCACACCACCAGGTCGCCCTGGGTGACGAAGAGGCTCTTCCACAAGGCCTCGCCTTTTCCGAGGCGAGGGCCAAGCTCGGGCAGGGTCTTCTGGTGGATGTAGACCGGAACCCCCAGGCGCTCGGCGATCTCCCGCGTGCGGTCGGTGGAGTCGGAATCGATCAGGACGATCTCGTCGAGCAGGGGGAGGCGCTGCTGCAACGCCCGCCGGGCGGTGCGGATGACGCGGCCGACGGTCTCTTCTTCGTTGAGAGCCGGAAGCGCCAGACTGATCGTCAGGCCCTGTTGATGCTTGAGCTGGAGCAGGAGCTGTAGATCCGAGAATTCGTCGGCCTGGTAGGTGTTCTCGGCGAACCACTTGTCGACCAGGATCGAAATCGCTTCGACCCCCGCCGTCTCGTCGCTCGGCGAGGCGGGGGGCGGACGCGGCGTCCGCACGGCGATCACCGCGACCGGGCTCTCTTGCAGCAGCCGGCTGGCGACGACTCCCAGGGTGGGCCGATGATCGTCGGCCCGGGCACTCGTCCCCAGGACGACGGCATCGTAACCCTGGACCGCATCGAGAATCGTCTGAGCGGGGTCGCCGGTGGCTCGCGATTGGAGGTCCACTTCGGGCAGGCGGCGCAGGACGCGCTGCAAACCGAGGAACGGGGCATCTCGCTGTTCCGCCGGCTGCCTCGGGTCGGCCGACGTCAGATGCAAGACCGTGAGCTGGGACGGTGTAAGTCGCAATCCGATGCGCAACGCCAGCTCGGCGTAGGGGCCGCCCCGGACAGGGACCAAAACCCGGCGCATCGGGCTCGGCAAGGGGCCGTGAACGATGGCGGTGGCGCACGGCGACGTGGCCAGGATCTCATCGACCTCCAACGCCATGGCCTGGAGGTGGGTCGGCCATTCCAGGACGAGCAGGTCCGAGTTTTCGGTGACCAGGACATGCTGCAAGTCCGGCCACGGCGTCTCCGAGACGCGCACCCGTGCCCGCGCGCGGGTGCGACCGTCCGCTTCGGTGACGATTTGGCGGAGCGTTCGACGCACGTCGCTGGCCCGGGCGGCACCGGCACTCAAGACTTCGTCTGCTCCGACCCGTACCATCCCCAGCAAGACAACCTCCGGAGCCAACGCCTGGGCGAGTTCTAGCGCCGCCGGAGAATCGCATCCGTGGATGACGGGGACGACGACACGACGAAAAGACGGGAACTCGGTTCGGCGAACGCGACTCACCCTATCAGACATGGGGGCCGGCTTCTAGCAAGGGCAGAAGCCGCTCGCGTACCAGGCGTTCCCAGGTGAAATGGCGCAGGACCCTGCGTCTCAGGCGATGGTGCGCATTGGCCTCGAGGGCTGTAAGGATTCTCTGTGCGGCTTGCTCCGGCGACTCTTCGAGGGCCAGGTAGGTCACATCCTCCCAGCCGCTCTCTCGAAAGGGCGGGATCTCGGTGCAGAACACCGGGAGCCGGGCCAGGCCAGCCTCGAGGACTGGAATGCCGAATCCTTCGGCGCGACTCGTGAGTAGCAGCGCGTCGGCCGAGGTGAACAACTCCGCCACCGTCACCTCGTCCAGGCCGCCCGCTTCCGGATCGAGCCGATGAAGAAAGTGGACCCTCTCTTCCACCCCAAGTGTGCGACATAGCTCGCCCAGTTCGCGCAGGTAATCATCGTTCGCTGGATTGTGCGGCCCGGGAGGGCCGGTCACGATGAGCCGCACATCGAGGCCGGAAAGCTCCGCCAGCGCGGCCGTGATCGAGATAGCCTGCTCGATATTCTTACGTCGTGTGACGCGTGACGGGAAGAGCAGCACAAGATCGGCGCGGTCGAGTCCCAGGGTCAAATGGAGGTTGCGGGTTGTTTGGCTCCAGCGCAGGAAGCCAGCGGGCTCGACTCCCGGAGGGATGACGGCGATCGAATCGAGCGAGGTCTGAGTGAGTTCGGCCAGCTGCTGCCGTTGCCATTCGGACACGGCTACCTGAATGACGCCCGGCCACGCGAGGCGCAGGAGCTCCCACGGCTCACCGGGATGAAGTTCGGCGGCGTAGTCGCCGCGTTCCCAGGCCAGGTCGTGGTGCCAGCCGATCAGGCGCGGCCAGGTGGCAGCGCGATGCAGATCCCAAAGAGCGGCGGTCAGCGGGAGATTCTTGTGCAGGCTGAGCGCATTGTGAACGATCAAAACCTGGAGGTCGCGCGTCGCCGCCTCGACCTCCTGGCGGAGTTCGCTGCTGAGGGTTTGAAAGCGAGGGCTGACCGCGCCGCGGTCGAGCTCGGCCTTGACTGCCATCACCTCGCTGTGGCGGGTTTGCAGGCGGGGCAGCACCCGAAGCTCGATGTCTGGTTCGGAGAGCCGGCCGGCGCCGACGATCAGCACGGGCTCGTGGCCGGCGGCGGCCAGGTGACGCGCATGGTAGGCGAGCGTCTGCTCGACTCCGCCGACGACCGGCGGCCCGGTGTAGTGCAGCAAGCCGACCTTCATCGCCCTCCTAGGGTACCACCTCGATCCAGCGCGCCTGGTAGGGCCCAAGCGACATTTCAGCCAGGGGGAGAGTCCCGCCGTTCAGGGCGTCTCGACCAGATCGGCCGCTCCGTGCCACATTGAAGGTAGCCCCGCGGCCGGCGACCTCGTGCAAGCACAGCAGTCTCTGCTTCCGGTCGATCGATGTACGCTCCAACCCGAAGACATTGGCGGGTAGATCCCGGAGGACGTCTTGCTGTGCCATGGGGTGGAGGGCCGGCAAGGCGCGGCGAGCGCGGAGCAGACGTCCCAAGCCATCGAAGATCGTCTGGCGCAGATTGCCATGGCGGGCCAGATCCGCCTCCAGCCCAGCCCGTTCCAGCTTTTGGCGGTTGATCGACCGCAGGAGCCCGGTCCGTTGGACGCCCGCCGCGTCGCCGCGAGAGCCGACCAGGCTATGGAAGTAGACAGCCGGAACGCCGGCAAGGGCGAGCAGGATGGCATGAGCCGTGAGGAACCGTGGTACCGCCTCCTTCGGCAGAGGGGACTCCGGTGGCGAGTCTGCGAGGAAGTCGAGCAGGTTCACGTTCAACTCATACGGCCGCAGCCCGGCTTGCGGGTCGCTGCGGTAGGAAACGGCGCCGCAGTGCTCGGCCCGCTCGACCAACAAACGAGTCTGGTCCGCGGACAGGAAGCCGTGGGCGCCGTTCAATCCGATCCCGTCGTGGGAGGCGAGGAAGTTGAAGAAAGTCGCCTCGCCTGCCGGCGGCTCCAGGACGGCGGCCCATTTGGAGAGGGGGCCGGCGTCCCCGGTCGTCAGGGTGTGCAAGACGAGCGGTGGAAGCGCAAACTGGTAGACCAGATTGGCCTCATCACCTTCGCCGAAGTAGGCGACGTTGTCGGCATGGGGGACGTTCGTCTCGGTAATCAGTCGAACCCAGGGGGCGGCGGCCCGGAGGACCAGCCGGAACAGCTTCACCAGCGCATGCGTCTGGGGCAGGTGGATGCAGGTCGTGCCGGCCTGTTTTGTGACGTAGGCAACGGCGTCGAGCCGGATAGCCTTCGCTCCGTGAGCGACATAATCGAGTAAGACGTCCAGCATCTCCAGCAAGACTTCCGGTCGGCGATAGTCGAAGTCCACCTGGTCCGGCCCGAATGTGGTCCAAACCTGCAGGGAACCGGCGTGGCTCTCGAAAGGAGTGAAGAGCGGCGAGGCGCGCGGTCGGACGACTTTCGACCAATCGGCGTCGAGATCCGGCACCAGGAAGAATGACTCGTAGGGAGAGCTGCCTTGGCCGAAAGCCTGGAACCAGGCCCCCTGGGCCGAGGCATGGTTGAGCACTAGGTCGACCATCAACTGGAAATCGTCGACCAGGTTGTGGATGTCTTGCCAGCTACCCAGCTTCGGATCGACCAGCCGATGGTCCATCACGGCGAAGCCGTCGTCGGAGGAGGAGGGGAAGAACGGGAGAAGATGCAATCCGCCGATGCTCTGCTTCATGTGGACATGGCAGAACTCCGACAGCACCTGGAGCGGGGGTTGTCCGGGAGAGAGGACCTGGTCAGGATAGGTGATCAGGAATACGTCGGCCTGAGTCCACGGACCCGGGTCGGCCATCCGGCGCAGGAGTGCTCGATGACGTTGTGCGAGAGACTCCAGTCGGGGGAGCAGATCGGCCGCGTCCGGCCCGAAGAGCGTGGCAAGGAGCGGAAGGGCGCGCGACGAATCGAGGAGCACGCGGGGCTTCGCAGGTCTCGGCGGCCTTAGTAGCGGCCGTAATTCACGGGCTCGCTCCAGCGCGGTTCGACGCGCAGGCGCTGGTGGATCCCCTCGCCGAGCTTCTCCCAGTAGGCGGCGCGATCGGCGACTCCAAATACCCACTCGTCGAGCCAGGCTCGCACCCGCCCCGGATCCGACGAGATTCGATCCCACTCGAGGTAGAAGGCGTTGTCGCGATCGTAGTAGCCCTGCGTATAGGAAGGGTGGGCGCAGTACGGCACGTGACAGACGGCGTCGACGACGAGCGACGGGATGATCGTCCGGTTGGGGTCGGAGCGGATCACCTCGCCGTCGACGATCTCTTCGGCGGTCACGATCACTCGGGCTGAGGCGAAGGCGGCTTCCTTCTGTTCGCCGAGGATTCCCCACAGGTGGCAATTCCCCTCGGCGTCGGCGCGCTGGACGTGGACGATGGCAACGTCCGGATGGAGGGCCGGCACGGTGATGAGGGTCGCGCCGGAGTAGGGATCGACGACGCTGCGGTAGTTGGGGTTGACGTCCGCCAGATCGGAGACGCCGGTCGGGTTCATCGGCAGGAAGGGCAGGCCGGAGGCGCCGGCGGTCAGACGAGTGATCATGGCGAAGTGCGAATACTCTTCCCACTCGAGGGTGCCGTTCTCCATCGCCGAGCGCAGCAGGCGCAGCGAGCCGATGCCCGGGTTCCCCGAGTAGGAAAAGATGATCTTGCGGGCACAGCCGGCGGCGACCATCTGGTCATAGATCAAGTCGGGTGTGGCGCGGGCCAAGGTGAGGTCGCGCCTCCCCTGGCGGATGATCTCGTGGCCGGCGGCGAAGGGGATCAAGTGCGTGAAGCCGGCGGCGTAGATCAGGTCGCCGTCGTGGACGTGGTCGGCGATGGCGCTCTGCAAGGACGTGAGCTTGGACATCGACTGGGGTCCCGCGAGGGGAGGGTGGTGCCTTCGAAAGCGACGGCCCAACTGATGGGCTCAGTATACTACGCGCCCCTGCGCGGCCGCGCCTATCGCGCGCCGTGGCCCGCAGCGAGGCCACCGCGGCCTCTCTCCTGACTCTAATCAGATCCTAACGGTCCACTTATCCAGCGGCACTAGGTTCAGCCCGGGGATGGGCGGAGGGTGCATCGCCCGCCTCCGGAAGGAGGGTGGGATTCGCGGCAAGGCTGAGGAGGAGGGGGCCCGGCGCAGATCGAGCCGATTCTCGGACGATTCGCCCCTGCGTCGCTGGATCCTCCCCGTCGCCTTGGTGGCGATGGCGGCCCTGACCATTGCCTTGATTGTGCTTGCCCTAGGGGTGCTCCTTCAATTGATTCCCTGGCAATAAACTCGCCGACGGCAGGCCAGCCCTCGGTCTATTCAAACCAGGAGGTGGTTCCGATGTCGTTGCAGTTGATCCTGCCCTTTGTCTCCAGCGTGGTCATGATCGTCTTCACGGTATCTGTCCTCCAACGCTATGTTGCGCGTCGCAAACTTCACTTTCTTTACTGGGGCATCGGGCTGGCCATGTTTACGGCTGGGAGCCTGGCCGAAGCCTCCTTCGCTCTCTTCGGCTGGAGCGCGGCCGTCTTCTTCGCTTGGTACCTCTTCGGGGCGGCTTTGAACGCAGCCTGGATCGGTCACGGAACCCTGCACCTCCTGGTGCGGCGCCGATGGGTTCACGTTCTGACCGCCGTACTGATCGTGGGAAGTATCGCGGCTGCTCTCCTCATGCTGCGCGTCATGCCGCTCCTCAATCCCTCCGGGTTCACTGCCTCCCTGGCGATCAGCGAGCAGTACCGCACGATCATGCCGCCGATCTCTCAAGGGGCGACGGTGCGCCTCACGACGCCGTTCTTCAACATCTATGGGTTGATCACACTCGTCGGCGGCGCCTTGTGGTCGGCCTCGCTCTTTCTGAGGAAACGGGTCCTGCTGAACCGCGTGATCGGCAACGTGATGATCGCCGCTGGGGCGTTATCGATCGGCTTTGCCAGTGCAGCCACGCGTCTGGGCGTGGGAGGCTACCTCTATCTGGGCGAACTCATCGCGGCCGTCTTGATGTATGCCGGTTTCCTGACGGCTGCCGCGCCGGCGACCGAGGCCGAGCGGGCCGAAGCGGCTGTGGCGGTGGCGCAGGCAGGATAGGTCAGAAGCTCTGCTCAACTTCGGCCGGGGGTGTGCAACAGGCGCCCCGTGAGCCCCGCTCCGAGCAGGGCCAATCCATCTACCGGCAAGTGGTGGCCGGCGTGGGCATCGAACAGGACGGATGCCTGCGCCGGTAGTTCGTCGTCCCCCGGCCACAAGCAGGCCGCCAAGGGGATTCGAGGAAGCGGTGCAAAGCGCCACGTATGGGGCGCTGGCCCATGGAGACGCTCGCCGGACACAGACGCCGAGCTCGCGTCGAAGGCGTCGGGTCGGCCGCCAAAGGCCTCGGCCAGCCGGCGGCCGGTGTATCCCAGGTACGCCTGGTGATAGAACTCTCCTCCCGGCAGCTCGCGGAAGCTGATCCATTGCCCGGCGGGCGCGGAACCATCGCTCCACCGGAGATGGTGCAGAAGCATGGCCGTGTCGAAGGCTGAGAGCGCCTCGCCGGACGGACCGACAGGGTTTAGTGTTTCCCAGGGGAGGGAAACAGCCTTCCCCCAGTAGTCGAGGACGACGACCCCGTCGCTGCAAACCCCGCCGACCCGGCCAGCGACGACGACCGGGTCGACTCGTCGCAAGTCGACCCGGAGCC
>DATEVL010000150.1:0-80788 GCA_035281845.1 Anaerolineales bacterium | reverse complement strand
CTCCCCCCTCCCCCTCAACACCTGCACCTGCGGCGCACCGCAGGTGCGGTGCAGGTGAGCGGCCGTTGATGGCCCTCCAATACCTGCCTCGAATCGGCCGCCCCCGCGACACTGAGTCCGCCTCAGCCTCCAACGGCCACCTCGAGGCAGCGAAAGCCGGCGGTTCGCCTCATCGAACATCTTGCAGCACTCAACCGCCGCTTTCGTGGGTGGGGTGGGGGGCTGGGGGGTTCGAGGTGGCAAGGGGGGCGGGCATGTAATGCCCCACCCCCCTTGCCCCTGGGAAGGAAATTCGCCGCCTTGATCCTCGCGCCTGTGAGGGGAACCGAGGATCCCTCCCCTGTCCCGATCATCGAGGGGGTCTTCTCTCGGCTGCCGGCGACGGTATCAGGACGGAGGGCTCTGTTGACGTTGCCGGGATCGGTGGATGGAACGATGAGACGTTGGGTAGAGACTACGAGGTCACCGTCGGGGGTGCTGGTGTTGCCGTGGGAGCCCTTTCCTCGTCCTGCGGGACAAGGGTAAGGTCCGGGGTCGCCGTCGGGGGCACGAGCTCGGGGTCATACACCAGTTCGGCTGTTTGAATCGCGTTCGCCAGCCAGTCGGAGTAGGCCCTTTGGGCCGCCGCCTCGATCCCGGCCTGGTCGAGGTTTCGTTCGCGGCGGTCGAGGATCGTGATCAAGTGCCAGCCAAAGGCCGTCTGCACCGGCCCCACGATCTGCCCCACCTGGCCGTCGAAGGCGGCCTGCTCGAAGGCGTCGATCATGACCCGCCGCCCGAACCACCCCAAATCGCCGCCGATGTCCTTGTTCGAAGTGTCCAGCGAATACGACCCCGCCAGCGCGTTCCAGTCTTCGCCTTGCCGAAGACGGCTTTGCAGTGCGTTGGCAGTCGCCTCGCTGGGAACCAGGATGTGCTTGGCCCACACCTGTTCTTCCGAGCGAGGCACTTCGGCCTGGAAATTAGCCAGAAGGCGCTCGTGGTAGAGCGTCTCGGCAAAGCGGTCGCGGAAGGTCGACTCGCCGACGCCGAGATTAGCTTTGAGGTCGGATAGCGTGCTTTGGTAATTGGCCTCGAAGGCTTCCCGGCTGTAAGCCGTCGGGGTTGGTAGAGGCGTCGAGCTGGGCCCGGTCGTCGCCGTCGGCGGGACGGTGGTCGCGGTGACCAGCGTCGTCGGCGACGGGGAGGGCCGGGACGTCGGGGTCGATTGTGCCAACCGTGTGGCGTCGATGGTCGCCGTAGGTAGAGGCGTCGGCGTTCCGCCGGGGAAGAAGCCGTACGCCGCCATGACGGCGCGATCGAGTTCTTCCTCCGTCACCGTGATCCCAAGACGTTCGGCCTCCTGGCGGACCAGGCGGGCCTGGATCAGAGTCTGCATCACTTGTCCTGCCAGCAAACCCGGGTCGTTGATCTGGGCATTGATCTGGGCGATCTGCTGCTGCAGCGATTGTTGGGCCTCCGGGCTGTCGGCGAAGAACGACAGCATGCTCTCCGCCGACTGTCGCTGCTGCAAGAGATCCGCCTGGGCCAGGCTGGTTCGCGCCCCGAGCTCATCCCGGGTGATCGCCTCTCCGTTCACGGTCACCGCCGGCCGGCGAGGCTTGAAGTACTTCTCCTGGGCGATGCCCGCCCCCACCAGCAAGACCACGGACGCCAGGACAAGGCCGACACCCAGCACCATGATGCGCGACATCCGGCGCTCGCGCTGCGCCAGCGCCAGGTGCTTGCGCGATGGTCGAGGAGGCGGCGCCTTCTCTCGGGGCATCGGACGAAACGGCGGCGGACCGGGGCTAGCGTGCGCGCTCGGCGCGGAAGGGAATCAAAGCCAGATGTCGGGCGCGCTTGACCGCGGTGGCCAGCATCCGCTGGTGGCGGGCGCAGGTGCCCGTCTCCCGCCGTGACCGGATCCGCCCGTTCTCGGCGGTGTTGCGCTTGAGAAGATCGACCTGCTTGTGATCGATGAACTTGGTTTGATCGGCGCAGAACTGACAGACGCGGACCCGCCGGATAAAACGCCGGCGCCCGCCCGCCTCGCCGCGCTCGTCTCCAGATCCACCGGGCTCACGATCGTCTTGTTCGACCAACGCTTCCTCCCTTTCGACGCCGTCGGTGCCGACGCGCCGGAACCTTCTATTCGGACTCGAGTTCTTCTTCTCCGACAGCGCTCGAGAGGGCTCCGGAGACCCCATGCTGATCTCCCAGCATGATCATCTCGCGCGCCACGATCTCGACGGATTGATGCTTCTGACCTTCGGCGTCCTCCCAGCGACGACCCTGCAGCCGCCCCTCGATGAAGACCCGCTGACCCTTGTGTAAATGCTGCTGGCAGATTTCGGCCAGGGTGCCCCAGGCGACGACGTGGAACCATTCGGTCTCTTCGTGGCGCTCGCCGTCGGTTGTGTGCCACGAGCGGGTCGTTGCCAGGCTGAAACTCGTCACCGGGCGGCCGGAGGGTGTCGTGCGCATCTCCGGATCGCGGCCCAAGTGGCCGATCAGCATGACCCGGTTGAGTCCTCGGCTCATGGTTGCTGTTCCTCGTTCGCTCCGGCCTACCTCAGGCCGGGGACTGCGCCGTGATCATGAAACGCAAGATACTCTCCTGCAGCCGCAATTCGCGTTCGACTTCGAGAGTCGCACTGGGCGGCAGGGACGCCTGGATGAAGACGTAGACACCGTCGAGGCGCTTCTTGATCGGGTAGGCCATCCGCCGCTTGCCCCAACGGTCGACCTGAAGGGTGCTGCCACCTGCACCCGTGATCCAGCCGGCGACGCGCTCGTCCAGCGCCGCCAAGGCCTGTTCGTCCAAATCGGGATCGGCTATATAGGCGACTTCATAGTTGCGCATCAGGGACACGCCCCTCTCCTCGGGATTGCCCCCCGACCGTCGCCTGGCGGTCCCGGCGGGGAGCGGAAAGCACGCCGCATCGGCGTCCTGTCGAGGACGCCGCATCTGCATGATACGGCGTGGCAACGGATGTATTCTACCACATGGCCGCCTTCCCCCAAACCTCGATTCTGGATTCGGCCCCGCTCCGTCGCCCTTGGCGCCCTGCCCTCGGGGGACACGCATCTGGGTCGCGGCCAGCGCTTCGGCGGCCGTTCCTCCGCGCTCCTTCCTTTTCATCGCTTCGCGGAGCGTCGGCGCAAACACATGTCCGCCTCTTGGGCCCCCGACACCCTGCCACCAATCACTGATCACTGGCCACTAGGGTATAATCCGTCCACCGGGGCGGTTTGAGCGGGCCGCGACGTCGTCCGGAGCCATCCCTGAAGGCCCTAACGATATTCTCGCACCGCCGGAGCGCGCCCGGGTGCGCCTTCGGTCCCGACGGCCAGGATGCGAACGCCCTGGCCGGATTGTTGTCTGGCACTTTCACCAGGCCTTTGGAGGCCGGATGCACGACGGACCGATCCGATTCGGCACGGATGGATGGCGCGGCCGAATCGCCGACGATTACACGTTCGCCGCTGTGCGGCGTTGCACCTACGGCTTTGCCTCCTACCTCAGGCGGGAGGCCGGCGATGGTGTCCCGGTCATCGTCGGCTACGATCGTCGATTCGGATCCGAGCACTTCGCCGCCGCGGCGGCGGAGGTGCTGGCCGGAGCCGGTTTCCATGTCCTCCTGACGGACGAGGCAACCCCCACGCCGGCGATCGCTTACGCCGTCCGCCACCATGGCGCCGCCGGAGCGGTCAACATCACGGCTTCGCACAATCCCTCCAGCGACAATGGGTTCAAGGTGCGGGATGCCTCCGGCGGCGCCATCGCCCCGGAAGGTTTGCAGGCAATCGAGGCTGCCATCCCGCCAGACGACTCGTCCGTGCCGCGGGAGTCCCTCGAGCAGGCCCGGACCGCCGGGCACCTCGAAATCTTCGACGCCGCGCCGGCCTACCAGGCACAGTTGGAACGCCTGGTCGATGTTCGGCCGCTGCGCGACGCAGGCCTGCTGATCGTCGTCGATTCGATGTGGGGCAACGGCGCCGGCTGGATCGCCCGGCTGCTCGGCGGTGGGCCCACCCGGGTGCTCGAGGTCCACTCCGATCGAAATCCGATCTTTCCCGAGATGGCCCGGCCTGAACCGATCCCGCCGAACATCGACGCCGGCCTGGCCTTTGCCCGGCGGCAGTCGGCCGACGTGGTCCTGATCACCGACGGCGACGCAGACCGGATCGGCCTGGGTGACGAGCACGGAACCTTTGTCGACCAGCTGCGGGTGTACGCTTTGCTGGCCTACGCCTTCCTCGAAGTCCGCGGCGAGCGAGGGCCGATCGTCAAGACTCTCTCCACGACCTCTATGCTCGACAAGCTCGGCGAGCGCTACGGGGTTCCGGTCTACGAGACCGGTGTCGGATTCAAATACGTCGCGCCCAAGATGATCGAGGTCGACGCCCTGCTCGGAGGTGAGGAGTCGGGTGGTTACGCCTTCCGCGGCCATGTCCCCGAACGAGACGGGATTCTGGCCGGGCTGTACCTGCTGGATCTGATGGTCCGCCGCGGGAAGAGACCGGCCGAGCTCGTCCGCGAGCTCTTCGACGTGGTCGGCGAGCACTACTACGAGCGCATCGATCACCGGCTCGCGCCAGAGGCGCGCCTCGAAGGCGAGGCCCGCGTCCGCCGCCAGCACCCGGAACGAATCGGGGGGCTGCGCGTGACGGGCATCAACACTTTCGACGGGTTCAAGTTCGGTTTGGAAGACGGCGGCTGGCTGCTGATCCGATTCTCCGGAACGGAGCCTTTGGTACGGGTCTACTGCGAGACAACCGACCCAACCCGCGTTCAACCCATCCTGCAAGATGGCCTGGCGATGCTGGCCCTGGGGTCATGAACGATCTGCCGCCGCTCGCTGACACGCACTGCCACCTCTGCCTGCCGGCCTTCGACCCAGACCTGCCCGAGGTGTTGGAACGGGCTCGACAGGAGGGAGTCGAGCGGATCCTCGTCCCGGGAATCGACCTCGAAACCAGCCGCCGCGCCGTCGAGCTGGCCGAAGACCACAAAGACGTCTTCGCCGCCGTCGGAGTCCATCCTCATCACGCCGGCACCTACAATCCGGCGACGCGGCGAAGTCTGCGCCAGCTCGCCGAATCGCGGCGGGTGGTTGCCATCGGTGAGATCGGGCTCGACTACTACCGCGATCTGAGCCCGCGCCCGGTTCAGCTTCAGGCATTCGAAGATCAGTTGGGCCTGGCCGAGGAGGTCGGCCGGCCGGTGGTGGTCCATGATCGCCTGGCGACGACCGACTTGATGGAGCGCCTGGTAGCGTGGGCCGCCGAGCGCGACAATCCAGGCGTGCTCCACGCTTTCTCCAGCGACGCCGGCGCAGCGGCGGCCGCCACCGCCTCCGGTTTCTACTTGGGAGTGGGCGGTCCCATCACCTTTCCCAACGCAGGCGACCGGCGGGAAGTAACGCGCGGACTGCCGCGGGGGCGTGTGCTGCTGGAAACCGACTCTCCCTATCTCACCCCCCACCCGTACCGCGGCCGGCGCAACGAGCCTGCCCGGGTGGCGCTCATCGCGGCGACGCTGTCCGAGATCTGGGAAAGCGAACCGGCCGAGACGCGGCGGCTCGCCTGGGAGAACGCCGCGGCCCTCTTCCATTGGGACTATGAAACCGACAACCGCCACCTTCTTTGACCTCGTCCGCAGCCAGATCCCTCTGGTGGAAGCCCGCATGCGGTCTGCGCCAGACCGTCATCACCCACAACTCAGTCTGGCGATCGACCATCTGCTGGCCTCCGGCGGCAAGCGCCTTCGGCCGACTCTGACCCTGCTCACGGCGCGCATGCTCGGCACCGATGAAGACAAGGCGATCGGGCTGGCGGCGGCGATTGAGATGCTGCACACCGCCACGCTCGTCCACGACGACCTGATCGACGGCTCCCTCATGCGCCGCGGCCTGCCGACGCTGAACGCCAATCTCACTCCCGGCGCCACCGTCCTCACGGGCGACTACATCTTTGCCCGCGCTGCGCATCTGGCGGCCAGCATCGGCTCCCTACCCTTGATGGAGCATTTCGCCCGGACGCTGATGACGATCGTCAACGGCGAGATCATCCAGCTGTTCCGGGAGCAATCCGGCGACGACCGGCAGGATTACTTCGATCGGATTTACGCCAAGACCGCTTCTCTCTTCGAGCTGGCTACGATGGGCTCCGCCATCTTGCGCCAGGCCAACCAGGAAATCATCGAAGCCATGCGGCGTTTCGGTTACCAGACAGGGATCGCCTTTCAGATCGTCGACGACGTGCTGGACTTCGCCGGAGATGAAGCGCAAGTGGGCAAACCCCTGGGCAGCGATCTCCGCCACGGCCTGTTAACCTTGCCGACTCTCTTGTACCTCGACGGGCGGCCCGAGGGAGCGTCGCTGGCGGAAGCCATCCTCGCCGGGAGCCTGTCGGTGGCGGAGCTCAATGACCTGGTCGGAGCGATCCGGACTTCGGACGCCGTCGAGCGCGCCCTGTCGGAGGCGCGCAACGCCATCGCCGCCGGCGAGACCCAACTGGAAGGCATGCCGGACGGGCCGGAGCGCGCCGGGCTGCGCCAGCTCGCCCATTACGTCGTCGACCGATCAGTCTGACAGGAAGGGAAGGGGAAGCCGTGGAGATCCAGACACATGTCTATCAGCGGGTGACCGTCGTGACCGTCACCGGACGGGTCGACTCCGCCTCCGCAGGGGACTTGGAGGTAGCCCTCCAGCACCTGATGGAGGAGGGTAAGACGAATTTCGTGCTGGACCTGTCCGGCGTCGAGTTTCTGTCTTCTTCCGGGCTGAGGGTGCTCGTCACCACGCTGAAAGCGGTGCGCAAATCCGGTGGTGACTTGCGGCTCGCCGCGCTATCCCAGAGGGCGGCAGACGCCATCGACCTGGCTGGCCTCGACGTCCTGTTCAAGTCGTATGGGGACCGCGAAACAGCTGTTACCTCGTTCTAGTCGTCCCTCCCCGCGGCCCTCGTCCAAAGGAAAAGGGGAAGGCCACGGGGCCTCCCCGCGGCCCTCGTCCAAAGGAAAAGAGGAAGGCCACGGGGCCTCCTCGCGGCCCTCGTCCAAAGGAAGAGGGGAAGGCCACGGGACCTCCCCGCGGCCCTCGTCCAAAGGAAAAGGGGAAGGCCCCGGGGCCCCCCCGCGGCCCTCGTCCAAAGGAAAAAGGGGAAGCCGCGGAGCCTCCCCGCCACCCTCCTCCAAAGGCCGGGGACAAAGGCGGCGGTCTCCGCGGCACACATTCCATGAAGGCCTTCCGGCGACCCGGCGCGCGATCTTTCCCTCCGATCGGACCCGCATACCCGAGATGTGCGCCTTCGTCAGCGAAGCCGCTACCCAGAGCGGATTCGACGACCGGACGAGTCACGCCTGCCAGCTTGCCGTCTGTGAGGCCATTGAAAACATCATCCAACACGGCTATCGGAGGGAGGGCGCTGGCGAGATCCGTGTTTCGACACAGGCCCGCCCGGGCGAACTGACCGTCGAAATCGCTGACCGCGCACCGGCCTTCGATCCCTCTACACACCCTTTGTCTCCGACGCCTCTGCATTCCGACCCCCCGGTCGGAGGCCGCGGGCTCCGCATGATTCGCGGGGTGATGGACGTCATTCATTACGAGCGCCGCGGCCATCAGAACATCCTGCGATTGACAAAGAACCGCCCCTTCACCGGCGCTTGAGGCGGCCTTGAGCGGGATCATTTCGGGTGCGGGCGCGGCGCTCCGGGCGCCGCTCAGCCCAACGGCCACGGCGCTGCTCGCCTTACTTGTCTTGCTGGCGGCCTTCGGGGTCATCGTTCTGCTGGCCCGTCTCGAGCGTCGGCGTGAGGCCGAACTGCAAACCCTGGCCGCGATCGCCCAGGCCGTGTTCGCCGCCGCCGACGACCCGGCGGAGATTGCCGAGGCGGCCTACGTCCATTGCGCGCGGCTTCTTTCCACCGACTTCTTCCAGCTCGGCATGTTTCAGGGCGACCTATATCGAACTCTGATCTGGGTTCGTGATGGGAGCCGGGTCCACAACCGCGAGTTTCAGCTCGACGCGGAACACGAAGGCCTGGTCGGGTACGTCCGGCGGACCGGCGAACCCCTGCTGGTCACCGATTTCCGTCGCGCCGGAAACCTGCCGGCCTACCCGAGTTATTCCGCTGACGACCCGCCCGCCTCCGGCTTGTTCGTCCCTTTGGCCGTCGAGAATACGGTGGTCGGCATTATGGCCGTACAAAGTCGCCGAGTCGGCGCCTTTCGGCGGCGCGAGCTCCTTCTGATGCGCGCCCTCGCCGGCAGCGTCGCCTCGAGCCTGGCGGCCATGACCTGGCGGGGACAAGTCCGTTCGCGCGACCGGCAGATCGCCCTTGTGGAAGAGGTGGCAGCCCTGCTGACCCCGCTCCAACCGTTGTCGGATGTGCTCCCCGATGTCGCCTCACGCATCCAACGCCAACTGGAGGCGGGCATGGTCGCGGTCTTCGAGTTGTCCGGGGACCAGACGACAGCCATGGCCACCTCCGGCCGGCCCGACACTCGATCGTTGGAGCAAGCCGCGATTCGATCCATCGTCCAGGAAGCGGCGGCGTCCAGGGCCTTGATCTCTCGCTCACGCGAATCGGGCGGGGCCCCTTCGAGTTCGCCGCACCTGACGTGGGAATGCGTCTGCCCTTTGCGCGTCCAGGACCGAGTCCTGGGTGTGCTGTATGTGAGCCGTCGAAACGAGCGATTCCGCCGTGCCGATCGACGGTTGATCGAGGTCGTCTCCAATCAACTGGCGCTGGCGTTCCTCGAGGCAGCCAATTACAACCAGCAGCAGGAAGAGGCCTGGTTTACAACCGTTCTGCTGGAGGTGGCGCGTCACGCTGCACAGCCCGGGGACGTGACGGTTGCATTGCAGGCCGTGCTTCACCTGACCACGCTTCTTGCCGGAGCCGGTTGGACGCTCCTCCTAACGATCGACCCGGTGAGCGGCGCGCTGGTCGTCCGGACGGGCGCCGGCCTTCGCCGCTTCGCCATGGATGCCCTGACGGAAGAGCTCTTTTCGCCGGAGTCGTTCCAGCTAGGCACCCCACCCTCCGATCAGGAGCCAATAGCCTTGAGGCTGCCTCCGGTGGTCGCCGCGGCGACGGGCTCGGCGCGCGCCCAGGGCAGTATTCTCACCGATGGAACTCGCCTGCTCGGCCTGCTGCTGCTGGAGGGGGAAGAGATCGAACCCCGCCGCCGATCGCTAATCGCCGGTATTGCCCGTCAAATCTCGCTCCGGCTGGAGAACGCCGCGCTGGTCGAGCAGGCCGCCGTCCGACTTTCTCTGGAACGGGAACTGGAGACCGCCCGCGCGATCCAGCAGAGCTTCCTGCCCGGCGGACCACCGGAACACGACGGCTGGAAGGTTGGCGCGTACTGGCGCGCGGCGCGCAGCGTCGGCGGAGACTTCTACGACTTCATCCGCCTGCCGTCAGGGCCGTCAGGAGCCCGCTGGGGATTGGCCATCGCCGACGTTTCCGACAAAGGCGTTCCGGCGGCGCTCTACATGGCGTTGACCCGCACCCTTCTGCGCAGCATCGCCACCGCCGACCCCAGCCCGGCTGGGACGCTGGCGCGCCTCAACAACCTCCTCCTGAACGAGACGCGCGGCGACATGTTCGTCAGTGTCTGGTACGGCATCTGGGAGCCGGAGCGCGGCCGGGTCATCTACGCCAACGCCGGACACAATCCGCCGATCTTGTTTGAGAAGGACGAACTGGGGATCGCCCTCCGGACGCACCAAACCGTTCTGGGAGTTCTCCCGGACGTTCCCTACGAAGAGGCCGAAGTCGATCTCGCGCCGGGATCGATGCTACTGCTCTACACCGACGGAGTCAGCGAGGCCCCGGGGCAGGCGGGCGAGCAGTTCGGGATGCACCGGATCGAGAACACGGTCTTGGGATTGACTCGTTGGGACCCGGATACCGTATTGAGCGCCCTCGCCGAGCGAGTGGCTGCCTTCAGCGGCCTGCCGGATCCGCAAGACGACCTGACCATCGTGTGCCTGCATCGATTGTGACGAATGGGTATCTGGGCACCGCGTGCTTTGTTGACTTCTCATAACCATGGCCCTGAAGAGGGTAGATGGCGGGGATCGCGCTTCGTCGCGCTTCGTCGCGCTTCGTCGCGCTTCGTCGCGCTTCGCACCCCGAAGGGGGCACCCCGAAGGGGGCACCTGGGGAGGGCACCCCGGAGAGGGCATCCTGTAGTGGACTTCCGTCCTGGCCAAGTCATTCCCAGCGCTGCTTACATCGCCTCGATTTCTCCCTGATCGCTTTTCGTGGACCCAGGTGGCCAGGCATTCCGCGTGCCCGTATGGATGGCTGACTCGGCACCGAGTCTGGACTATCGCACCGGCGGATTCGCGATCATGCGATTCAAATGGTCCTTCAACCAGGGTGGGACCCCCTGCTGGTTGAGGATCTCGCGAGCGAAGTTTTCTGCCTGGACGGGTTGCCCTCGCAAGTAGAGCGCCTCGGCTCGAACCGCACGCGCCGTCGGGTCACCGGGTTGGTTGTCGAGTGCTGCTTCGAGCCGACGATCGGCCTCATCGTCCTGGCCGAGGTAGAGTGCGGTGCGCGCGGCGATCACCGCCAGGCGATCCCAGTTCATGTATTGTTTTCCGGCGTCGCTCAGGAGAGGCACAATTCCAGGATTATCCGCGGCCAGGAACATCGCCTGGAAGGAGAGATTCTCGGCCCGCGGCCCGGCGACCCCGGGCCCACCCTCCAGCTGCAGCGCTTGGAGCGCTGCCATGGCCGCGGGGAGCTCCTCCCCTTGCGCCAGGAAGAGCTCAGCCGCCGTCAGATACGCCTGTGCGGCCAAGACGTTGATTCCGTGCGACCGCAGCGCCTCCGCCAGCGCCAGGTGGGCCGTGGGGTCATCCGGCCTTTCTCCAACCCCATGCCTCGCTTCCAGGACCGCCGGAGGTTCCTCTACCGCTGGTGGCACCGGTGACTCGACAGATCCCGAATTCGACGGGGCCGTGATCTGAGCAGCCTCTGGCGCACTCGGTTCGCCGCCGCCTTCTCTCCCAGATCGCATAAGAAGGAGGAGAAAGGTGAAGGCGCACAGGCAGAAGACAGCTAGACCGACGCCCGCCCAGATCCAAGGGCCGCGTTTCGGAGGAGGGGCGGCCATCGATGGTTCCGCGGTGGGCTCACCGGGCGCCGCCGGGGCCGGAGGCGTGGGAGCCATGGTGGGCGCGGTGCTGGCAGCCGGCGGCACGTTTTCCGCGGCGAGCAGCGCCGCCCGGAATGCAGCCACCATATCGTCGACCGTCGCGTAACGATCGGAGCGCTCTTTGGAAAGCGACTTGAGCAGGACGCGCTCGACTTCGGGCGGCACACTCGGGTTGACCTGGCTCGGGATCGGCAGCG
The DNA here is from genome assembly GCA_035281845.1 of Anaerolineales bacterium. Taxonomy (GTDB): domain Bacteria; phylum Chloroflexota; class Anaerolineae; order Anaerolineales; family E44-bin32; genus DATEVL01. The sequence goes on along the minus strand of DATEVL010000150.1, from coordinate 69,423 downwards.
GTTTGTAGATGTGGTCGTGGATGATGGAGAAAGGGGTATCGGCATTGAACGGGACGCGGCCGACGACCATTTCATAGAGCACGACGCCGAAGGAGTAGATGTCGGTGCCGGCGTCGAGGTCCTTTTCGCCCCTCGCCTGTTCCGGAGAGATGTACTGAGGCGTGCCGAGCATGACGTCGGCCGAAAGGGTCGACTCGGCCCCGATCCTGGCCAACCCGAAATCCGCCAGGTAGATCGACCCGTCGGGAGCCAGCAAGATGTTGGAGGGCTTGACATCGCGATGGAGGACGCCGCGTTTGTGGGCGTAGGACAGACCAGCTCCAGCGGCCTCGACGATCCGAAGCCCCTCTTCCTTGGAGAGACCCCCTTCATGCATGCGCGCCTTGAGCGTGTCGCCCTCGATGAACTTCATCACCAGATACGGCCGACCGTCATGCTCCGAGAAGTCGTACACCGGGACGATGTTGGGATGCTCGAGGCGGGCGATCGCCTTGGCCTCTCGCTGAAAGCGTGCCAGGAACCCAGGATCCCCTTGAAATGCCGGATGCAGAGCCTTGATCGCAACGTATCGATCGAGGCCGGCGTGGTAGGCCTTGTAGACTGTGGCCATGCCGCCCTGGCCGAGCTGCTCGATGATCCGGTACGGTCCGACGTTCTCGCCAACGGCAAACGTCATCGCCACGTCCTTCCGGTCGCCAGGTGATTATAGCGAGTCGAAGTTATGCAAACAACATCAGCAGGTGAAACGTAAGGTAACTGGTAGTCGGCGCGTCGGAGGCGCACGGGCCGGCGACGGGCCCTAGAAATCGACCTCGCGTTGTTCGTCACTCCCGTGAGCCGCGCTTGGCCCTCAACTCTCTTCAGGACACACCCAGGGGAACACACCCAGAAGGAATGAGGGCGCATTCCCTGTGCGGGCGTCCTTCAGGATCGTGCCTCAGGGCGATCTTCGAGGCTGGCGGGGGATCCACCGGGGAGTCGAAGCGCAGTAGTCGAGATAGACCTGGCCGAATCGGCGACGGAGCTGCGGCTCCTCGTATGCCACCAAGAAAGAATGGAGGACGAGCCACAGACCGAGAGCGTAGATACCCAGCCACCAGCATTGGAAGAGGACAGTCTCGCTCATCACGACGAGCATGGCGCCCAGGTACATCGGGTTCCGCACGTAGCGGAAGAGACCGTGAGCGACGAACTTGCGTGGCGGGTCGACGGGTATCGGCGTCCCCCGCCCTCGGACAACGAAGGAGTAGGAGACCCAGATCATCATCGAGGCGCCGACCACGGCGAGGAAGATAGCGAGAAGCCCCAGCAGATCCGGGCGGGGCGCCGGCAACGGATCCTGTGCCGACATGATGAGATAGGGCACGAGGATCACAGCCGCCCCTGGGACGACGATCGTCGCGAGGGCGGCCTCGATCGCGAGACGCATGCTTCCTCCGGAAGTGGAACGCCTGCGGATGGGCCAACCCGACGGAGGGGAAGACACGAACTCCGAACGCTGCGATCTGACTTACCGATCCTGCAGCGCGGCTACTCCAGGAAGCTCTTTCCCCTCGAGCAGCTCCAGTGTTGCACCTCCGCCGGTCGAGACGTGAGTCATTTTCTCGGTGAGCCCGGCCTGAGCCACTGCCGCGGCCGAGTCGCCGCCGCCTACAATCGTCACCGCGGAAGTCCCAGCCAGGGCTTGCGCCACTCCGATCGTGCCGGCAGCGAAAGGCGCCATCTCGAAAACCCCCATCGGCCCGTTCCAGATCACCATCCGGGCGGGGGCCAGGACCTTCTTGAATTGCTCGACCGTCTTGGGCCCGATGTCCATGGCGCGCCATCCGTCGGGCACGGATCCGAGGTCGACCGCGCGCTGCTCCGCGTCGGCGGCGAAGGCCTGCGCCACGACCGCGTCGACCGGAAGGACAAGCCGGTCGCCGGCCCTGGACAGGATCCCACGGGCGGTTTCCAGCGATTCCTGCTCGACGAGCGAATCGCCCATCGCCACCCCGCGGGCGGCGAGAAACGTGTTGCCCATCCCGCCCCCCACGAGCAGGCGATCGGCGCGCCCCAGCAGACTCTCGACGACTCCGATCTTGTCGGAGATCTTGGCGCCGCCGAGGATAGCGATGAAGGGACGCTCCGTGGCCTCCATCACCTTGCCCAGGTAGGTCAGTTCCTTTTCCATCAGGAACCCGGCGACTGCGGGGAGAAGGTGGGCGACTCCCTCCGTCGAGGCGTGCGCGCGGTGTGCCGAACCGAAGGCGTCGTTGACGAACAGTGTTGCGAGACGCGCCAGGCCGGCCGCCAGCGTGGGGTCGTTCTTCGTTTCGCCGGGTTCGAAGCGCGTGTTCTCCAGCAGCAGCACATCGCCAACGGCCAGGGAGGCGGCCGCGGCCTCGGCTTCGGCCCCCACGAGGGCCTCCACGAATCCAACCGGGCGGCCCAGCAGGCCGGCCAGATGCACCGCGATCGGACGGAGGGAGAACTGCGGATCCGGACCCGCCTTCGGCCGACCCAGGTGGGAGCACAAAACGGCCGACGCGCCGTGTTCCGTCAGGTACCGCAGAGTCGGCAGGGAGGCGCGGATGCGGGTGTCGTCGGCGACGGCGCCGTCTTTCAACGGAACGTTGAAGTCGACGCGGACCAAAGCTCGTTGGCCTCGCAGCTCCACATCGCGGATCGTCTTCTTTGAGAACATACCGTTTGCCCCCGGGCGACCCCGCAAAGGGCGGACCACGCTAACCCGGACTCACGGCGCCTAGCCCCTCGCATTGTCATCCTGAGGCGCGAGGCGCCGAAGGATCTGTTTGGAGGCCAGCAGATTCTTCGCCTGCGCTTCGCTCAGGCTCAGAATGACATGTTCACACGGCTCGGTCCGGGCCGGCCGATAAACAATCACAATGACTTGGCCAATAGCGCAGCCAGGTCGGCCGTCCGCACCGAGTAGCCCCACTCGTTGTCGTACCAGGCGACCACTTTGACCATCGTCCCGCCCATCACCATTGTCAAGAGACCGTCCACGATCGCTGAGCGGTCGTCGCCTTTGAAATCCGACGAGACCAGCGGCTCGCGTGTGATCCCCAAGATTCCCTTCATCGGCCCGGCGGAGGCCTTGTCGAAAGCCTGATTCAGCTCGTCGATCGTCGTGGCGCGTTCAACCTCGACGACAAAATCGACGACCGAGACGGTCGCGGTCGGTACGCGCAGCGAGAACCCGTCGAACTTGCCCTCTAGATCCGGAATGACCTTGGCCAGGGCGCGGGCGGCGCCGGTCGTCGTCGGGATGATGTTCAAGCCGGCGGCCCGGGCACGGCGCAGGTCCTTATGGGCCAGATCCAGGATGCGCTGGTCGTTGGTGTAGGCGTGGACTGTCGTCATCAGCCCGCGTCGGATGCGGAGCGTGTCGTGGACGACCTTGGCCACGGGCGCCAAGCAGTTCGTGGTGCAGGAGGCGTTGGAGAGGATGTGATGCTTCTTCGGGTCGTAGTCGGTGTCATTGACGCCGAGGACGAGGGTCAGATCTTCGTTCTTGGCAGGCGCCGAGATGATGACCTTGCGCGCCCCACCCTTCTCGATGTGCACGGCGGCGCCGGGCTTGTCGCCCTTGGCCTTGGCGTCGGTAAAGACTCCGGTCGACTCAATGACGATGTCGACGCCCAGGTCCTTCCACGGCAGCTGCCCGGGGTCCTTTTCGCTGAAGACTCGCAGGCTTCGGCCGTCGACGACCAGATGGCCGTCCCGGGCTTCCACTTTGCCGGGGTAGGTGCCGTAGTTCGAGTCGTACTTGAAGAGGTGGGCGTTGGTGGCAGCATCAAAGAGGTCGTTGATGGCCGCGACTTCCAGCTCAGCCGGGTGCTTTTCTAGCGCGGCTTTCAGTACCTGGCGCCCTACCCGGCCGAAGCCGTTGATCCCGATGCGGGTGGTCATGTGACGCTCCTTATTTGACCCGGCGTCCTTCGACATCCGACCTCGTCGTTGGCTGCCGGGTTGGTGTCAGTTCAAGCGGTTTGAGACTTGCGGGGCCTCAGTGGCGGGCAGCTCAAGCGGGCCGGTACGCTCTTCCAACAGACGGATGAGGGCGTCCGCCAAACGGTCCGAATCATGTTGGCCGGGTCGATCCGAGTCGGCCATGTCTTCCGTAGCCAGCGGGACATCGATTCCGTTCCCAGCGATCCGAACCGGAACCGTCCCCTCCGGCACCGAGACGTCCGGGCATTGGTTGACCAGCATCACATCGATGAGTCCCTGGCCGGTGTGTTCTTCGACTGCGTGCAGGTGGCCGGCGCAGTCGTAGCCGTCGGTCTCGCCGACCTGGGTGGCGATGTTGCAGACGAAAACCTTCAGGGCCCGGCTGGCACGGATGGCGTCGGCGATTTCCGGCACCAGCAAGTTCGGCAGCAGGCTGGTATACAGGCTGCCCGGACCGATGACGATCAACTCGGCGGCAAGGATGGCCCGGATCGCCTCCGGATACGCCGGCACGTCGTTCGGCTCGAGATGAACCCGGAGCACCAGCCCGGGCACCGCCGGGATGCGGCTTTCGCCTTCGATGCGGAAAGCCTGTTCGTCGACGGAGTGCGCCTTGTCGGCGATCAAGGAGACATCGTTCAGGGTGGCCGGCAGGACTCGCCCGCGGATCGCCAGGACGCGCCCGGCCTCGAGCACACCGCGTTCGAAGCTCCCGGAAACGCCGGCGAGCGCCGCGATCAGCAGATTGCCGAAGCTGTGACCACCGAGCGCGCCATCGGTGCCGAAGCGGTACTGGAAGAGCTGAGTCAATAGGTCTTCATCATCCGACAACGCCGCCAGGCAATTGCGTACATCGCCGGGCGGAGGCAGACCCAGAGTCCGCCGCAGTTTTCCGGACGATCCGCCGTCGTCGGCGACCGTGACGATGGCGGTCAGGTTGCCGGTGCGATGTTTCATCCCTCGCAGAAGTGTCGACAGGCCCGTGCCGCCGCCCAACGCCACGACCTTAGGCCCGCGGCCCAGGCGGCGGTGTTCGGCGACGGCCTCGACCACCGGCTTCCCGGAGCGGAGATACGGAGCCAGGAGCGTGCGATTCAAGCGGAACACGGAGAGGTAGAGCAGGAATACGCCGCTGGCCAGGAGCAAGATGATTCGCAGCCCGTAGGTCGCTCCGTCCAACCGGAGTAACGAAACGAACGGCGATCCAGGGCTCACCCGATAAAGGTTCAGGAGAAGCAGGGCAACGCCCAGTCCGAAGAGGACCGTCCCGACGACCATTGCCAGCAGCCACCGCTTGACCCCCAAGCCCGGCTGCAGCCAGCGTCGCAGCGTACCCCATCGACTGGCCGACCCGCCATTGGACGACCCCCGCTCCGGCGTTGCGGCCATGGCAGGGACTATACCAGAGCGACCAAGGCAGGTCAACGAAACGCAGTGCACGCCTGGCCAGGATTCTCGTCACATTGTTGCTTGATCGTCTTCGGAGGGTAATGAGGCGCGCGAGTGAGAACATATAGGGGCCAAACCCCCTTCTCCGCAACTCTGGCCCACATCTGGCGGGTGCGCCACGGCTCGAGGGGACTCAGATGCGCGGAAGTCATGCTGCGCGCCCGGAGGATGAAGTATCGGACGCGCTTCGGGGATTCCTCTCTCGCCCCTCGACTTCGCTCGCTCTCTACAGAGCGCCAAGGGCGGGGATCGCTCGGAATGACAAAGTCTATGCATCTCTCGCGGCCTGGAGTCACCCTCAATGATGTCATTCCGAGGGAGCCTGAAGGGCGACCGAGGAATCCCCAACGCGCGTCCCTCTGCGTCTCCTCGGCTGCGCCTCCCCTCCCTCTCGGTATAATTCTTCGACCGCAGACATCATCACACACCCATGGCGAACTTCGACCTGATCCACGATCTCCTCAAGCCGGCCACCACGAAGATCGTCTTGCTCGTCCTCGACGGGCTGGGCGGAATGGCCCGCCCCTCCGACGGCAAGACCGAGCTGGAAGCCGCCTCCACGCCGAACATGGACCGCCTCGCGAGCGAGGGCACCTTGGGGATGACGATCCCGCTGATGGCCGGGCTCACCCCCGGCTCGGGGCCGGCACATCTTTCGCTCTTCGGTTACGACCCGATCGCGCGACCGGTCGGCCGAGGCGTGCTCGAAGCGATCGGAGTCGGACTCGAGGTTCATCCGGGCGACGTCGCCGCGCGAGGAAACTTTTGCACCCTCGACACGCAGGGGCGGATCACCGACCGCCGAGCCGGCCGCATCCCATCCGAGCGGGCCGCGCCCATCGTGGAGCGCTTGTCCGGGATACGACTCGACGGCGCCTCCGCCGAGATCCGCCACGTGCGGGAGCATCGCTTCGCCCTGGTGCTGCGCGGCGCCGACCTGCATCCCGGCCTGGACGACACCGATCCCCAGGCGGAGGGCGTGCCGCCGCTCCCATCGAAAGCGATCGATCGTCAGGCCGAGCGGACCGCCGAATTGGTGAGCGAGTGGACGGCGAAGGCGAGCGAGCTATTGCGCGGAGAAAAGACGGCAAACGGCCTCACGTTGCGGGGATTCTCGACCGACCCCGCGCTGCCTCGTTTTCCGGAGATCTTCGGCGTCCGAGCCGGATGCGTTGCGGTGTACCCGATGTATCGCGGCGTCGCATCTTTGGTCGGAATGACGGTCGTGGAAGTGGGGGGAGAGTCACCCCAAGACGAGTTCGTCGCGGCGGGGCAAGTCTGGAAGGATTACGACTTCCTTTTCATCCACCTCAAGAAACCGGATTCGCGCGGCGAGGACGGCGATTTCGAGGCGAAGGCGGAGGCCATCGAGGAGATCGACCGCGCCCTGCCCTCGCTGCTCGGGTTGAAACCGGACGTGATGGCGATCACCGGCGACCATTCGACTCCATCGCAGATGAAGAGCCACTCGTGGCATCCGGTACCGTTATTGCTGTGGGCGCCGAAAACGGGGCGCCGGGACGCCCAGCCGACCTTCGGGGAGACCGTCTGTGCTTCCGGAGGGCTTGGAATCTTCCCGGCTTCCGACTTGATGCCCCTCCTGCTGGCGCACGCCGGGCGTCTCGGGAAGTACGGGGCGTAATTTTCAAGTTGCTGCCGGCTCACCCATAGAGCGGAACAGGTCCCCAACGCGTCACATCCCGAGAGGAAGTGGCCAGTGACCAGTGGCCAGTGACCAGAGACCAGTGAAGACTCAATGCGGCGCGGCCCGCGCCGCCGCGCGCCGAGACCACCTGTGAGGCCGGCACGACGCTCCTGCTATGGAAAGGCAACGCTGGCCGGGGGAGAACCTATCGAAGGCGAGTCCCCCGTGGAGGAGAGCCCGAGCCGATAGGCGAGGGATCGACGGAGCGGGGCCAAATCCGGAGAAGGTGCTCACCCCGAGAAACATGTAGGGGCACGGCATGCCGTGCCCCTACGTCCCTTGCATGAAGTCCGAGAAGCTGAGTTTTTAGAACAACCCCACCACCCTGCCCGTCTTCAGATCCAGATCGACGTCATAGAACACCGGCCGTGTGGGGAGGCCGGGCATGGTGCGCATCGTGCCCAGCAGCGGATACAGGAACCCTGCTCCGACCGAGGCGCGAATGTCGCGGATGGGAATGCGGTATCCCTTCGGGACTCCCTTTCGCTCCGGATCATGACTCAAGCTGAGATGCGTCTTGGCCATGCACAGCGGGAGCTTGTCGAAGCCGAGTCGCGTATAGAGCTCGATCTTTTGCTCGGCTTCGGGGGCGTAGTCTACGCCGTCGGCCCCGTAGATCTGCGTGCAGATCGTCTCGATCTTGCGCTTGATCGGCCAATCGAGCGGGTACAAGAACTGGAACTTGCTCGGCTTCTCGACCGTCTTGACCACCAGCTCGGCCAGCCGCCTGGCGCCCTTGCCGCCGTCCATCCAGTGTGTGCAGACCACGGCATCCTCGGCGCCCGCTTCCACCGCCGCCTTGCGCACCATCTCGACTTCGGCCGGGGTGTCGGTGGCGAAGGAATTGACGGCCACGACCACCGGGATCCCGAACTTGAGCGCGTTGCGGATGTGGTGCTGCATGTTGGGGAGGCCCGCTCGCAGCAATCCCAAGTTCTCATCTGTGTAGGCCGAATCAAGCGGCTTGCCGGCGACGACCTTCGGTCCGCCGCCGTGCATTTTCAACGCCCGTACCGTCGCCACCATGACGACCACGTTCGGGATCAACCCCGAAGTGCGGCACTTGATGTCGAAGAACTTCTCCATCCCGATATCGGCGCCGAAACCGGACTCGGTCACCACGTAGTCGGCCAACTTGAGGGCGATCCGGTCGGCGATGATCGACGAGTTTCCATGGGCGATGTTGGCGAAGGGGCCGGCGTGGACGAACACCGGGGTACCTTCAAGCGACTGCATCAGCGTCGGTTTGATGGCGTCCTTCATCAGCACGGTCAACGCACCGGCCGCGCCCAGATCCTCGGCCGTAACCGCCTCGCCGCGCTTGTTGGTTCCGATGACGATCCGGCCGAGTCGCTCGCGCAGATCCGCCAGGTCGGTGGTGAGCGCCAGGATGGCCATGATTTCGCTGGCGACAGTGATGTCGAAGCCCGTCTCGCGCGTCATCCCCTTCTCCTCCGGCCCCTGTCCGATGGTGATCCGGCGCAGGAAGCGGTCGTTCGTGTCGACCACGCGCTGCCAGGTGAGGCTGGCGGGATCGATGTCGAGCCGGGAGAAGCGGGTCCGTTCCTCGGGAGTCAGTGACTCCGGGTCGGTCTTGGCCATGCCGAGTTTCTTCAGGCGCCGCAGCATGGAGGGCGAGAAGCGCCGCTTGCCCTTCTTGTCCTTCGGGCACAGCGCGTTGAAGAGCTTCTCATCGTCCGGCTGCTGGCGTTCGTGGAAGATGCGCGCGTCGACGGCCGCCGCCAGCAAGTTGTTGGCCGCCGTGATGGCATGGATGTCGCCGGTGAGGTGAAGGTTGAAGTCTTCCATCGGAACGACCTGGCTGTAGCCGCCGCCCGCCGCGCCGCCCTTGATGCCGAACGTCGGTCCCTGACTCGGCTGCCGGATGCAGGTGAAGACCCGCTTCCCCAGGTGGGCGCCGAGCGCCTGGCTCAGGCCCATCATGGTCGTGCTCTTCCCTTCCCCCAATGGCGTGGGGGTGATGGCCGTGACGTCAATGTACTTCCCGTTGGGGCGCTTCGCCAGCCGCGTGAGGATTTCGAGCCGAACTTTCGCTTCGTGCAGACCGTGTAACTCCAACTCCGAGGAGCGAATGCCGGCCTCCTGGGCCACCAGCGTGATCGGCTTGATCCTGGCTTCCTGGGCGATCTCGATATCGGAGGGCACCGGGCGTCGCAAGTTCAGCCGGGTGGGTTTCAACGGCGGCTTCTTCGTCGTTCTCGACCTCGCCGCGGCGGACTTGCGCACCTTGGGCTTCGTCGTCTGTTTCGTTGTTCGCTTCGATGTTGACTTGGCACGGGCCGTGGGCATGGGCGTTAGCCTCCAGAGGATACGGACGTGTCGAACGATGGCCGGTCGGTCTCTACCCTCTTCAGGGCACACCCAGGGTGCACATCCAGGGTGCACACCCAGGGGGCACCCTAAGGGGTGCAGACCGCCGAGGGCGGGACGTTCATCTTACCAGTCTCGCCGCGCTCTGCGCCGGGGGCAAGAGACGAGTCTCAGCCCGGGCGGAGCGGGAGGTCACCAGGAACCGCGGACCAAGACCTGCGCGTAAATGGACAGATTTGGGAGCGTATCATGGGAAGAGGAGACTCGGGGGATTGGATCAGCAGGGGAGGGGACCTAGAATGCCCGGGTAGGCAGACCCGCGGAAGGGGTAGGTCATGCAACACCATCGGCCGCAGCTCGTCCCGATTCTTGGCTTGTTCATTGCTGGCTTGGCCTGCGGCCCTTCCGCTGCGGCCACTCCCGTCCCCGCCGAGCCCGCGTCGCCCATTCTCCCGAGCCTGACCCCGGTCGGTGACCGACCCTTCACCATCTCCGTCGAGTACGCCATTCTGGGCGTGGCCGAGGAGTATGCCGCCGCCGGTGTCTCCTATGCCAAGCTCCAGGACGTCTTCGTCATCTGGGAGAACATCGAACCGGAGCCGGGCGAATACAACTGGGGGCCGTTGGACGCCATCGTATCGGAATACCAGCATGCCGGATTCACCGGCTTGCAGATGGACTTCGCCGCCAAGTCGAACTGGGCCTCCTCCCGGCAACCGTCGCTAGGTGATCTGGGGGACACTTTCCCCAAGGAAGACTACCTGGATGACTATGCGGCCTACCTTACGGCCGTTGTCGAGCGCTACGACGATGACGCCATCGACGACATGCCCGGCCTGCTCTACCCCATCCACGACTATGGCATCGAGCGAGAGTTCACGGGTTTCTGGGCAGGTTCTGCCGACGAGTACGTCCGTCTCTTACGATTGTCCTATCCCGTCATCAAAGCCGCCAATCCCGACGCCCGGGTGCTTCTGGTCGCCCTATTGATGGCCGATGTCTTCGACGGCAATCCCAGCCCGGCCGTGATCGCGCGTCGCCTGACGAAGGACGTCGACTACATGCGGAAGAGCGTTCCCGAGATCCGCATGATCCTCGCCGCTTGCGACGCCTACGACATCGTCGATTTCCACGCGCTGGCGAATTACACCGAGATTCCATTGACCGCCGCATGGATTCGGGATGAGCTCCAATCCAACGGCTGCGGCGGAAGGCCGATCTGGATTGGCGATGCGTTTCCAATGTCGGCCCTGGTCGGGTTCGGCAGCTTCGTCCCGCCGACTCCGTTTTCTCCAGTGACAGCCGAGACCCGGGATGCGGTGGTTGACCTGCTAAGGTCCGTCGCCGACCCATCGGCACCGGACCACGCCGCCGCCCAGGCATGGCTGTATGGCGAAGCGGCCATCGGGCTGGTCCGGAAAAGCATCGTCTCGGCCGGCGAAGGACTGCTCGGCATCAACCTCGGGAACCTGGAGGACTGGAAGACGGGAACCACGGCTCTGGATCAGGCGTCTGTGCCGTTGATCGGCGCCTCGATGTTCATGGGCATGACGGATACGACCGTCACCAACAGGAAGCCTGGAGGCGACTTGCCCGTCAATGGCAAGCACTGGGCTAGGGAGAGGGAAGCCGGCAACCCGCGTCCGATCTATTTCGCGCTCCAGCTGGTGAATGACAAGATCGGCAGGTTCACCTCGGTCGAGAAGATGGATTTGGGAGAAGGCATCTGGGCCTACGAGTTCCAGACCCCGGAAGGCTTGGTCTGGGTCTTGTGGTACGACGATGGCCGGCTTTACCTGCCGGGGCAGACAGCGCCCTCGGTCGAGATTCGGTTGCCGTTCGCCTCCGAGCACGCCGTCGTCACACGGACACCCACCGTACCCGGCTCGACCGAGCCCGAAGCGGAGATCGTAGAGGCTCCTGGTGGGGCACTGCCCATCGCCCTTGATTCGGTGCCGATCTTCGTTGAGGTTGGGCCATGACTTCGCTGGCGATTCGCATCCATGAATCCAATCTGTCAGCGAAGGTTCGGCTACACCAACCTGCTCAGCCGAGCGAAACCGGGGCCCCGATCTCCATCCTGCAACCGGGATTCTGCGACACGACTCCCGAATCCACCCGCCTGTCTCCGCCGGACGGCCATCTCGAAGGTGTACGATCATCCGACCGACGCTCCCAGGCCCGCCAAACTATCGTGCGTCTGCGCCGCCGTGGACGCTCCTGGAGGACGCGATGCGCGCCCGCCACTTGAAGATCGCTCTCGCCCTTGCCCTTTCGGCTTGCACTCGTGCCTCCCCGACCGCACCCCCGGCCCCTGTGCTGCCCACCATCGCCTCGCCTGACCAGATCTCCGCATCACCCTTCCCTGCGACACGCACGCCGCCCCCGCCGGCGGATTGCCCTGAGACCGACCCCAGCCTCCAGGCCGACTTCCAGCGGCTGGTCGATCAGTATGGGCTCGAGCCGGAAGATGAGCTTGTGCTCGACTTTCTGAACGCAGGCGGGCGGCCCGAAGCTGCGCTCGACGCCCTCCGCTCGTTGGATTGGCCGGGAGGCCAGATCCAGTCCGAGATCGCCGACGTCACCGGCGACGGTGTCCCCGAGATGCTGCTCGGTTTGGACGACCTGTATTTCCTCTCGTGCGAGTCCGGCGAGTTCAATACGGTGGACGTCGTTTCCCACGAGAATGGGCCCGTCCGAGTGGAAGCGATCCAAGACATGAACCTCGACGGTTTTCCCGAGATCGTCACGGCGATCCCAGTCGTCGGCGAGGACCTTGTCAAAGTGTTCTCGTGGGACGGGGCCGGCTTCCGAAATCTCGTCTACGACGAGCAAACGGGGTGGGATTCCGCTCAGGCCAAGGAGGGCCTGCGTGTCCGGGACGTCAATGGCGATGGGACGCTCGAACTGCTCGTCGACAACACCCCTCCGGGTCCCCGAGAGGCGAATTTCGATGCGGCCTGCTGGGTCCCTGCGCACGTGACCACCGACACCTTCGCCTGGGATGGCGAACAGTTCACTTTCTCCGGACAGGACTTCGCTCCCCCGGCTTACCGCTTTGAAGCGGCCCGGGACGGCGACGCGCTCGCGCTGCAAGGCAGGTATGAGGAGGCCCGCGGCCGGTATCTTCAGGTGATCAACGACGAATCTCTCGATGGGTGGTCGGACGACATGCGAGACTACCTTCTCGAGACCGAATTCGGATTGGATACGTATGGCTTCCCGATCACCTCGCCCCCCGAGCCTCTTCCGGAGGAGAGGGTCAACTTGTCGGCCTACGCGACGTATCGGCTGATGGTCCTGGGCGTCTTGAACGGTGACCTCGAAGGGGCGAAGGACCAGTTCCAATCGCTTCAGCGAAGGGCCGATGACGATACGGCGTGGCATCTTTTTTCCGGACTGGCCAATGAGTTTTGGCTGGAGTACCAGGCATCACACGACATTGGGACTGCCTGCAGCCGAGCCGCGGCCTTCGTTGACTCGAGCCCGGTCTATCTGGAGGAAGTCTTCTGGGCCGTGGACCAAGGGACATGCGATGTGAGCCACGTCGCCCGGGATATTTGCCCGTTCGAATGAGCGGCCAGCATGCGCCGCAGCAGATTCGGCTTTGTCCCATAACAGATTTCTGAGGACCACCCCATGACAGCAAGGGCAGGAAGGTCGCGTTGGAGAGATCCGATCTGGAGCATGGTCGCGCCCGCCATGATATCGCTCGCCGCCTGTTCGTCAGTTAAGGGGACATCTTCGACCTCATCCCTGACACCAACCGTGTCGCCCTCGTCCCTGAGGATGACAGACAGCATCGACACGCAGAATGCCAGTTCGCTTGCGCCTGCGGCGGTACTAGATCAGGGTGGCATCATCGCTTGGTCAGGTGATGGGAAGACTTTCGCTCTAACCGGATCTCAAATACCCGGCCCTCCTAAGATTTCCCTTTACACCTACGGCCAGGGAACCTTGGCCGAGACTGGAACCATTTCTTCCGAGGCGAGTGCACTTTCACTGGCCTTCAGCCCCAACGGAAAAACGCTGGCCGCCGGGGGTGACGACGGGGCCGTGCGCTTTTGGGACGTAGACAGCCGGAAATTGGAAAACAGCCTGACCGCCGAACCGGGTTGGATTCCCGGAATGGCGTTCAGTCCCGACGGACGGACTTTCGTCTTCCGTGATCCGGAGGGTATGCTGCAGACATGGGACCTGGCCGGCGGCGAGCCCGTGCAAACGGACAGCATGGTCTTTGGGTTTCCAGCCGGCGTGCCGGGAGGTTTTGTCTTCGGCCCTGAGGGACGATGGTTGGGCCTTATCCGTCACTCGTCCGAGTTCCCCAAGGGGCGGTTGGAATTCGTTTCCCTGGATGGAAGGGACGCCCCTTCGGTCGAGCCCGACGAGGAGAGCGGGGTTCTCTTGAATCTGGCGTTCAACTCCCCGTTGGTGAAGATGGCTACCTTGGGCATGGACCCAGGGGGGACCCACGGCGTGGTGAGGCTGTGGGCGGTTCAAGACAATCGGCTTGCCTTGGACCTCGAATTCGAGGCCCCATCCTCAACCGACAGCGTTTCCTTCAGCCCGGATGGTTCCCTTCTCGCCACAGGCAGCGCGGAATACGGCGTCCAGCTGTGGGATGGGAACACGGGTCAGCTGCTCACGACCCTGGAGGATTGGTTCGAGGCTCCTTTCGAGGCGGTAACGTTCAGCCCTGACGGCCGATGGCTGGCGCGCTCGGGCACCTTCGCGGGACTCGTTTCCATATATGAGGTTGGCGATCTTGCTTCCGACTCGATCCGCAGTCTTTCCCTCCAGTCACCGAAGCTCGTCGTAAACGATATCTTCCAATTGCAGGATCACCTGGCGGTGTTGGGCTATTTCGCAGGAGACCAGGTTCGCGGCATCCTCGATAAGCCGACCGACGCCGCTGTTCGTGAATACCAAACGGCCACCGGCCTGCCGGCCAGCGGGATCGTCGACGCAGACACGGCTGCCTCGCTCGCCGACGCCTACGCCGCAGCGGTCGGTCCTATTCCGGGGGCCATTGGTCCGGAGAGCGGTTCCCAGGTGCCGACTGCCGCGCCTACGGTCGTTCGCACCATTCTCCCTACGGAGCAAGATGTCGCGAACATCCCCAGTATCTGGGACTGGCACAGCCTTTCGGATGGACTGGATCTTGAGGCTCCTGGGAGCCACGAGTTCTCCATCACCCTCAATCCAGACGATACCTTCATCTGGCCGTTCTACTGGTGCGCCGCCGACGAAATCATCCTGGCCGAGAATCTTCAATCCATCTCGGTCGACTTTCAGGTTGACCTGGCGGACGTCCCACCAGGAGACATCCTCGAATTCGACCGGGAGGTCCCGGATTGGAAGTGCCATTACTGGGCAACCCTCCTGACCGATTGGGACCCTGGCGCCTCGACGACTCTGGCTGTGCTGCATGGATTTGCCGACGACGTCGACGATGGCCGAAAGGACTACCAGGCGGGCGACTACGTCTATGTGCTTCAGGTTTTTGTCGGCGATCGGCCGTAGTGCCTTGGGGCGCGCCATGCCCGAGGCCGCAATGATTGACCCAACATCGGCCTAAGGCCTGGAGGTGCGCATGCCGCCGAACGCTGAGCAAGAACGACTGCGCCGCTTGCGAGATCGTCAGCTGGCCGGCCGCGACCCGCAAGCCAAGGCCCGCAAGCTGCATGGCGGCATCTCTCGCAAGCAGCGCCAATCGGTCGAAGTCTTCTCGCTAGGGAAGATCTGGTCGGAGATCCCCCACATATGGAGATATGCCCTTTATGGATTCGCCGTAGGGGTGCTCGGGATGGACGTCCTGCCGCTCGTCTGGTATTCGCCCTGGGCGGTACCTCACCCCTTCGGTCTCTACAGACCGCCAAGGGCGGGTGCACCCTGGGTGTGCGCGGCCGGTGCGGCGATCATGCTGGGGATCATCGGCCTTTTCATCGGACGGGCCGCCGACACTCGCGATTCGCTGAGAGACTTGACGAAGTAGGAAGACGGCACCCCCACTCGCCGTTCAGCCGGCGATTCCTTTGAGGAAGGCCCCGACCCCGTACGCCACCGCCGCCGCCAGCCCTCCCACCGCCAGCATCTCCAGACCGCTCCGCACCGGGTTGCGCTGGGTCACGTACACCTTCGCCGCTCCCAGGCTGAATAGCGCCACACCCGTCAGAAGAAGCGAAACGAGGAACGCCGTACGATCGTCGATCGGGACGAAGAGCCCGGCGACGAACACGACCAGGGGCAGCGAGCCGGCCAGGACGAACGCCGCCAGGGTCGCCGCCCCGCTCGTCAAGGGCTTGCGTTCGTCGGGCAGCATCCCCAACTCGTCCACCATCATCGCCCTCACCCACCGCTCCGGTTGGCGCGCCTGGATTCCGACCAACTGCTCAGCCTCGTCTTCGCCGTAGCCCCGCCCACGATAGAGCTCCAGCAGTTCAGCCCGCTCCCCCTCGGGGAAGTGTTCGATTTCCCAAGTCTCTCGTTCGAACTCGCGCTGGTAATACTCCTGCCCGCTCTTGGTGGAGAGGTAGGCGCCGCTGGCCATGGAGAAACCGTCGGCCAGCAGGTTGGCCAGCCCCAGGATCAGGATGACGTCCGAACCGAGCGACGCTCCGGCCACACCGCTGACGATGGCGAAGGTCGTGACCACCCCATCCAATCCACCATACACCAGGTCGCCGAGGTACTGGTCGCCGATGCCGCCATGCTCTTCCTCGGCGGCGCGGGCGATCCGTCGCGGGTCATGGGCAGCGGCGGCGCCGGACGGATCGCCTTTGCGATAGGCGTCGCGGGCTTGGTCGACTCGACGCGTGAGGCTCATTGGATTCCCTCATGGGTGATTAGCTGATTAGCGATTAGCGATTGGCGATTGGAGATTGGCGATTAGAGATTGCGATCGCCGGTTTGCGATTGAGGCTCTGGGTGGACAGGTCACGAACTCGAACGGACGCCTCGTTGTTGATCTCTCACCACCGACCGCCGACCACTGACCCCTGTCCTATTCTGGCGGGATTCGTCCGTGCAGGTCCTTGGGGCTGACGCTCTCCCCCGATTCGATCAACATCCGCGCCGCCGGAACTTTGTCCCACACGTTCCAGAGCAGGACGCCGCGCACCCGGCTTCCGTCCGTGTAGTAGACCACACCTTTTTGGAATGGTTCGGCCCAGTCCCGGACGACCTCCAGCTTCGAGTCGAGATCTCCGACCGCCTCGTATCCGAGCTCAAACAAGTCGGAGTAGAAATACGGGAGGTGCGTGTAGGGCTCCTCGGCCCCCGCCATGTTGCGGCCGGCCTGCTTTCCCATCGCCAAGGCATTGTCTTCATGCTCCACTCGAATGCGACGACCCAAGGCTGGATTGACGAAGGAGGCGACATCCCCGGCGGCGAAGATGCCGTGCTGGCTGGTTCGGAGCAGGCTGTCGACAACGACCCCATCGTCGCAACGCAGCTCGGCCGAGGCCGCCAGCTCGATGTCGGGTTGGATTCCGATTCCGGCCACGACGCCGTCCGATTCGATCCACTCCTCTATCCCGGAGGCTGATTTGATCTTGGTCGCCACGCCCCTGCCGCGCTTTTGGACGTCCAAGACGGAACTCCCGGTGCGCAGGACGACTCCTTTTTCCTGGTAGTAGAAGGAAACGTGCTCCGCCAGATCTCGCGGGAAGACCCGCTCGGCGATGGCCGACTGGGGAAAGACCATCGTCACCATCTTGCCGTTCGTCGCCAGCGCGGCAGCGATCTCCGAACCGATGAAGCCTCCGCCGATGACCGTGAAGCGATCTCCCTGATCGGCCAGGAGCCGAAGGCGGCGGTAGTCCGCCAGCGTACGAAAATGGATCACGTTCTCGCCGCCGAAGGGCAGACGGCGGGCGCGCCCGCCTGTCGCCAGCAAGAGCGATCCATACTCATACACCTCACCTTGGTCGTCCGTCACGGTCTTTCGGGCGGGGTCCAGGCGGACGGCGCGGCGCCGCAGGCGCAGCTCGGCTCCCTTAGCCTCCGTGCCGCGCCAGACGCGCTCGTACGGCTTGCCGAGCCAGAGTCCCTTGGAGAGCCACGGGCGGGTGTACGGTGGGTCGGCTTCGGCGGCCAGGATGAGGATCCTGGCATCCGAGTCGAGCTGGCGAATCCCTTCGACCGCCGCGTCGGCGGCCAGGCCGCCGCCGACGATCAGGTACTTCGTCCACACCATGACGCACCTCGCTCTCCAAGACCGCCCCCATCGGTCTGCGACGCTTGCTCTGTAATCCTACCTCCCGCGACGCTCGCCTCGCCGCCCCCTCGCGGGTGATTTCTTCTTCGGAGTGATTCCACCTCGTCGGAGCCGCCTCGCCCAACGCCGCGTGGCGACCACCGGCCGAGTCCCCGGCTCCATCTCGAATTCCAATACTCGCTCGGATTCAACCAGGCCGGTCAGTGCCCGATCGACTTCGTTCGGACGCCAACCGAGGTCATGCGAGATCGACCCCCGCTGGGCGACGATGACGTTCTCCAGGTACTGAGTGACGATTCGTGATCGCGCTTCGCGCGTGCTGATCGGCCTGGCCTGGGCGGGAAGCTCCGGAAACCAACGTTCGACCAAGTCGTAGATGAACGCATAGTGCCAGGCGCCGGCATCGGCTACCCCGATCGGCATGACCTTGAGGTCCCCCTGAAGCTCGACCAATGCCCGGTCAAAGCGCGCCTTGGCCTGGGTCGCCGCCAGGCGGGACTCTTTGCGGAGACGGACGGCATCAAGCGGCCCCCTCTCCAGCAGCGCTTCGTACACCGACTTGGCCTCGGCCGAGAGCCTCCCCTCTTCGTACTCGACCAGGTAATCCCTCGCATCCCCATAGTTCTCGCTCAGCGCATAGAACGACGGTAACAGCTCGAGCGAGACGATCGTGGCCCGACGGCGGAGCAATTTCCCGTAGTACCACCAACACTTGTCGAGTGCGTCGTCCTTCCAGTTCCACGACCGGCCGATGGCGGGGCCGTCGTAGCCGGCCGTCAGAGGCCGGGCGTTGCCGGCGATGGCTTGCAGCAAGTTCGGCAGCTCGACGCCTTCGGTCGGCCAGAACAGGCAAAAGCCGACTTGACGCACGAACCGTCGCGCCTCGGCTGGCGACCGCAGCCGAAGTTCTCGCCGCCTCCGCCAGAGCTGATCGCGAAGGCGCAGGATGTCCCGCGGCAGTGTGGTCACGTCGGAGTCTTGATTGGCCGCACGAGCGCGCACCCTCGATTTCGTAGCCGCACGCTTCCCTAAGGTCTCCACCTTCTTGAGGGCAGGACGCTTCCGTGTTAGCCTGCGCCGCGCGCGGGCAAGCGACCCTCAGCAAACGCTGTCGTTCCCGCGCAAGCGGGAACCCAGGCGACGACACCGCGACAGGGACGTTCTTTTCAAGGGACCGATGTCGCAGGCGACGGTGGTGAGGTGATGTCCCTACGAAAAAGGTCATGGACCCGCTGGCCCATCACGAAGACTGGACCCCCGCTTCCCCTCCGGGATGCGAAGCGCGATTCGCGGGGGTGACGAGGAAGAGCATCGCCGCTCCTGCGAGGCTTGTACTCAGGCCCGGTGCAGGAGGGCATATTGCGGTCGTGCCCACTCACGCAATCCGCGGGCCGGCGGCGATGACGTCCTCCGGGCACGAGTCCTCGAATTTCTTGAAATTCTCGATGAACCGCGCAGCCAGCTGCCGGTATTTGTCCATGTACCCGGCCTGGCTTGGCCAGGTGCCGGCGGGGTTGAGGATCTCCGCCGGGACTCCGTCGCATGATTGCGGCACATCGAAGCCGAAGACCGGATCGCGAGCGTAAGGAACGTCATGCAAAGTTCCATCGAGGGCGGCATTCAAGAGGGCGCGGGTGTAGCCAATGCTGATGCGCTTCCCCACGCCGTACGGCCCGCCGATCCAACCGGTGTTGACCAGCCAACAGTGCACTCCGTAGCGCTCGACTTTGCGCCGCAAAAGATCGGCATACCGCGACGGGTGGTGAACCATGAACGGCGCGCCGAAGCACGTGCT
Organism: Anaerolineales bacterium; assembly: GCA_035281845.1. Taxonomy (GTDB): domain Bacteria; phylum Chloroflexota; class Anaerolineae; order Anaerolineales; family E44-bin32; genus DATEVL01. Next base: position 49,968 of record DATEVL010000150.1, on the reverse strand, counting down.
GAAAGTCGGCTGCGGCTCAACTCCCACTCCGACTTCCGTGCCGGCGATCTTGGAGGTGTAGCCCGAGATGAACTGGTACAGCGCCTGACTCGGCGAAAGCCTGGCCAGCGGCGGCATCACCCCCGAGGCATCACAGGTCAGCAACACGATGTTCGACGGATGCCCGGCCCGCTTCTCCGGGACGGCGTTGGCGATGTAATCCAGCGGATACGAGGCGCGCGTATTCTCGGTGATCCGATCGTCGTCCAGATCGACCCTCCGGTTCACCGAGTCGAAGGCGACGTTCTCGAGGATCGTTCCGAAGCGCCGGGTGCAGGCGTAGATCTCCGGCTCGGCCGTCGGCGACAGCCGGATGACCTTGGCGTAGCAGCCGCCTTCGAAATTGAACACGCCGGCGTCGCTCCAGCCGTGTTCGTCGTCTCCGATCAGCCGGCGCTTCGGGTCGGCGGAAAGCGTCGTCTTGCCCGTGCCCGACAACCCGAAGAATAGGGCCACCTCCCCCTGCGGGCCGACGTTGGCCGAACAGTGCATCGGCATGACGCCCTGCAGCGGCAGCAGGTAGTTGAGCACGGTGAAGACGGACTTCTTGATTTCGCCGGCATACGCCGTGTTGCCGATCAGGCACAGCCGCCGGGCGAAGTCGACCAGAATGAACGTCCCCGAGCGGGTGTCGTCGATCGGGCTGCTGGCGCGAAATCCGGGGATGGCCAGGACGGTGAACTCCGGCACGTGTCGCCGATAGGCATCCGGCGACTCGGGAAGCAGAAACATGTTGCGCGCAAACAGGCTGTGCCAGGCCAACTCCGTGATGATGCGCACGGGCATCCGGTATTCCGGATCGGCGCCGGCGAAACAGTCCTGAATGAAGATGTCCTCGCCTTGCAGATACCCCTGCAGCCGGCTGAGTACCGACTGGAATCGGTCGTTGGGGAAGGGCCGGTTGTAGTCGCCCCACCAGATGTGTTCCTCCGAACTCGGCTCACGCACGATGAACTTGTCGTTCGCCGCCCGGGCCGTGTGGTCGCCGGTGGTGACGACGAGCGGCCCGGCGTGAACGACTGTCCCCTCGCGCCGGAAGACGATCTCCTCGTAGAGCGCCTCGGGCGGGAGATTCCAATACTGCGTCCCCAGGTTCGACAGCCCCAGCGGTTCGAGACCGTAGTCCGAGCGAAGCGCGCCGGCCTCGGTCTGCGCCGGAGATCGGATCCCAAGAATGTCTTTCATTCCCTGCCCCTCACCGCGACCTGAAATCCTTCGGATTTGGCCCCGCTCCGGCGCCCTTGGCGGCCTGCACCGCTTCCGGTGCGCCGAAGGGCGTAGAGGCCGAGCCCTCGTCTACCGCCTCGGCCACGCCTGCTCGGGGGACTCGCATCGGGGGTGCGAATCCTCAGCGGTTCGCTGTGCATCGCTCGCGCTGAGCCCCGATCCCAGGATGTGCGATTCTACTACTCGGCGACCATGGGCATCGTTCTGTTTTGCGCGCCTGGCCTTTCAACCGACCAGCACGACTTCGTCGGGGTAGTCGATGAGTCGCTGGCGCGGTTTGCGCGCGAGGATGGCCAGCATGATCGTCACCGAGCCCAGCCGGCCCCAGAACATCACGAGCATGATCAACACCCGGCTCGCCGGAGCCAACTGGGGCGTGATGCCGAGAGAGAGGCCTGTGGTGGAAAAAGCGGAGACGACTTCAAAGACGACCGCCTCGCTCGCCAAGTCTTGAAGCACCAGGATGGTCCATGAGGCCAATACGACCAGGACCAATCCCGCCACCAGGATAAACGTCGCCCGCCAGACAGCGTCGGCGGGGATTTTCCGGTCCCCCGCATAGACGCCGTCGCGACCGGTGGCGTAGCTCACTACGGCCAGCGCCAGGACGGCGAAGCTCCCGGTCGTGATCCCGCCACCCATCGAGGCCGGTGCGCTGCCGACGAACATCAATCCGCCCAAGAGAATAAGGCTCGCAGAGTGCAGCCCGCCGAAGTCCGATATCGAGGCGAAGCCTGCGGTGCGAGCCGCCACCGATTGGAACCAGGCAATGACGACCCGGTCGACGAACGACTCCCCTGACAGAACGCCGCTGAGGCGAAACTCAACAAACAGTAACCCCGCCCACCCCACCAGCACCAGTCCCAGGCTCGACCCTAGAACCAAGCGCGTGTGGAGATGCAGGCGAGGCCCCCGCCGCCGGGTGAGAAGATCGGCGAGCACCGGGATTCCGAGGCCGCCAATGATGATCAAGGCCCCCATGATGACAAGCGTCACGGGGTCCACCGGGATACCGCCGTACGCAGTGTTGCCGCTGAAAAGGTCGAAACCGGCATTGCAGAAGGCCATGACGGAATGGAAGATAGCGTAGAACCAGGCGTCGCCTGGGAGCACAATCCCGCGCGCCGTCCAATGGAGGTACAGGAGGACGGCGCCCATCCCCTCCACCGCCAGGATGAAAAGGGTCGCTCGAGTCATGATCTGCAGCACGGAGCGCGGATCCCTCAACCCGATCGAGCTTGTCAGGGCCAGGCGGTCGACCAGGGAGACCCGCTGCCCCGCCAGGCGCAGGGCCAGCACGACCATCACCATGAAACCGACCCCGCCCATCTGGGCCAGCAGGAGGATCACGATCTGACCGAGGAAGGTAAAGGAAGTGCTGACCGGGACGACGGCCAAGCCGGTTACGGTGACGGCCGACGTCGTCATGAATGAAGTGTCCAGCAGGGACAGAGGGGTGGTGGTCATCCCGCGCAAGCTCAGGACGAGAGTCCCGATGGCCACCATCAGTCCCAGCCCGGCAACCAATCGGACCGCGATCGGCAGACGGCGGGGAGCGAGGGCGACCGCGCCGTGGCCCAGCAGGCGGACGATGCGGGTGCGGGGCCGGCGAGCTTCCCGCTCGAGGGTCATCCGAGGAGGCGAAATCGGGCCAGGCTTGGTTCGTCCCCGACGACGTAGAGGACGTCGCCGCGCTCCAGACCTAGGTCGCCGGCGGGATTCAAGATCAGATCGGCGGCGCGCTGGAGCATGACGACGGAGACCTCCGACCGCTCGCTGGCCTCCACCGGCTCACCAACCAGGGATTGGGGAACAGGCACTCGCGCCAGGCTGCGGTCGGCGCCCAGCCGGAGGCGCTCCATCTCAGCCGTGCCCGACAAGACCTCGGCCAGACGCTCACCGCTGTCCTCCTCCGGGATGACCACCTGGGTCGCGCCGATCTGGGACAGAATGTCGCGGTGGCGGACAGATTTGGCCTGGGCGATGATCTGCCGAACTCCAAGCGACCTGAGGTGCGCGGTGACGAGCGCGCTGGCTTCGAAGTCATCGCCGATAGCCACGATCGCCGTGTCGAAGGAAGCGACGTCGGCCTCGAGCAACGCTTCCTCGTTGGTAGCGTCGAGCATCATGGTGTGCGTGAGCTCGTCGGCGATCTCTTTGATCTTCTCGGCCGACTGGTCGATGCCGAGCACGGATTGCCCCATCCGCTCCAGCCGCCGAGCCACGCTCCCGCCGAATCCCCCCAATCCGATCACCGCGACATCCGATGGTTTCTTTCGTCGCGCCATTTGGCCTCCCAGAAAGACTCCCACCCCCTCTTAGGGGGCCCCTCCGCAAAGCTACGGGGTGCTGCGCGAAGGTCCAGGGCGGGGGTGAAGCCAGATGAATCGCGACCCCGTCCCCCTCCTCCTTTCCGGGGGAGGGATGATTCACCTTACGCCCAGTCTCGAACCTGCTTGCGGTCCCCGATGTAGATTTCCTCCGGCGCATTGGGGTCGAGCGCCCAGCGGATGCGGGCGATGCCATCGACGACGTCGCGCGCCGACCCGGCGTAGCTCAGGCGCAAGTGCCCTTCCATGCCGAATTCGCGGCCGGGGACGGTCACCACCAGGGCTTTCTCCAGCAGAAAGCGCGCCAGGACCACCGAGTCGCCTCGATAGGCGCGGAAGTCCGGCAGGCAATAGAACGTTCCCCCGGGCGGGACGGTCCGGACTCCGGGGAGTGCCGCCAGCTCACGCAGGGCGACGTTCCGATTGTTCTCCATCGTCATGCGCAGGCTGTCCGTGACGCTCTGAATGCCGGTCAGCGCCCCTTCGGCGGCCGCCTGCAGAATCGACGCAGGGCAGGAGGTGGTCTGCGCTTGAACGTTGGTCATGACCTCGACCACCGGGCGGGCGGCGACCGCCCAGCCGATCCGGAAACCGGTCATTCCGTAAAGTTTCGAGATCCCGTTGATGACGATAATCTTGGCCCCGTCCAGATCGCGCTTCGAGAAACGGAGCGAGTTCGGCGGCGTCCGTCCGTCGAAGACGAGCTTGTGATAGATGTCGTCCAGAATCAGGTACAGGTCCTTCCGCTCGCAGAAATCCACCAGGTCGGCCATGAAGCTTTCGTCGTAGACCACGCCCGACGGGTTGTTCGGGCTGTTGACGATGACGGCCTTGGTGTAGCCGCCGACAACGCGCTCAATGTCTTCCATCCGAGGATGGAACGTGCCATCCTCGGGCGTGACCACGACCGGCACGCCGTACAGCATCCGCACCATTTCGGGGTAGCTCACCCAGTATGGAGCCAACAGGACGACTTCATCCTGCGGATTGAGGATGGTGAAGAGCAGGTTGTAGATCGCCTGCTTGGCGCCCGAACAGATGATCACGTTCTCCGGCGCCACCAGCCGGTCGTAGCAGTCATCGGTGTAGCGGATGACGGCCTTCTTCAGCGAGGGCAGGCCGTCGGCCGGAGTGTATTTGATATCGCCGTCGGTCAACTTGGCGGCGGCCGCCAGCACGGCGGCGATCGGCGCCTTGTTCTTGGGCTCCCCAATCCCCAGGTGGATGACCGGCTCCCCCCGCTCGTGCAGCCGGCGCGCTTCCTCGTTGAGCGCAAGGGTCGGGGACTCGCTGATGGAACGTGCCAGCTGGCTCAACGCCATGCGGAGGTGCCTTTCCATCGGGCGCGCGAATCGACGGTGGAAACGTGGTGTCTTCGCGCGGAATCTGCGCGATGATTCTACACCGTCGGCCGGGGCAACGCGAAGGGCCTCCGATCGCCGCCGCACGCCTCGATCCGCATGATTCATCGGGAGTCTCCGCCCTGACGTCGTTGGGAGGAGGCCCGAGCCGAACGAAGGCCGAGCCGGCCACGAGTGCAGCCAAGCGATGGCAAGCTTCTCGCCAGGGCGACGGCAAGGGTGAGGCGATGAGCAGCGAAGAGATACGACGGATCCGCCAGGAGCTCGGCAAGGCCTTCTCGGAGGAACAGGTTGAGCTCTTGCGTTCGATCCGCAGCGAGCTTTCCAGCCGGCGCTGGCAGGTCATGCTCGAAATCGACGGGGCGCAGGAGGACCTGCGCGCCGCCCTGCTCACCTGCCAGGACCCCCACTTGCGGCTCGCCCTGGAAGGCGTCCAGCGCAGGCTGGTCCGGGCCCACCAGCAGTTGGCCCACATTCCGGAGGATGTGATCCCGGCGTTCTGAGGAGTCTTCCCGGCGCAAGGTACGATCGTGGATCCGCGAAGGCCCGCCGGCTCCTCGTTTTGCCGAGGAGTCGTGACGGATCCTTGGAGGCCTGACCCGTGGGCCTGTTGCGCCGAATCGAATCACTGTATACTCATGGGTGCCGGCCCCTGACATTCCAGTCCCCCCATTCCAAACTCGAGGAGAAGAAAGATGAAAAGACCGTTCGGCATCACCCTGCTTGCTATTGTTTCCGGATTCTTCGCTATTCTGGCGGCCTTCGCAGCCCTGCGCTTCTTGGGCATCGGGATCGGGCCAGCACGTATCCCTGGTGCCTACTGGTACGCCTTCATGTACGCGCTTCTCGCCTGGGTCTACATCTGGCTGGCTCAGATGTTGCTCGGCATGCACCCCTCGGCGTGGATGTTCCTGGCGATCATCACCGTGTTCAACCTGATCATGAACTTCATGGTTTTGATCGGCAGCGGAACGTGGTATGACGTCAACGTGGCGGTGATCCTGAACGGGCTGGTGCTGATCTACATCATGCTGCCCGGCACCAAGAAGGCGTTCGGGATGGAGAAGCCGGCGGGGGCGTAAGCGGGTCCGTCGTTCCATAGCTCGCTCCGGGCTCGCCGTTCCATCGCCGCGCCGGGGCCGTGCGGTTCGATCGGGCGATCCCCTGCGGGGGATGGCCGGGCGTGAAACGAGACCGGGCCCGGAGCGCAACACCTTGTGGAGGAAAATGCGATGTGCTGCTTTATTCTAGCAGTCGGCTTCTTTGGGCCGCGGCTGGGGTTCCTGGTTTACTGGCTGCTGGCCCCCGTTCGAGTGAACACTGCGTTTGACACGGTCATCTGGCCTCTGCTCGGCCTGATCTTTGTACCCTGGGCGACTCTGGCCTACGTCCTGTTCTTCCCAGGTGGCTTTACCGTTCTTGAGTATGCGATCATCATCGCGGCCTTGGTTCTCGACCTGGCTACTCTCGGTGGAGGCGGATTGCGGCGCAAGCAGGTTCCCGGCTACCCCAACTCAGCCCCGTAAGATCCCACGTTCGCTGCGACGCACCTAACATTGCTCGCCTGCCCCCGAGGGCAGGCGAGCATCGTTGTGGTTTGCCTTCGCGCGTCGTCTCACCGCCAGGACTCCGACTCCCTCCCGAACAAGGGCTCCAGGGTGTCGGAAGCCCGTTATAATCCGCGAGCATCGCCCCCGTAGCTCAATGGATAGAGCAGCGGCCTTCGAAGCCGCTGGTCTGGGTTCGAGTCCCGGCGGGGGCGCTTGAGGAAAAAGAAACCCGGTTTCCTAGGAAACCGGGTTTCGTCATGTAGACTTCGTCGTCGCTCAACGCGACGACCGGGCTCGGGCTACTCCGCGACGTCGATGATCACCCAGAACTCGCAAACCGCGGTGTCGCCGGAGAGGATCTGCCAGAGCTCGCCGTAGGCCCATGCGTCGGTCGGTACTAGCGCCGGGACATTGGCGTCATAGGTATCGCCGGCGCCCACACCGTCGGGGATGTCGGTCGAGTCCGGGCCGGTATGCAACGGCCCGCCGGCACCCGACATGATGAATTGCAGCACGGCGTCGGTCCACGCCTCATTCCCGGTGTTCATCACGACCCACGTGATTTCGAACACCGTCTCTGGCGAGAGCTGTGTGTGGTCTGCCGGAGTCTGCGACTCGAGCGAGCAGGCGTATTCCGCCGGTGGAGGCACAGGTACCTCAGGGCACGCCTCGCTCTGGATCACCGGCACGCTGTCGGCGTTCAACGCCACGACGTAACTCGAGCCGACCCACCCTAACCCTTCGGGGCTAAAGCTCGCCGGGATTTTGATCTGCCACCATTGCCCGTCCGACGAAACGGCCGCGATTTCGGCGGTGGCGCCGGGTGCGCCGACGCCGTAGACGGCGTAACAGGTGCCTGCCCCGGACCGCACATTGACGTATTCGAAAGCCGTCGCCGAAGGCGCCCCGCCGGCAGGGGGAGACGGTGCGACCTGCGCTGGAGGCGGAGGCGCCTGGATCACCGGAACGCCGTCGACATTGCTCGCCTGCACGGTCGAAGCGCCCACCCACCCGTATCCGGCTCCGACCTTCTGAGGATCAAGCCGAACGACCCAGTAGGATCCGTCCTCGCTCTTGCCGATCACCCGTCCCGTCACACCCGCCGGAGCGACGCCATAGGCCGCATACGTCGTTCCGGGGCCGGTGCGCACGTAGGTATTGACAAGAGTCGTCGCCTGAGGATCGCTTGAACCCGGCGGCACCATGTCCGTCGTCGGCGGCACAGGTGGAGCTGCGACCACGGGGACGCCTTCGGTACCGGAAACGGTCACCCAAACACCTTCGACCCAACCGATGCCGTTCGGCGCCGGCGGAACGCTGACCACCCACCACGAGCCGTCCTGGCTCACGCCGGTAACCTTGGCGCTCGCCCCGCCCAGAAACGCACCGTAAACCGCGTAGTCTTTGCCGGGGCCGCCGTAGATGTAGGTGTTGTAGTTGGCGATGGCGGTTGGATCACCGGGTGCCGGTGTCTCGATCACCGGCACGCCCACCTCCGGCATCGCCGTCGGACCCGGAGCGGGCGGTGTCTCCGTCGCCGCCGGGATTTCTGTCGGAAGGGCCGTCGGCTCTTCCGTTGGTGGAGCGGCGGTCGGCGTCGAGCACCCCCCAAGGACTAATCCCGCCGCGACCAGCACCGATACGGCGACCACCCAATTTCTGTTTCCTATCACGAGCGTGCCTCCCTCCAGCATAGCCGAGCATTCTACCATCACGACATGACAGCGAACCGCGTGGGGAGCTGCCCTCGATGTGGCTACGCCCCAAGGAAAACCCTCCTCGCGATAGGGATGGGAATAGAGGTAGGGGTCCGATAAACAGGCCCGCTCCCCCTCCCCCTTGAAAGGGTGAGGAGGAGCGAGCGAGTGGGCGCACGACTCTCACAATCGATGCTGTCAATTACAAGATCACGCCTCTATCCATCGGTACAGTCCTCGGTGCCGCAGCCAGACGGCTCGTCGGCCATCGCGGACCGCCCGCCATGACGAACTCCATACCACTCCGGCGGAACCTCACCAAACACCTCGCCATACGCCGCGAGGAAGTTGTCGGCGTTCGATTCCGTCCGAGGCGAGCGGCTGGTGCGGGGAACGTGATGGACAAACGAGCCGAATGCGGCCTGACAGAATTCGGCGTACTCGCGGGTGAAAAGGATGAATGCATGCCAGACCTCGTCGACCTCAGGGCTGAGCATGCCTAAGCTTCGGTACCCCAGCCCGACGAGCGCCATATAACGTTTGAATTCAACGACCGCACCTTGGACCTTGTCGGCAGCCACCGAGCCCTTCCCGATCAGTCGCTCCTCGACAAACCACAGGTCGGACCCTTCCAGGGATCGCATCATCTCGACCTGTTCCGGCGAGAGCGAAAGATCACCCCGAAATCCCAAAGGACGATGATCAGAAAGTTCAGGCATTCTCATGTCTCCTTTTCTCGAACCGGACAATCGGGATGGAGTTTGGCGAACAGGAGTATACATCCGAATCCACTCAGGACCGGGGGCCATTTTTCTCATTCAGGGTGCCTCTTGGACCGCCCTCCTGGCCGACGAATTCGGAGGCAACAATCGGTTATCAGTCATCAGTCATCAGTCATCAGTCATCAGTCATCAGTCGCAGATCGCCACCTGGTCACTGGTCACTGGTCACTGGTCACGGATCACAGATCACTGCTCACCAATTCAAGAGGGTGTCTCCGTCGGAGTCGGCGTTTCTGTCGGGGAAAGCGTGGGGGTCGGCGTGTCACTCGGCGCCCCCGGAGGTGTCGGCGTTTCGGTGTCGGTGATGCCGAGCGTCTCACTCGGGCCGATCGTCCAGGTCGCGGAGACGGTGGGCGTGCTCGTCGGCGCCATCTGAGTCTGGCACTGCCTGGCGGCGTACGTCGCCGTCGGCTCGAGCGGCGGATTCGACCTGGTTTCGAGCGAGGCATCATACTGGGTCGCCGCGGCACACGGCGTTCCGGCGGCCAGCAAGAGATGGCCGTACTCCATCGCCGCGCGGGCATACTTGCTGCACGAATCCCACAAGTCTCCTCGGCACAGCTGGCCGAAGTTGTCCGCCGCGCGGATCCAGTCGACGACGAAGAACGAGTTGGCGAAAGTATAGAAAGCGGCGGTGTTCCGCCAGGACAGGGCTCCGCCATCAAGCGGCCCGAAGCGCTCGGCCAGGGCCAAGTCGTACATCCCGAGTTCGAAATCCCTTGCCAGGATCCGTTGCACGCCGCGGGCCCGCAGCGCCTGAGCCAGGAGCGCGTTGATCTCATCTCTCCGCAAGAGGGGATCGCGAAGCCGGACCAGGAGAGAAGCTTCCACCACTCGTCCCCAGTCCTCCTGGGCGTAGGCGGCTTGCGCCTGGCCGACCAGGCCCTCCAGCGAGGCTACGTCGAGCGTGGGAGTCGGGGTGATCGGTGTCGGCGTCGGGCCCGGAGTGTTGGTCGGCACGAAGAGGGCGGCCAGCGCCCGATCGAGCAACTCGGCGGCATCCGCGTTGCCCGGATCGAGGGACAGAACGTACTCGAACCGTTGACGGGCAAGGTCGTAGCGGCCGGCGAGCAAGTCTTCGACGCCCAGGTTGAACTGCTCCTCGGCGGCGGAGGCGCTCCCGCCGGAGCGAGTCGCTTCTGCCGCAACCAGCCCCGACTGGTACCCCGAGCCGGCGGCAATGAGCAAGATCACCGCGGCGGCCGCCACCCCCAGTCCAATCAGAATCCAGGGGCGCAGGTCCGCCGGCGGCGCGGCCACTCCGCTTCGCCGATCTTCGGGGGAAGCCGCTGTCGTTGACTTGCGGGTCGGCCGGCTGGGATCGGTGAACATGCTACGGGCCGATGCCGCTCGTCGCCGTGAAGAGCTGGTCGCGCAGGATTCGGATCTGGTCGGGCACCACCCGGATGACCTGCTGACCGTCGGGCAGGGTATGGAAACCGACCATATTCGGCGGGCCGATCACGCCGCGATGGATATCGGCCTTGGGGATTTGCACCGCCATCCAGCCGAAGGAGATCATCTGGTCGAGGGTCAGGTTGCTGCGGACCCCGCTCTGAAGCTCGCCCCACAACGCCGGCGCGCGCAGGAGAAGTGTGGGGACCATGTCGAAGCCGACGACCCGGTCGATCACCGCCATCGCCACTTGCTGCTGCCGCTCGGCGCGTCCGAAATCGTCGCCGGCGATCTTGCGGATGCGAGCGTAGGCCAGGGCCTGAGGGCCGTCGAGGTGGTTCGGCTCGGCCTCCAGCCAGATGCTCGGCCGCCCGATCGGCGAGATCTTCATTCGTTCGTGGACCAGCACGTCGATGCCGCCGATTTCGTCGATCATCCGCTCGAAGGCGGAGAACTCGATGACGGCGTAGTACTGGATCGGAACCCCGACGACCGACTCGACGGTCCGCATCGCCAGCTCCGGGCCGCCGCCGGGAAGGCGGTTGATTTCGCCCGACGGATAGGCTGTGTTGATGCGGTTGTGAGCGAAGCCGGGGATTTCCACCCACAGGTCGCGTGGGATCGAAAGCATACTGGCCTGCCTCGTGATCGGGTCGATGCTGATGAGCATCATCGAGTCCGTGCGCGGGTAGCCTCGTTGATCCACCCAATCGCGGTAGTCGAGGCCCATCAGGAGGATCGTGACTCGGTCCGCCCCGCTCCAGGCCACGGGCGTGGCGAACGTCGACGGTTGAGGAGTGTCCCCCGGAGCCGCCGTCTCGCCGGGAGCCGGGCCGGCCGTCGGCTGGAACAGACTTAGCCCGGTGGCGGTCCACCCGATCGTGACCTCGCGGACGGCGAAGTAGACCAGCCCTGCGCTGGCGAGCACGGCCACCAGGAAAGCGCCGCCGAACACGGCGAGGATCCGATTCGAAAAACGTCGCCGGCCGGTCTTGTCGACCGGTGTCGAAGTCCGACGTGTCCAAGCGGGTTGGGTGTCTCCGAGGTGAGGCATCTGCCAAAGAGTCTTTTGTGGGCCGGCGGCATTATACGCCGCGGCCGAAACCTAATCGGCGGCTCTCATCTCGGGCTTATCTCGTCAACCCGGGCGTGCCAGAAGAGACGGATGCAGGTGTCTTGAACCGACGCTAGAGCCAGGGGCTGTTTCACCGCGGCCGGAGGCGGGCGTGGGACGAACCCATAGATCGCTTGACAGTCAAGAGCGCGATATAATCAACCTTGCTTAACTACAAGGAGCGAAGGATGGCCACCGGTCGAGAGTTCGAGAGCGCGGTACGAGCTTGGGCTTCCGTCTTCATGCGGCGTTCGGTCCACGAGTTCATGGTGGCGATGAAAGACTCCGGATTGTCGACCAGCCAGTTGAACACCTTGATGCGCCTTCACTACCGGGGATCGTGCCCGGTCTCGGGCATCAGCGATGAGCTGGGACTGACGGCGGCCGCCGCCAGCCAGATCGTAGATCGGCTGGCCGGGATGGGCCTGATCGAGCGCACCGAGGACCCGACCGACCGTCGGGTACGCCAGGTGCGCCTGACGGCCAAAGGCCGCGGTCTGGTGGCACGCGGCGTCGAAGCCCGCATCGCCTGGGTGCGCGACCTGGCCACCCGCGTCCCGCCGGGTGAACTCGGCGGCATCATCCAGGCTCTTGCCCGCCTGACGGATGCCGCCAACGCATCCGACGATGAACATCTGGCGAAACTTGCCATGGTGAGGTCGAACGGATGAAGCGTTCACCGACAAGCCCGGCGCCCTCTTCGCTGACGCGCGCCATACGCTACCTCGGCCACTACCGGCGAGAAACGGCCTACGCCTACGGCGCCCTGCTCCTGGCGACCAGCGCCCAACTGATGGTGCCGCTGCTGATCCATAGGATGATCGACGGCATCACCCGCGGCGTCGTCGCGCAGCAAACGGCGGCGCTGCCAGCGACGGTGCAGGCCGCGATCGCCTCGAGGATGGGCATCACGTTGGCACAGCTGACTCAGGCCGGCACCCAGCCGGTCCAGGCGCTCGTGATCAGCGGTCTGTTGATCCTCGTCTTCGCCATGGTGCGTGGCCTGTTCTCCTTCAGCCAGGCCTACATGGGCGAGCGCGTTTCGCAGAGCGTCGCCTTCGACCTGCGCAACGATCTTTTCTCTCGCATCCAGCGCCTCTCCTTCAGCTACCACGATCGCAACCAGACCGGGCAGTTAATGGTGCGAGCCACGGACGATGTCGAGAAGGTCCGCGTCTTCATCGGCCAGGGCCTGCTGATGGCGACCAGCGCCCTCCTGCTGATGGTCGGGGCCATTGTTATCTTGTTCACCCTTAACCCGCGTCTGACCCTGGTCGTTCTGCCGATCCTGCCGTTGGCGTTGGGGCTGTTTCTCGTCATGGGCAGCGTCGCCCGCCCGATGTTCGGGCTCGTTCAGCGCAAACTCTCAGCTCTGAATGCGATCCTCCAGGAGAACATGGCCGGGATCAAAGTCGTCAAGGCCTTCAGCCGCGAGCCCGAGCAAGAGCAGCGGTTCCAGAAAGCGGCCGACGATTTTCTGGCGCAGATCCTGAAAGTCATGCGTTTGATGACCTTCCTGATGCCGCTGGTCTTCTTCATCGCCAATCTCGGCCAGGCGGCGATCTTGTTTTTCGGCGGACGCCAGATGATCCTGGGCACCCTGAGCCTGGGCGAGTGGCAGACCTTCAGTCTGTACCTGATGTTCGTCTTCATCCCGGTGGCGCAGCTGGGTTTCATCATCACCCAGATGTCGCAGGCTTCCGCCTCGGCCGGACGAATCTTCGAGATCACCGACGCCCGCAGCGATGTGGTCGAGGCGCCCGACGCGCGGCTGCTGCCGACGGTTCGGGGGCGGGTCGAATTCGAGAACGTCACCTTCCGCTACTTCGGCGGCGGCAAGCCGGTCCTCGAGCGGGTCAGCTTCGTCGCCGAGCCCGGGCAGCAGATCGCGCTGCTCGGCCGTACCGGTTCGGGCAAGTCGACGATCATCAATCTGATCCCGCGCTTCTACGATCCGACCGAAGGCGTCATCCGTATCGACGGAGTCGACCTGCGCCAGGTGGCGCTCGACTCGCTGCGCAGCCAGATCGGCACCGTGCTCCAGGAAACGACGCTCTTCAGCGGCACGATCCGGGACAACATCGCCTTCGGCCGCACCGATGCCCCGATGGCCGAGATCGTCCAGGTGGCCGAGGCCGCCGCCGCCAACGAGTTCATCCAGAGCTTCCCTCTGGGCTATGGCACGCCCGTCGGCGAACGCGGCGTCACCCTGTCGGGCGGCCAGCGCCAGCGGCTGGCAATCGCCCGCGCTCTGCTGCTCGATCCGCGCATCCTGATCCTGGACGACTCCACGTCCAGCGTCGACCTCGAGACCGAATGGCGCATCCAGCAGGCGCTCATCCGCCTGATGCAGGGCCGGACGAGTTTCGTCATCGCCCAACGCATCAGCACGGTGCTCAACGCCGATCAGATCCTCGTGCTCGACGACGGAGCGATCGTCGCTCGCGGCCGACACGAGGAGCTGCTCGAGACGAGCGAGATCTACGCCGACATCTACTCGTCGCAACTGGTCGACGACTCCGCCGGAGTCACCGTCGACGCCGCCGCGGCGATGGCGACGGAGAGCTGACATGTTCCACGATCCGCGACATATATTCGAAGCTGAGACCTCCAAGCCTCAGAACGTGAGCCAAACCCTGCGGCGTTTCGCCGGCTACTTCCGGCCGTACTGGCGACGCTACCTGGGTGTGTTGGTCATGATGATCGTCAGCACCTGGGCCGCCGTGACGGCGCCGCAACTGCTCGGCCAGGCGGTCGATTGCTACCTGGTCCCCCCGGCAGCTACGGCTGCGTTCGAAGGCGTGTCGCCGACGCTGACCGTGCAGCCGCCGAGCGCAAGCGGCCCGGCCGTCCAGGCGACCGATTCGGCTTGTTGGTACGCCGAGGTCCCGCTGACGGCGACGACCGAGGAGCGCATCAACGGCCTGGCGGGACTGGTGCTGCGTCTGCTCGGCCTGTATGCCATCGGCTCGATCACGACCGGCCTGATGTTCTACTGGATGACGACCTCCGGCCAGCGGGTCCTGCGCACGCTGCGGGTGGAAGTCTTCCATCACATCCTGCTCCTGCCCATCGGTTACCACGTGGCCCATGAGTCCGGCGACATCATGAGCCGGGTGACGAACGACGCCGACACGATCCAGCAGGCGGTGAGCTTCGCCCTGATCCAGGTCATCAGCGGCGGCTTCCTGATCGTCTGGGTGGCCTACAAGATGCTCAGCGAGAGCGTGGCCTACGGCCTGGTCGCGCTGGCCATGTTGCCGTTCATGGTCATCGCCACCGCGTGGTTCTCGGCCCAAGCGCGCAAGGCGTTTCGCCGGACCCGGGTCCGGATGGGCTCGGTGAACGCCGAACTGCAGGAGAGCATCTCCGGCGTGCGCGAGGCGCAGGCCTTCAGCCGGGAAGACGAGAATATCGCCTCCTTCCGCGAAACCAACGCCGCCAATCGCGACGCCAACATTCGCGCCGTGGCCTATACCTCGGCCCTGGCCCCCACGCTGGAGGCGCTCGGCTACGTGGCGTTGGCGCTGGTAGCCGTCGCCGGCGGCTACGCCTTGCTCGAGGGTCAGGCCCTACTTGGCGAGACCGTCACCCTCGGCCTGATGATCACCTTCATCGCCTACGTCCAACGCTTCAACCAGCCGGTCCAGCAGATCTCCGTCTTGTGGACCAATATCCAGAGCGCTATCGCCGGCGGCGAGCGCATCTTCGGCCTGCTGGATGTCGTGCCGGATCTGCAGGACGCGCCGGATGCCACCGACCTCCCGCCGATCCGCGGCGACGTCGTGTTGGACGACGTGTGGGCCGAGTACGAGAAAGGTGAAGCCGTGCTGCGCGGTGTCAGTCTGCGCGCCGCCCCAGGCGAGACCGTCGCCATCGTCGGCCCCACCGGCGCCGGCAAGACGACGCTGATCAGCCTGATCCCGCGCTTCTACGACGTCACCGGCGGGGCGTTGACCATCGACGGTCACGACGTCCGCCAGGTGCCCGGCGCCAGCCTGCGTAAGCAGATCGGAGTCGTGCTTCAGGAAAGCTTCCTGTTCAGCGATACCATCATGGAAAACATCCGCTTCGGACGGCCGGAGGCGACCGACGACGAAGTCATCGCCGCCGCCAAGCTGGCCAACGCCGACAAGTTCATCGACCGGCTGCCCGACGGTTACCAGACGTCCCTCGGCGAGCGCGGCACCGGGCTGAGCCAGGGCCAGCGCCAGCTGTTGGCCATCGCCCGCGCAGCCCTGGCCAACCCGGGTATCCTGATCCTGGATGAGGCCACTTCCAGCGTCGACACGCGCACCGAGCGCCTGATCCAAAGCGCGCTGGAGACCCTGCTGCGCGACCGAACCAGTTTCGTGATCGCCCATCGTTTGAGCACGATCCGCCACGCCGATCAAGTATTGTTCCTGGACCAAGGCCGGATCGTTGAGCGCGGCACGCACGAGAGCCTGATGGCCAAGCATGGGATGTACTACGGCCTCTACATGAGCCAGTTCCGACGGCAGAGTCCAACCGAAGGCGGGGACGGCCGGGAGACGAGGGCCGCGCCGGCACCCGCCTAGGGGGGTTACATCGCCCGGAGTGTCAGGTACCGCCGCACCCCCGGGTCTCGGCCGGGGTCACATCGCAGGGATTCCTCGGTCGCCCTGCGGGCTCCCTCGGAATGACAAACCAGTTGGTCGTGTCGACTGGCGTCTCCTTCTGACCGCTAACCCGCGCCTACTTACCACCGACCACTGACCACCGACCACTATCTTTCCGACAGTCGCCTTAAAAACACCTCCGCCTCGCGGTATCCGCGAAAGAGCCGTTCCTCGCGCCGAAAGCGCGCCGAGTGGTAGCGGCGCCGTCCGTTGTGTCGCTCCGCACCCAACAACCGGTGAAGCAGCTCGTGATGCATCACGTGCTCGGGGACGAGTCGGGGGATGTCGGCCGAGTCGAGAGTGCGCGAGATCCGCACCGTATCAGTCGCCGGCTCGTAATGACCGAATTCGACGAAGGTCTCCCGTTCCGACCAGAGCAGGCGGGGAGGACTCAGGCGGGCCTCGAAGTACGTTCGGTTGACGGAGTCGAACAGATCCATCAGATCGTAGATGGCGCCGACAGGCCGGCTCTGGTAGGCCCCTCCGCTGGCTTCGACCTCCTTCAAGGCGGCGGAATAGCCTGGACTCTCGGAGTACTCGCGGACAAGGGAGCGCGGCCCTCGCTTGCGAGTGTAGGGCACCGCCAAGCGCACCAGGGACTCCAGCACCGGCTCCGGCGCCCCGACGAAACCCTCGCTTACCGACAAACGGATTCCCTCCGAATCGCGGTCGAAGCGGTAGAGGCTGCCGATGTGATCCAAGCGAACCGAAACCCGTTCATCGACGCGCATCATCAGCCGCAGTGATTTCAGGTGCGTTTCGAGGCGGCCGTCGGAAGACAGGAAACTGACCACTTGGTAAGCACGGCGGGACGGCGGCGGCAGATCGGCAGGTTCCAACCCCCGTCCGTCACACCAGGCGGCCGCCCGTTCCGCCGTTTCGCTCATGCGGGATCGTAGCTCGGCCACCGTCCGCCAGCCAAAGAGTGGCCCGGTCCCACCTTCGGTGGCGCGGGCCACAGCCTCGATCTCTTCCAGGAACGTGTTCTTTGCCGCCACCATGTGGGAGATTCGAACCGGACGCGGCTTGCCTCGGGCGGCCCGTGCCCTACGTCTCTGACGCACTCGTTTGACCTGCTGGAAGCGGGTTCACCCTGGCGATCATTGCCCCGTCATGAAGTTGGCCGGCGGATCGGGCCCGCCCATCCCCTGGTATGCCGGCGAGAGTGTATCACCCGGCCCAGCCTCCAATCCCTCCATCCTGGCCAAGGGGCCGGCCCAGGGGGGCCCTGGGATGGTCCGGATGGCCTTCTGGCGGATTCTCGCTCCCGCGACTATCCTTGCCTCGCACCTCGCTTGGTGGAGGCAATCCTTCACGATGACCAAGAAGACTGTGGGGTATGTCAAGCTGGTCTGGACCTGTCCACGCTGCCAGACCCGGAACCCCGGTCCTAACGCGTTCTGCAATGGCTGCGGTGCACCTCAGCCGGAGGACGTCCGGTTCGAGCAGCCGGCGGAAGCCGAGCTGCTCAAGAATGCGGACGAGGTGGCGAAGGCCAAAGCGGGCCCCGACGTCCATTGCCCTTATTGCGGCACACGTAACCGCGGCGACGCCAAGTTCTGCGGCGCCTGTGGCGGCGAGATCGCCGGGGGCAAAGCTCGCGAGTCGGGACGCGTCGTCGGCGCGTATCGTCCCCCCTCCGGGAAGACTCGCCCTTGCCCGGCCTGCGGCACGCCCAATCCGCTGACTGCGCTCAAGTGCTCGAACTGCGGCTCGGCGCTCCCCGGCGAAGAGGCCCCGGCGTCGGCTGCAGGGTCTTCGCCTGTCCGCGCTCGAACCCCGATCCTGGTCGGCGGGATCGTCGGCGCGTTGTGCCTGGCAGCTGGGGCCGTATTGCTGCTCCTTTCCCTTCGCCGGGAGGAACGAATGGCCCAGGTCGAGCGAGTTCATTGGGAGCGATCGGTTGCGATTGAGGCGCTGGGCCCCGTCGAACGCAGCGATTGGCAAGACGAAGTCCCGGCGGACGCCTCCGGCCTCACTTGTGAGCTCGCCCACCGGAGCACGGAAGACGATCCGGCGCCGGTGGCCACCGAAGTGTGCGGGACACCGTATACCGTCGACACAGGCAGCGGATTCGGCGAAGTCGTCCAGGACTGCGTCTACGAGGTGTACGCGCCCTGGTGCGACTACACCGTCAACGAATGGACCGTCGTCGACACCCGGCGCAGCAGCGGTGAAGACCTACATCCGACATGGCCGGACATCCGACTCGGATCAGACCAACGTCGGGGTTCGCAAGACGAGACCTATACCGTGGTCTTCGTCAGCCAGGGCGAGGAGCAAGCCTATTCTCCCGAAAACCCGGCGGAGTTCGCCGCCTTCTCCGTCGGGAGCGAATGGACGATCGCGCTGAACGGCCTCGGGGCGATCGTCTCGGTCGAACCCGCTCCTTGATGGACAGATTCAGCTCAGCCTCCTACGGGTTGCGGGCGCGGCGGAGGCGGTTCCTCACGGGATTTCTGCTCGCGGTGGTCTTCGCCACGCTTCCCGAGAGATCGGCGATTCGAGGGGAAGACTGGATTCAGGTCGCCTCCGGGGTGGACTATCAAGCGTACGAGCTGGCCGGGCCGATTCGGGCCTTCGTCGCCCGACTGGCGGTGGATCAGCCGGGCGTCATCATCGAGAGCAGCCTGGGCGGCGGCGACCTGTCGGGAGGGCTGGAGCCCGTCAGCGAAATGGCTCGCCGTTACGACGGATCGCTTGTGGGCTGGGGAGGGGCCTGGGGAGCGCGCGGGCGGGTGCTGGTCGCCATCAACGGCTCATCCTTCGACCCGGAGACAAGTGAGCCGTATGGGGGCATGCTGCACTCGGGTTGGTACGCCCTGCCCTACGGCGACCTGGCCGGCGGCACCGGATTCGTTTGGACCTCGGAGCGTCGCGGCGTGATTCGCGGCTGCGTCGAGAATCAGGACCAGCAGCAAGTGATCACGCGGATTCGCAGCGGCGAGCGTTTCGAGCTCGACTCGGTAAACCGCGTCCATGGAAACGACAAGCTCGTTCTCTTCACGCCCCAGTACGGTGGCAAGACTCCGGAAAGCGGGAGTGTGATCGAGGTCGTCGTTCGCCTGCAACAACCGTTGGGCGTTGTGCCCCTGCCGCGTCAGGTCGTGGGTACCGTGGTCGAGCTGCGCGACGGCCACGGGGAGACACCGATCCTCTTCGACGAGGTCGTCCTGACGGGCAAGAGATCCGTCGCCAAGAAGTTCCTACGGAGCCTGGAGCAAGGTGAGGCCCTCGGATTCTCAGAGGAAATCACCGATTTGGGCTTCGGCTGCGATTCCACCGGAGGTTTCGATTGGTCGAAGGCCTACTCGGGAATCGGCGGCGGCTTCGTCTTCTTACGCGAGGGAGAGATCTACGAAAGCGATGATGCCGGGGCCAGCGCCCGTGAGCCGCGAACGGCGGTCTGCCTGAACGCCAAGTACGTCTACTTCGTCGTCGTCGACGGACGCCAGAAAGGTTACAGCCGGGGGATGTCGTTCGGCGAGCTGGCGCGTTTCTGCCGGGACGAGCTAGGGGCGTCGTGGGGGCTCAATCAGGACGGAGGCGGTTCGTCGGCAATGTGGGTCAATGGGAGAATCGTCAACAAACCGTCCGACGGTCATGAGCGGCCGGTGGCCAATGGGCTGCTGATGATGTCGGTCGAGGCGCCGGCCCGATCGAGTCGATTCGCCGAGGGTTTCGAAGTGGATGTCCAACTTCCCGGCGAGTTGCGCCTCGGCCCCGGCACGAACCAGCCGGTGCGTGGATTTGCTCAGGCCGGAGAATCCGTTCAGATTTCTGCAACGTCCCCATCGTTGCGGGGGATCTTCGCCAACGGTTCCTTCTGGTGGAAAGTGCTCTACGATGGCGAGCTGGGCTGGATCGCCGAGCAGTCGCTGGTGACGCCCCGCGAGGCCCTGGCCGTCTTCGAGATGCCGTCCCCGCCACGGGCCGCCGACGAACCGAACCCCAACTGACAACCGAGTCAGCGGTCGGCGCGTGTTAACACCCCGCGCAGCAGGGCCAGCTCGTCGTCGCTCAGACCCATACGGCGGATCGCCTCCTCATCGCCGGTGAGCAGGCGTCTCCCCAGCCCGGTATGGCGCCACAATTTGAGGTCCTCTTCCAGCGGCGATCCGATGATGTCCTCGCGCACGATCTTGCCGTCCTGCATCACGATCACCCGGTTCGTTTGCCGAGCGACGGCATGATCATGCGTGACGACCACGAACGTCGTTCCCTTCGTCTGGTTGAGTTGGCGCAGCAGAGTCATCAACTCCCGGCCGGCGCCGGTATCCAGGTTGCCGGTCGGCTCATCGGCCAGGACCAGGGGCGGATCGTTGGCCAACGCCCGGGCGACGGCCACACGCTGCCGCTGCCCGCCGGAAAGCTCGCTGGGTAGGTGCCCGGCTCGATCGGCCAGCCCCACCAGGCCCAGCAGCTCTTCGCCGCGGACCCGGCGCGCTTCGCCGGCGAGCTTCCCCAGCATGGGGATTTCGACGTTCTCCAGCGCCGTCAGGGTCGGCAGCAGGTTGTGCAGCTGAAAGACGAAGCCGACCGTATGCGCCCGAAAGGCGTCTTCGTCTTCGATCTCGGCCAGATCGACGCCATTGATCAAGACGCGCCCGGAGGTGGGCCGGTCGAGCGCCCCGAGGACATTGAGCAGCGTGCTCTTGCCGCTTCCGCTCGGCCCCATCACTGCCACCAGTTCACCGCGCGCGACGTGCAAATCGACCCCGTCGAGGGCGCGCACCTCGGCGCCGTCGCCGTAGACACGAACCACCTCTTGGGCTTCGATGAGCCAATCCTGATCCGTCATCCTTCCCCTCCCAGGGTGTCCGTCAGGGCGAAGCCTCGATGTCGACGAAGGCGGTCATTCCCCACAGCAGCCCCGGCGGGGCTTCATCGAGGGCGATCCAGATCGTGTAGTTGACCCCTGACCCTTCAGAAGCCCGCGGCGACACGCGGGCCACATGGCCCTGGGCGACGACGTCGGGCAGGGCATCGAACGTGATCGTCACCGGCGAGTCGACGGCAACCCGCGCCACGTCGATCTCACTCAGGTCGGTCGTCTGGACTTGCAGGTGTCTGAGATCGGCAAGGTCGACCAGCGGGGTTCCGGGGGCCGTCCATTCATTGGGGCGCACCCGCACAGCGGCGACGGTGCCGGCGAACGGCGCCCGAAGTTCGGAGTCGCGCAGCGCCGCCTCGGCGGCCTTCACCGCCGACTCGGCCTGCGCCAGGCGCGCCTGCGCCAGGCGCAACACGTCCGGATCCGGACCGGCCTGGACGTCATTCCAATCCTGCTCGGCCTGGGCCAGGCGCGCTTGCGCCACCGCCACGTCGGCGTCGAGCATCGCTTGCTGGATCTCGGTTGGATGGCCGGTGTACCAGTTGAGCGAGCGGCGGGCGGCGTCCAGGGCGGCCTTAGCCGAGAGGTATTCCGCCAGAGCGTTGGCCTTTCTGGCACTGTCGCTCTTGCCGGGGGTATCGTCGTAATCGTCCTTTTTTTCATCGGCGACGTCTTCCGCCACGATCACATTCGCCCGGGCACGATCGATCGTATCGTCGCTGGCGCGGTAACCCTCTTGTTGGACGGTCCGGTCGTACTCGGCCTTGCGAACCTCATCGCGTGCTGTCGCCCAGGCATCCTGGGCCAACGCCCTCGCCAGTTCCTCGTCATCGATGACCTCGTCGAGGGCTTGCTGTGCCTGGATTTGCTCCAATTTGGCTGCCGCCAGCACCGCCTCCAACCCCTCTCGGCCCGAAAGCTGCAGCAAGATCTGATCCTCGGCCACGCGATCTCCCTCGACCACCGGGAGCGCGGCAATGACACCGCTGCCGGGCAGACTGAGCGAAGCCCATTCGATCGGGACGACCTGGCCAGTGGCGCTGATCACCGAGACGAAATCGGCTTCGGGGCTGGCGGTTACCGTTGAATCGCCCTGGCCGGCGGTGCAGCCGGTGGCGGCCAACAATACCAAAGCCAGGACGGCTCGGTTCTTGACAGTCGACATCATGGGTACCTCCATGTCAGGGACCGTGGTCAGTGGTCGGTGGTCGGTGGTCAGTGAACACTGATCTCTTGTCGCTGCTCACTGCTCACTGGTCACTGATCACTGGTCACTCATAACGCAGCGCTTCAACGGGCTGCATCCGGGTTGCACGATAGGCGGGGTAGAGCCCCCCGATCAGGCCTAGCGACAAGGCCACCCAGAGAGCTCTCACGAACACGTCCCATTGCCATTTCGCTTCCATAATCCCGCCGATGTACGGCAGCTGGTTCATCATGCCGACCAAACCGAAAGCGATCAAGATCCCGGTGGCCCCTCCCAGCAGGGCCAGGATCAGAGATTCCTTCAGAATCATGCTCAGGACAGTCCGACGCCCCCAGCCGACGGCGCGCAGGACCCCGATCTCACGCGTCCGCTCATGGACCGACATCAACATCGTATTCAGTACACCCAGACCACCGACAATGATCGCCATCAGAGAGATGGCGTTGAAGAAGCGGTCCGCATTCTCGAGATCCGGCATCTGCTCGGCGAACTCTCCGGTCAGAGCCGCGTGAACCCCGGGCATCTCTTCGTTGATCTTAAGCACGACGCCCGCCGCCTTCAGCGGATCCTTGATTTTCACCATATACAGGGTCACCTTGCGCGGCCGCCCGGCAAACGACTGCGCGTCTCGCAGACTGACCACGCCCCCCAGCTCCTCCCATCCCACACCGCTTTCGTAGATCCCGACCACACGGAAACGGTAACCGGACAGGTCGATCGACTCGCCGATCCCCTTGTGCAGAGTCTCGGCCATAAGACGACCGAGGATCATTTGATGATTTCCGGTCAGGGACTGGCCCTCCACAACTTCGAATCGTCGGATGGCGTATTCGTTCGGAGCGTATCCCATCAGCACAAAAAAGCCCTGTGTGTCAGGTAAAGTGGCAGCGTACATCAGCATGCCGCTGACATTCTCGACTTCGGGCATGGCGGCGATCCTCTGGCCGGTTCGCTCGTCGATGGCACTCAAGCTGGTATCGGCGATTTCCGCCTGCCGGATGACGACCTGCGCATCGGATCCGAAACCGATTTCCGACATGTCGTCCGCCACGCCGCGCAGGATGGCCTCCAGGGCCATGATGGCGCCAACGGTCAGACCGATGGCCAGGAAGGTCAGCAAGGTTCGGGAAGAACGCTGCCAGAGACTCTGCAACTCCATCCCGCCGAAGGGCAGGCGGCGAATATGCCCCGCGGAGCCGCCCTCGTAGCTCAACGCCTCCACCGGCGCCAGCCGAGAAGCGCGGTAGGCAGGATACAGGCCGGCCACCACCCCGAACAGACCCACCAGCAACATCGCTTGCAGGACGAGGTTCGGCGTGAGACTTGACGCCGCCGTGCCGAAGAAAGCACCGGAACTGCCCATCAAGCGCACCGCCATCCAGCCCAGGACCATGCCCAGAACGCCGCCCAGCAGCCCTACGATGAGCGACTCGCTCAAGATCAGGAGCAGCACTCGCCGGCGGCTCCAGCCCACGGCGCGCAGGACGCCGATCTCGCGTGTCCTCTCGCTGACCGCCATCAATTGGGAATTCATCATGCCCACGCCCCCGATGACCAGGGCCAGGCCCGCCAGGCCCCAGGCGTAACCCTGGAGCACGTCATCGAAGAGCTGACGATCAGCGAAGTCATCCGTCCCACTCACGTCCAGCTCCGGCCATTGGCGAAGCGCACGCGCCTGGAAACGATCCCGGAGCGCCGGCTTCCGGAGCTGAATGTAGAAGAGACTCACCTGTCGCGGCTTGCCCATCAGGGATTGAGCGTCCGGCAATCGGGCCACCGCTCCACTGTCTTCGAAGGCGGAACCCGTCTCGTAAATCCCGATCACGCGGAACACCTGGTCGTTCAGGTGCAAGCTGTCGCCGGGGCCCCGGTCGAGAGTCCCGGCGGCGGCGCTGCCCAGCAGGATCGGCGTTCCGTGCGCCGAGTGCGCCTCCGGGCTTTCGAATCCGGCACCCTCCGCCAGGTGGAAGCGCTCGAGAAGGAAGCTGTCCTCCGGATAGCCAAAGACAAAGAAGAAGGGAATGTCTTCAGCCTGAACGAAGCCCTGGAGCATACCGCTGGCGTCGGAGACCTCCGGGCTCGCACGGAGCGCTTCGATCAGGCCTTCGTCAACGGAGCTATAGCTGATGTCAAAAGAATTCGGCTGGCTGATGACGAGGTCCGCGTTGCTCCCGCCGAGCATGGCTCGGTATCCGGCATCCAGGCCCCGGGCCATAGCCGTGAGGGCCAGGACCGCCGCCACACCAACAGCGATGCCGACCACCGTCAGGATCGTCCGCGCTCGTCGGCGGAGGAGGTTTCGTAGGCTGATCCGCAGCATAAGACCACCGGTTCCGGCTGCGACCTCCGCTCAAGGATTCTCGGTCGCGGCCGCGTACATCCCCACGATAAGTCATAGCGCCCAGGCTCGCCCGAAGGCAACCTGACAGCATTCTGCCAGACAAGTGCCGGCTGGCACAAGATGACCGAGCATTATAACGGCGGGAATGGAGGGTCGGCGGGGGCCGGAACTCAGTGGTCAGTGGTCAGAGGCTGTGGTAAGCCAGCAGGCATGGGCGACTTGCCCCCTGGCCTCCGGTTTCCAGCTGCCGGTGTTAGCAGCAAGAGAGGGCCACACGTCTCTCGCTACCGCGCTTTCTGACCACCGGCCACTGCCCACTATTCCTTATTGTCTTTTTCGGAGTCGTCCCGTCCGAGGTTGCTGAGGAACTCTTCGAAAACCTCAAGCCGTCGCCGATTCGATCCTTGATCTTCGCCGCTCGCGGGGGGCGCTGGAGCCCGCCGCCGGGCGGTGGGGGGCCTTCGTTGTTGCGATCGCTTGCCCAGGGCCTCCAGCCAACCCGCATGCGAAGCGACAAGGTAGAGCAGCGCCACCAGAAGAACGATCCACGGGAGCGTCAGAGCCAAGTCTTTTCCGCCTCCGCCACTGATCCAATCATAACACGGGGCGCGTAACAGCGTACTTGTGCACCTCCGCGAGAATTCCCAGCAAATGAGTCAATCGGAGGCATGCACGTGACATGGAGGAGGTATGATCTTAACCGCGCAGCTTGAAACCAAGTGGCTGTGGGTGCGAGGACGACTGAGCCTTCGCCCGAAAGATCTTCGGCTCGCACAGGCGGGCACCAAGGTGCGAATCCGGCCTTCGCATGGGCATATCGCCGAGATATGAGGCGGCCGTCTTCGACCCGAATTGTGGAAACGAACTGTCAAGTCAGAGAAGAGGGCACGGCTTGCACTGGCCAAGGACGCTCAGGTGGACCCGTTTGCGCGCTGGGTGTGCCCCTTACCTGGGGAAACCCCCACGGCCGGGAGCCCAATCCGTGAACCCGTGCCGTCAAGACAACGCGCGTAGTTGTCGATTGAAGGGAAGATGATCGGCCACGATGATCGTGCGCGCCGTCGACGCGAATCCTTGCCGCCCGCCTTGCGGAGGTTGATCCAATCGAGGTACGGGTTGGTTCTGCTGGGGCTCCTATTCCTATTGATCCTGGGGGTTGTGACTCTGACGGATTATGGGGCTTCGATGGATGAACACCGGAACCTCACCACCGGGCGTCTATTTCTCCAGGCATATCAAGGGGGAGGGTTTCTGCGGTCACCGGACGTCGAGTATTTCAATGGACCGTTCTACTTCATGGTGTTCACGGTGACGTCGCGGCTGTTTCACACGCTGCATCGGAGTTGGTTGTTGACGGACGGGCTGCATCTGACCAACTTCATCACGTTTCTATTGGGGGTCTTCCTGTTCTATCGAATTGCGC
Source organism: Anaerolineales bacterium (assembly GCA_035281845.1). Taxonomy (GTDB): domain Bacteria; phylum Chloroflexota; class Anaerolineae; order Anaerolineales; family E44-bin32; genus DATEVL01. The sequence continues at coordinate 24,028 of DATEVL010000150.1, read as the reverse complement.
TGCGCCTGATGCCGCGCGGGGTGGCGCTGTTCGTGACGGCTCTGTTCATCACGCAGCCCGTTCTGTTCGGACACGGGTTCATCAACCAGAAGGACACACCGCTGATGGTGTTCTTTCTTGCGTCGGTCGAGCTGGGTTGGGCGGCGGTCGAGTCCCGGTTGATGGTCGAGCGCAGGGGGTCGACGGAGCAGGAGGGGCCGTTGCGGCGGGCGGGGGTGGCTCTGGAGTGGAGGCGGTTGTCGCTTGCAAGGCGGGGATGGATCGGAGTTGGCGGGTTTTTGGGGGTGATCGTGCTACTCGACCTGTGGTGGTTGGGGGGCGTCCAAGATGGGGCACAGGGTCTTCTAGGGAAGATCTACAGCGGGAACGGGCCGGGGTTCATTGTCGGATTGTTTCGGTGGATTGCGGAGGATGCGTACAAGACTCCATTGAGTGCCTACGTGGCGAAGGTCGAGTCGTTCTTTGCATGGTGGCGGATCGTGGTCACTGTAGGGGTGGTGGCGGGACTCTTGGGGCTGTTAAGACACGCCGTTCCGGAGAGCTACGCCAATACCCTAGGGAAGTGGTTCCGCCTCTGGGGCCTCGTGGTGGTGGCAGGGATCGTTCTAGGATTGACGACATCGATTCGGGCTGTGGCCCCGTTTGCCGGGGTTCTTGTTGCGGCCTACTGGATCGGGCGGAGTGGGCGGCGGGCGACAGCGGGGTTGGTAGTGTATGGAGCCGTGGCGGCGCTGACGACCTATCTGACGTGGCCGGTGCTCTGGGGGAACCCGCTCGTCGGCCTCGCCCACCGCGTGTCCGAACTGCCCACATTCGCAGAGTTTCACGTGCGCTTCTGGGGAACCCTGTACTTTTCGGGCGATTTGCCGTGGCAGTATGTACCATCGCTGCTCGCCATCCAGCTCACGCTACCCGCGGTGGTTGTCTTCCTTGTCGGAGTCCCCTACTCATGGGCTCTGTCCAAGCTGGACAGATCTCGCAGGCTGATGGTAGCCCTTGTCTGGATCTGGTTCGGTGTTCCGGTTGTCGCTGTTATGGTTGGGTTGACTCCGATCTACAACAACTTCCGACACATCCTGTTCGCGGTGCCGCCTGCATTCTTGATCATGGGTTTTGGGGCGTGGAAGATCGGGGATGCGTTGCGTGCTCCGATCGTTCGGGCGGGGCTGGTCGTGGTGGCATTGGCTCCGGGAGTGCTGGGTATTGTGCGGCTGCATCCGTATGAATACATCTACTACAACGAGTTAGTGGGAGGGGTGCGGGGTGCCGACGGAAGGTTCGAGCTCGACTATTGGTGTACCGGCCTTCGGGAAGCGATGACCGTCGTGAACACGGTGGCCGGACCGGAAGCCCGAGTCGAGTCGATATCGAACTATGTCGACCTGTTAGCCCCCTTCGCCCGGGAGGACCTTGAGCTTGTACAAGAGACTCAAGATGTGCCGGATCCCGATTTCGCAATCGCGTGCCGCAGGGGTCCTGGAAAGTCCGTGTCCATCCCGGAGATGGAGACGCTCTATGAAGTCAGGGCAGACGGGGCCCTGCTCGCGACGGTGGGTAAACGTCGTGAAGGGGAATGACATGCCAGCCCGTTCGTTACTGAGAACTGGGCATCATCGGCGTTCGACTAGAACGGAGCGGTCGAACGACCCGCGGGGTGGAAGCGGGCGATTGGAACTTGGCGATTGGCGATTCGGCCTACGATCTCTTCCGACGCAACGCTCGCCACTGACCACTCACCACTGACCACTGACCACTACCTTCAGTCCGGCCAGGGGACCGAAACCGGGTCGGTGTAGCCGTGTTTCTCGACGGTGTACAGTTTGGCCTTCGACTCTCCATCGCAAGACGTGTCGTCCTCAATGGTGACAGACGTGCCGTTGACAGCGATGGGATAGAAGACCAGCTGGCCTCCCTGGCAGACCGTCGCCTCGACGAAGTATCCCCGGTCGTCGTCCACCGTCATGTAGACCGGCTCCCAGCTGATGACGACATCATCGCCCTGCCGCACGGCTGTGACCATGTCCGGTGGATCGTAGAGCACCGAATGCGGCAACTTGGTCGTGATCCGGACGACGCTGAAGATGTCGCCGTCGACATCAACCACCGAGGCCGCCACCCAGCAGGCGTACCAGAGCTTGTCGAACCGCACCCACAGCCAGGTCCCGTTGGAGTTGCGGTTCCAGAGCAAGCCGTGGTCCCCCTCGTACAGATCTCCTGCGTGCAGGTAGTTCTTGTTCGGGCCGTAGCGGCAGTGGGCCTGTTCGCTCACCGTGACGTCGGGGAAGTCGAAGGTTGGCGTCGGGGTGATCGTGGGAGTATCGGTGATCGTCGGTGTCAGGGTGATCGTGGGCGTCGGAGTCTCCGTCGGGGTGGCAGTTGCCGTCGGAGTCGATGTCCGTGTCGGTGTGGACGTGGCGGTGGGTGTGGACGTCGGTGGGCCGAAGGCGGCTGCGACCGATTGGCATCCGACGAGGAATGTCGCCAACCCGGCAAAGGACAGCGTCGACACGACAAGCCTGGCCGCAGCGCTATGGAGAACGGATGTGACGCGCAACTGAGAGGCCTCCCCGCGGCGCCCGTTGGCTATTCTAGGTGAAACCGTCGACCCCGAGCCATGGGTCGCTGGGCCCGAAGTTTGCGCCTCCAGGTCGGCGGGGCTAGATCGGGCTCGTGCCCGGCGCCGCCAGAAGTCGCCCAGAAGGAGGGCTCCCGGATAGGCGCTGTGCTGCACCATCGAGACAGATCCTGACGACCCTTTCGGCCCCACCGGTCGGCGCCCCTTCCGGCCACAGCAAGTCGACCGCGGCCTGGATCAGCGAGATTTGCGATGGATAGTGATGAGCGTTCCTGTGCAGGAACGACTGGATCTCGTCATCACCGATCATCCTCGCCATGATCCTTCTCCCGACGAAAGCGGGCGCGCCGCTTTCCTGTCGAACCGGCCCATCTTTGTAGAGTCTATGGGGGATGACCTTGCGGACCACCTTACAGACACCTTACGACGACCCAGGCACAACGACGAGTGGGTGGACAGGTGAGTCAATCGCTCGTGTCTGGCTGTCCTCCGGATGCCAACGGGGAGTAGCCCAAGCTGGTTCTCAGAGCCGGCCCCCGGGGTCCCGAAGCCCTGCCTGGGCCTTCGCAGCACAACGTGATTCCTCTTGACAACTTGCCCTCCCCCGCCAAGAATAGGGTCCTTGCGCACTGCCGCGGCGGTGCGAACCGCCAGGGAGCCGGAAGTGTCCACGATTGACATGCTCGTCGCGCTCAGAGAGACCAGCCGGACATTCTACCTACCCGTCGTCCGTCTGCCTGCTGGACTGCGGGAGGCCGTTGCCTCCGGCTACCTGTGCATGCGCGCCCTGGATGAAATCGAGGACCACCCCGACGTCTCGAACGAGAAGAAAGTCGAGCTGCTTGGCGCCCTGAGCCTGGCCTTCCAGGGCCAGACCTCGGTGGAGGCTTTCGATCGGGCGCCGATTGACGCCGCCCTCGCCGCCTATCGGAATACCCTTCCCGAGGTCTCTCTTCACCTGGCGGACTGGGCGATTCTGGCCCCGGCAGCCATCGCCCCGCGGATCTGGGAAGCCATCGCGGCGATGGCCGACCGGATGGCGTACTGGGCGGGTGTGAGCTGGAGTATCGACAGTCTCGAGGCCCTCGACCGCTACACCTTCAGCGTTGCCGGTTCTGTCGGGATCCTGCTGTGCGATTTGCTGGCGTTCTTCGAGGGCTCACAAGTCGACCGCTCGCACGCTGTCTTGTTCGGTCGGGGTTTGCAGCTGGTCAACATCGTGCGCAACCGATCCGATGACCTGGCCCGAGGCATCGACTTCTTTCCGCCCGGCTACACCGCGGAACGCGTGATGGCCTATGCCCGCGAGTGCCTCGGCCGCGCCGAAGCCTACGCCCTCTCCGTGCCGTCCAGGGCCTTCTACGCCCTCTACCAGATCCCCCTCAAACTTGCCTATGCCACCCTCGACGCCATGGCCCGAGGCGAGCCGAAGCTGACGCGTGAAGCCGTCCTGGCCCTGGTCGGCGAGGCGGACGGGCAGGGTTGACCTCCGCCTTCATCCTTCTCATCCTTTTCTGGCTATGCGCAATCCTCTGATCGCCGCTAACTGGAAGATGAACCTGGGCCGTCCGGCAGAGGCAGTTGAATTCATCCGCCGCACCCGGCGGGGGCTGGGCGAGCCGGAGGGAATCGAGGTCGTTGTTTGTCCTCCCTTTACCGCGCTTGCCGCTGTCGCCGACGCGTTGCGCGGCACGCGGCTGCGGCTCGGTGCGCAGAACGTCCACCCTGAGCCGAAGGGCGCGTACACCGGAGAGATCGCCGCCCCGATGCTCGAAGGGTTGTGCTCTTTTGTCATCGTAGGCCACTCCGAGCGCCGCGCCACCGCCAGCCAGGATGAAACCGACGATGCCATACGCCGCAAGGTGGCGACGGCGATGGCGCACGGGCTGACCCCGATCGTCTGTGTTGGAGAGAATCAGTCCCAGAATGAAACCGGAAAGACCCAAGAGGTCGTCGGGGCGCAGGTGCGAAGCGCCTTTGTGGGCTTGACGGAGGAACAGGCTTCCGTCTGCCTGATCGCCTACGAACCCATTTGGGCTATCGGCACCGGCCGGGCCGCGACGCCGGCCGACGCCAATCGCACCGCCTCACTCGTCATCCGCGGTTCGATCGCAGATGTTTTCCGCCAGGACGTGGCCGACGCCGTTCGCGTCCTCTACGGCGGCAGCGTTACGGCCGAGAACATCGCCTCGTTCATGGCTATGCCGGACTTGGATGGTGCTTTGGTCGGCGGCGCCAGCCTCAAAGACGATTTTCCCCTTCTTGTCCGCCGGGCAGCCGAAGCGAAGCGCGGTTAGGACGGCGCTGGGTAGCGTCGAATGGAGCCCGCGACTTGACAAGTAGACCAGCATCGCTTCTTGGCCCCACCCCTTCCCCTTGGAAGACTCCCCTCCCCCTGCCCTTCAACTGGTTCCGCGAGGCATTGACTAAGCAGGGGGAAGGCGGGGTGGGGGTCGGACAGGAGCCTCTCATGGGGACGTGCGGCTGGACTTCGTCGGCATGAAATAGGCAAAGCGTGTTCTCAGGCTATGGCGGCGCCTAGCGTCACCTCGTCCACGATACCGACGATCACCGCCCGGACCGCGCCCGGGTCCAACCCGAGCACTTGTCGTGCCCCGTTGCCTTCATCGATCACGAGCACGGTGTCGCCCGGGCCGGCCTGGACGGTATCGACGGCGATGTCGTAATCGCCGGTCTCGTTGCCGGCCAAATCGAGTTGATCCACCAAGAGCAGCTTGCGCCGGTCGAGGTGCGAGAGCTTGACCGTGGCCACGACCGTCCCGACGACCTTGCCGATGTACATGCTAGCCGCCTAGACCGGCGGTCCACACTGCGGTCGGGCGGGCGCGGCGTGGGCCGCGTTCATCGTCGACCTTGTCGATGATCCCGGTGATCGCCAGATCGACCGGGACGAAGATGACCGGCAGAGCTTGCGCCGCCTCGCGGCTTGCCACGACGAACACCAGCTCGCCGGGGCCGGCCTGGGCCGTGGCATCGGCGGCGATCTGCGGGTCGCCCTGCGGGGCCCGCCCCTCGTCGAGCGGTTGGACGACGAGCAACTTCACTCCCTCCAGCCCTTCGGCCTTCTGGGTGGCGACAACCGTACCGATCACCCGGGCGAATTTCATTTCGACTCCACCACACGTTCGCGGAAGCGGGTCGAGGCCGAGACGTTGGTCCACACCTCGGGGTGCAGCTGCGGGATCACGACACGTCGCAGCAGGTGCTCGGGACGCCGCAGAACCCCAACGCCGATTTCGACCGCCGTCTCCACGTCCGCCACGAGTCCCGAATACAAGACGATTCCCTTGCCGCCCAGGCCGTCGCCCAGTCGGATCTCCACCAGGTGGACTCCGGCGCCCTTCACCCCCGCGTCCGCCGCCAGGATGGTCGAGGCGACGCTGGTCGTCTCAATCACGCCCAAGGCATCCACGGCGGTCGTCCGGCGCGTCCCGCTGAGGGCCTCGACCACTTCCGGATGAACCAGCGGCAGGTAGACGAAGTCCACGACGCTGTCGCCACCGACTTGCCGCCCGGCACTCAGCGATTCCTCGACGTCGCCGACCTGGCCGCCAAACAGCACCAGGAACTTCCCTGGCTGGATCGTCCCCGCCTTGAGCACGCGGATCGGCGCCTTCTTGGCCACGGCGTCGGCCGCCTGAATCCCGACGGCGATGCTGCTGTATTCGATCAGGGCGAGGGCGGGCTCGATCACGCGGTTTCCACCTGATTCCTCCGCCTACACGATGCGGAACGCATCCTTCAGCGTGCAACGGCGCAGGCGGCTGAAGCTCACCGGGTTGGTCAATCCTTCTCCGGTAGGACTGGCGATGGTGTAAGAGCAAAAGCCCTCCCCTCCGTAGCCCAGCCCGGCCAGCGACGGTCCGTTCTTGACGAAGATGCTGCAGTCCATCACCCGGGCCATGCGGCTGAGATGATCCAGGTTCTTGGAGTGCATGACCGCCGTGTGGCGAAATCCGTGCTCGACCTTCTTCGCCAGGTCGATCCCTTCATCGGCATCCCGCACCCGCACCAACGGGAAGACCGGCATCATCTGCTCCGAGAGCACGAGCGGATGGTCGGCTTCGACTTCGACCAGGACCAAGCGCACCTCGTCGCCGACCTCGATGCCGATCTCGTGCAGGATGACGTTGGCGTTCTTGCCGATGAACGCCTTGTTCATCGTCCCGTGCTGGCCGCGCGGCGGCACCTCGGTGAATATGGATTTCATCAGGCGCTCGGCCTGCCCGCCATCGATCTCGTACGCGCCGTGGCGGATCATTTGGCGCTTGAGCTCATCGGCGATCGAGGCGACGGCAAAGACTTCCTTCTCGTCGGTGCAGGTGATGTTGTTGTCGAACGAAGCGCCGATCACAACGTCGCGCCCGGCCTGCTCCAGATCCGCCGATTCGTCCACCACGACCGGCGGGTTCCCCGGCCCGGCACAGATCGCCCGCTTGCCGCTCTTCATCGCCTCGCGCACGACACCAATCCCCCCGGTCACCGTCAACAGCCGTACGTCCTTATGGCGCATGATCTCTTGCGCCGTCTCGATCGTAGGTTCGGCCACGGCCACGAGGAGATTGGCCGGCCCCCCGGCCTCGACGATGGCATCGTGGAGGACCTGAACCGTCAGATTGCTGCAGCGTTTGGCCCCGGGATGCGCGTTGAAGACCACGGCGTTGCCGGCCGAGATCATGGCGATGGCGTTGCAAATGACCGTCGCCGTCGGATTGGTGCTGGGGACGATCGCGCCGATCACCCCATAGGGGGCGTACTCGACCAGAGACATCCCGCCATCGCCGGTCCAGACGGTGGGAGTCAAGACTTCCGTGCCGGCGGTCTTATTGGCGTTGAGCAGGTTCTTCTGGATCTTGTCCTCGTACCGCCCCATCCCGGTTTCCTGCACGGCCTCGAGCGCCAGCACCTGGGCGTTTTCTCGCCCCGCCCGGCGCAGGTGGGCCACCATCTGCTCGCGCAGCGCCAGCGGCATTTCTTTGAGCTGGAGGAAGGCCTGGCGAGCCGCAGCCACCGCCGCATCGACGGTCGGATAGAGGTTGTCGGCGTGGCGCAGCGAAGGGGTGGCCGGCGGAGCGGTGAGGCCGGCCGCCTCAGGTGGTGTCCCGTGGCGCACCCGCTCACCCTGACGCAGCTCGCTCATCACCTGCTCGATGATGGCGTCGATCCGGGCGTCGTCGAGCACGAGGGGTCCCCGATCGTTGGCCATCATCCGCTCTCCGACTTGTCGTACTTGACTTCGCCGTCGACTTCGAGCTGGTCGACGATGGCCATGATCACCCCGTCACATGGGCGCTGGTCGGTGATACGCGTCATGCGCGCCGAGCTCCCGGTGGCGTAGAGCACCACCTCCCCCAACCCGGCGCCGACGGCGTCGGCGGCCACGCGGTAACCGCGCGCCTCCGAGGCATCGATGTCGAGCTGGCGCAGGACGAGGAACTTGATCCCGTCCAGGCTCGGCTCCTTGCGCGTCGCCACCAACGTCCCGACGACTTTTCCCAGGAGCATGGGACTCTCCTTTCTACCCCGCCTACCCGTCCTTGGCCTTCGCTCGGGAACCCTTCTCCGTTCGAAGTGCGCCCAGGCATGGCCAAGGACGGGTCGGCGGCTTTCGATCGAGCGGTTAGCTGCCCTGGCGTCCGAGCGGCAAGGTGCGGTCGACGTTCGAGTGCGGCCGCGGGATGACATGGATCGCCACGACTTCCCCGACCTTCTCGGCGCCGCGCGCCCCGGCTTCGACGGCAGCCTTGACCGCAGCGACGTCGCCGCGCACGATCGCCGTCACGAATCCGCCGCCGGTCTTCTCGTAGGCGACCAGCTCGACCCTGGCCGCCTTGACCATGGCATCGGCCGCTTCGACCATCGCGGCATAGCTCTTGGTCTCGACCATGCCTAGTGCTTCCGTCATTCCCATCCCCATCTCGGACATAGCTTCCTCCTGTTGGCCTGTTCCACCGGCGCCTCGGCGCGGCGGAGTTGCACTCGGGATTGTCGCTTTCCGTCTCATCCTCGTTACCGAGTCCCGGCTCAGGTGCGCCGACCGGCTTCGATCTCGCGGCCGTGGATCGACTCAATCGCCCCGACGGCGGCCCCGTAACCGGCCATGATGTCGCGCTCTTCGCCTCCCAGATAGACGCGCCCGAAACTGCCGAAGGCGCGTACTTCGAGGATGTTGATGTGAGCCGCCTTCTCGGCCTCATTCGCCGCCAGCGCGGCGTAGCCGGCCGGCTCGACTTCCAGCACGTACAGGGTTTGTCCGGCGAGCAGCATGTGCCCGTGGCGCAGCCGGTTGATCAGCTGCACCTGGTGGGCGTCGACGTGCCGGATGATCTGGCTCGAGACCACCTTCGGCTTCAGCCGGTCCGATTCCTCCAGCTCGAGGGCCTCCAGGATCGCCGCCCCGGCGGCCCGCACTTCGGCTTGATCCTCGTGATGCACCTCCAGCAGGCCGAACAGCCGCTCGACGATCTGCATCCCCGGCCGCACTCGGGTCGACTTGAGGGCGATGTCGGTGATACGGTTGATCTCGATCCCTGGCGAGATCTCGACCCAGAGCGACGTGTCATTGGGGAGCGGCAAGAATCCCTGGGCGACCGTCCCCAGGAATCCGGCATGTTGGAGCTGCAGGTTGTCGAGAAAGACGTACGTCCGCAGGTCGACCGCCATCGTTCCTCCTCGGCCCCGCCTCCCGGCGGCGAGGCGCTGCAGGGGTTAGGCCCCCGCCTCCTGTAGGATCTTGACGCTGGCGCTGGCGCCCAAGCGCGAGGCGCCGGCGGCGATCATCTGTTGCGCGTCGGCCAGGGTCCGGATCCCTCCGGCGGCTTTCACCCCGATGGACGGACCGACCACTCGCCGCATCAAGGCCACGTCGGCCGCCGTCGCGCCACCCGGGCCGAATCCGGTCGAGGTCTTCACATAATCGGCTCCGGCGACCTTGGCCAATTGGCAGGCGATGACCTTTTCCTCGTCCGTCAGCAGGGCCGCTTCGATGATGACTTTGAGCAGAGCGTTATCGGCGTGGCAGGCGCGTGCCACCGAGGCGATGTCGCGCTGGGCCAGTTCGTAGTCGCGGCTCTTGACGGCGCCGACGTTGATCACCATGTCGATTTCGCTGGCACCGTCGCGAATCGCCTGTTGGGTTTCGTAGACCTTGACTTCAGTCGGTGTGGCCCCCAGCGGGAATCCGACGACGGTGCAGACCACGACCGGGCTCCCCTTGAGCAGCTGCGCGCACAGGCGGACGTAGCTCGGGTTGACGCAGACCGTGGCGAAACTGTGCTTGCGCGCCTCGAAACAGAGACGGGCGATCTCGTCCTGGGTGGCGTCCGGTTTGAGCAGGGTGTGATCGATCATGTGCGCCAGCTGGCCGTCGGTCGGGGCGACACCGAGGGTGGAGGCGATCCGATCGGCGCCGGCGTGGATCACCGGTCGCAGGCGTTCGGCGTAGTTATGCGCCGAGAGCGTCGCCCCTTCGCGGGTGTCGGAAGCGCTCGGGGAGTCCTCGAGCAACACCAGCACATCTCGAGTGATCTGCTCGATGATTCGGTCCAGCGCGGCGTCGTCGAGGGTAGGCATGGTGGGGCCGGTTGCCTCAGCGCCTCAGGTAGCGGCGCTCGATGTCAGTGATCTTTTCGACCCGGCGAGCATGACGACCGCCGGCAAATCGTGTGTCGAGCCAGGCACGGACGATCTGGCGGGCCAGGGCGCCGCCGATCAGGCCGGCGCCAAGCGTCAGGACGTTGGCGTCGTTGTGTTCCCGACTGTTGACGGCCGTCGCCAGGTCGTAGCACAGGGCGGCGCGGACTCCGGGGACCTTGTTGGCAGCGACGCTGGAGCCGATGCCGGCGCCGTCGACGACGATGCCGCGCTCGGCACGCTGTTGCGCCACCAGCTCGGCCACCGCCAGGGCGAAGTCGGGGTAGTCCACCGGCTCGGTACCGGCCGCGCCGCAGTCGATGACGGCGTACCCGGCCTCGGTAAGGAAGCTCTTGAGATCTTCTTTCAGGGCGAAACCCGCGTGATCGGCGCCGAGGGCGATTGGCCCGCGGCCCGCGGCGACCGGGCCTGCCCCTCGACTTCCCTCCGGAACCGACTTGGGGGACGTCCCCTTGAGGCGAATCTGGCGCTCGATCATCGCCTGGAGCGCCAGCGGTGTGACCAGTGCGCCGCTCGGCACTTCGAACGAGCCTCGAAACGGAAGCTCTTGAACATCGGATTCGGTCACCAATCGGCGACGCGCTTCCGAGGGCGTCGGAGTCCGGCCGAGCGTCCGATAAACGATGGCGCGCACCTTCTCACGGACTCGACTCTCGGCGAGTTTCGGATCAGAAGGCATCGGCGCTCAGACCTCCCGCCGAGTCCACAGAAGCGGAAGGGCGTCGTCGCTCGAGGTCAGGCGGCCCAGCTCGACTTCGAACCGAGACAGGAACACCCCATCGAAGTACTCCATCGGCCGCCCGTCCTCCAGGTAGCTGACGCTCTCCAGACGCAAGAGCGGAGACCCGCGGTCGACCTGTAATTGCCGCGCCTCCTCTTCCCCGGCCAGCACCGCCTGGATTTCGCGGCGGCCGGCGGCGATACGCAGCCCGTACTCCTGCTCGAGGAATGCATAGAGCGACTGGGAACGCAGGTCGGCCTGGATCAGGCTCGGGCACAGGGCGTAGGGGAGGTACGAGCTCACCAGGACCACCGGATGACCGCCGACCGAGCGCAGGCGAGTCATCTTGATCACAGGTGTCAACAGCTGCAAGCCAAGCCGGGCGCCAACTTTATCGCCGGCGGGCTGGAGGGATTGTTCGAGAACGCGGGTCTCGATCGAAAGGCCGCGCCGCTCCATGTCCTGGTAGAAACCCACGAGGGAGTGGACGAGGGAACGGCTGACGACTTTGGGCTCGGCGACGAACGTCCCGAGGCCCTTTCGCCGGAGGATGGCGCCTTCGGCCGCCAGCTCCTGAAGCGCCTGACGCACAACCGGGCGGCTGACCCCGTATTCCCGGCACAGTTCCGACTCTCCCGGGATTCGGTCTCCGGGTCGCCATTCGCCTGCCGCGAGCCGCGCCTCGATCGCCCCTCGCACCTGGGCGTACAGGGGGAGCGGGCTACTGCGGTTGATGTGCTGGCTTGGCTTGCGGCTCGACTTGACCACCTTACCTCATTCGCAGTAGCAATGGCGACATAACAAACTTCTGATCATCTTGTCATTACAGGATAGTCTTATTGTAGTGATAAGTCGCGCACTTGTCAATCCCCCTGCTCTCGCCGGTGCCCCCTGGACAGGTTCCCACACCCGACCGAGGTGGCCCAGACCCGGCTCGAGCCCTTCGGGCTGCCTGCGCCAGCAGGCGCACTCCAGGCGCCTCCGGCACTTGCCGGGGCGCAAAGGAAGGGTGTGTTCTTGATGTCTATGCGCAGCCCGGCCAAGATGTGACCGGGAGTTCAAACCCGCCTCGCCCTCGAGGCGGACGAAGGAGTCACGTGCTGTGGAGCGTGATCATGCACCCGCGCCTACGCGAGGCGGCCATGGCCGCCGGGTATGGCGCGGCCATCGGCGGCCGTCCTGATTGAGCTGGTAAGGGCGCCCAGCGCCTGAACTTTTCCACAACGGATCGCCTGATGGCAGCCGTCGGGTTGTGTGCCTGGTTTGTCTCTTGCTGACCACGCCGGCGCGCGGCGGGGCGGTTCTTGGCTGGAGGGGCATCCCACGCGCCCTAGGCGCGGCTCGAACCCGCACTCGATCCTCTGACTTGTCCTGGGCGACGTTGGAGACGTGTAGCTGCGCCTCGCCGCGGGATCGTATGAGAAGCACGCCCCCATTCTCGTGGCCTCTCGAAGTGGATTACCCCTCACCCTACCCTCTCCCCAAAGGATAGAGGGCGGGGGTCAGGGGTGATTCCTCTCAAACCACCGCCGCGGGGTGACTAGGTCTTGCCCGAGAAGTACTCCTTCATCGGATCGAAGTAGTTTTCCTTCCAGCCTTCCTCGTACTGAGGGCCCTGACCAGCCGGGATTCCGGTGTGGACCAGAGTGATCTGTGTGCCACCAGCCTCGGGTTCGAGCCTGACTTCGATTTGTGAGTCAGGACTGCCATCGGGGAACTCCGTTGTCCGCCAGGCCTGTACGATCCGCCGCGGTGGGTCGAGGGCGAGAGTGCGTCCGGTGATGTAACCGTCCCATAGCCGGAACTCGCCGCCAACGCCTTCCTCAATCTCGGCCTGGGCTCCGACGAAGGCAGCGTGCTGGGCCGAGTCCAACCAGGCGCGGTAAACAATCTCGGGCGGCGCCGCCAATGAAGTCGAAACCTCAAACTTGTCCATGCCTGACCTCCTCCGGGGCACCTTCGTGAGTCCATCCGAGCGATCACCGGCTGGTTGCAGACGTGCCGGGCCGCCGGCCGATAGTGGGTTTGAGTAGGGCCCATGCAGCACTCATCGAAGGTGCATACCAGGCCGACCTCACCACCCGAACAGGCCACGGCCCAAACCTCGGATGGGCTGACGTAGCCAAACTGGCCGTCCCAGTTCACGGTCTTGACCCATACCCAAACATGAACAGCGTCCGTGGTCCGCCCGGAGATCGGGCTCGATCCGCGGGCGAGGCGAGGCGAGGCGTGCCGGATCAGCCCAGCCAACCTCGAAGAGCGTAGTAGAGAAGGGCAAATCCCTCTCGCATCGCCTGGTAGCTGCGACTGAGGGCGTCCGCCGAGGGCAGAAGTCGGGCGCCGGCCAAACTCCCGCCGGGGTCCTGCTGGTCCGCCGCCGATGGTACCGGGGCCAACCCCTGCGCCGCGAAGGATCCGAGCGCCCGACGCATGTGCTCCGTCGAAGTCACCAGCACGAAGGAATCGATCCCCTGGTTCTCGAGCATTTCCGCCACCCGCACCGCCTCATCGTGGGTATCGACCGCCTCGGTTTCCACGAGGATCTTCGATTCGGGGATACCCCGCGCCACCAGCTCCGACTTCATGGCCTCGCTCTCGGGGTTCGCAGACGGAGTCCCGCCAGGAGGGCCACCAGAAAGGATCAGGGTGGGCTCTCCCAGCAGGTGATACAGCCGCTCTGCCTCCAGCATTCGATAGCTGCTGGCTGTGCTCAGGATGTCGAATGTCGAGTCTTCGCCTTGCAGGGTAACGCTGCCGCCGGTCAGGACGACAACGGTTTGCGCGTCTTCGGCCTGCGCCGCGCTGGCGATGGGGCCGTACCCTGCCCCGAGCAGGGATTCCATCCCGCCGGCGACGATCGGCATGCTGAGCAGCCAATAGAGGATCGCCAGACCGGCGAGCCATGCCCGGCCGCGCATCTTTCGCCCTTCCCCGGAGAGCAGCAGCACCACCCCGATCGTGAGTCCGATCAGCAAGAAGAGCAACGAACCGGGCAACAGAGCCTTGAACAGTTCCGAGACGACTTCGATCAGCGCGTTGGCGATCGGCATCGGCCGTCCTTCCCTTGGCGCGCCGCCTACCAGGCGTGCCAGCGCGTCGGGTGAACCTGCACCAGGCGCGCGTATTGAGCGTCGTCTTCGATCGACCAGTCGTACTTGCTGCGGAAGGTTGAAACGACATCCTCCGGCCAGGGTCGCGGGACGGTCGTCGCTTCCCCTTCGCAGATCAGGGGATGGACCCCATCTTCCAGTGCCACGACCACCCGTGGATTCACATCAAGGTTGCGCGCCTTGACGCTTTTCGGTGCGGTGCAGACGTAGAAGAACCCATCCAGCCAGACGAACCATACGGGCACCAGGTGCGGCGAGCCCGTCGGCCGCACCGTCGCCAGCCACAGCGTCTGGGCCTTGGCCAGCCGGCGGGCCGCCTCCTTTCCCGGGAGGCGCCCTTGGCGGCCTGCACCGCTTCGGTGCGCCGAAGGGCGTAGAGGCCGAAGGGGCGTGGAGGGCGAGGCACGCTGCGCCGGGACGCTCGAGTCCGTCACCGTCGGGTTGTCGCCGACGAATCACGCCCGGCACGGCCGGCGTCGTTGAGGGGCCGGACGAGCCGGATCACGCGTGAATCCCGGTCGTTCCGTGGTAAAGATCGATGATCTGATCGGCGATCAGAGGCCAGGCGTAGCGTTTGGCGTATTCAGCCGCTTGTTGCCCAAGCCGTTGCCGCAAGATCTCATCCTGAAGCAGCTGACGCAATCGATCGGCCAGCGCCTCGGGGTCGCCCGTTGGAACGTGGAATCCGGTCTCCCCATCGCGCACCAGGAAGACCAGCCCACCGGTCTCCGAGGCGACCACCGGTGTACCGCAGGCCATCGCTTCCAGTGCCACCAAGCCGAAGGACTCGTAGTGCGACGGGACGACGACGATCTCGGCGGCCGAGTAGTAATACGGCAGGGTGTCCTGGGCTCGGCGGCCGAGGAAGGTCACCATGTCCTCGATCTTCAGATCGCGCCGCATCTCCTGCAGGCGGGCCATCTCCTCCGTTTCCGTCGCGCCGTCGTCGTTGGGTTCGCCGCCGATCACGGCCAGGCACAAGTCGGCACCCAGGCTCTTGTCTTGAGCTCGCAGGATGGCGATCGCCTGCAGCAGGCTGTCGATCCCCTTGAGCGGTTCGACCCGGCCCACGAACAGAATCATCCGCTTGTTGGCCGGCACGCGGGCAAACTCGCGGGCCTCATCGTCGGGAATGGGATAGAAATGGCCGGTGTCCACTCCCGGGGGGATCACCGCCACCCGGCGCGTGTCCACGTGATACAACCACTGGAACTGAGCGACTTCGGCCTGGGTCGATGCCACGATGCGATCCGCCTGGCGCAGCAGGCGACCCTCGGCCTCGAGGCGCAAGGTCGAGGCCGAGTCCTCCCCGTCCGGCGCGACCCGCTTCTTCATCGCGGCCAGGGTGTGGAACATCTGAATCAGCGGGATCCCCCAGTGGGATCGCAGTTCGAGCGCGGCCAGCCCCGAGAGCCAATAATGGCTGTGCAGGATGTCGTATCGGATTCCCTTCGAGGCCGCAAACGCTTCGATGAAATCGATGAAGGTCGGGAGGTACTCCGCCAGGCGGTCCTTCGCCATCGGTGACTCCGGCCCGGCCGGGACGTGTACGATCCGATTGCCGTGGCCGAGATCGTGTAGGACGTGCGGCACGTGCTCGTCCTGGGATCGGGTGAAGACGTCCACGCCGATTCCGCGCCGACCGAGCTCCCGCGTCAGGTCGCGCACGTAGACATTCATCCCGCCGGTGTCCTTGCCGCCCAGCGTGGCCAGCGGGCACGTGTGGTAGGAGATCATGGCGATGCGCACGGCGAGATTATGCCCCGCGGCGGCTGGCTTGCCAAGGACTGCTCATTCTGCCGCGCGGCTCTGGGATTTGCCCTGCTCCGTCGGGCCCTCGGCTACCGCCTCGGGCCCCTCCTCCACGGGGGACACGCGCCCGGGGCGTTCTTTTGGCTGAGCCGTTGAGTCCGCTCCTGAGGCTAGCCGGACGACGTCCACAGCCGACCAGGGATCTCTGGGATGCCAGACCACGGTCGACCGTTTGACAGGGCGCGGCGGTGGCGCAGCGTGGCGCCGGGTTAGGAGCTTGCGGAAAAAGGGGGACTGCTTTTCAGCCCCCCACCCCTACCCCTCCCCCGGCCAGCGACTGCCTCGACGGGGCGGTGTCCTGCCGGGGGAGGGGCGAGGTTTTCAAGGAGGCGGCGGCCAAAGGCCCCCGCCTCCTTGAGGCTCTTCACCCCCTCTCCGTCACGCTCGCCCTCTCGAAGGCAGCCTCCCGGCGGAGAGGGGGCAGGGGGTGAGGCTGAAGATGGTTTTTCCGCAACCCGCTAGTGCTGCCGGCCCCTATCCTCGGCGGGTGATTTCGCCCGCTCACCGAGCCCCGCCTCCCGAGCGCGGACGATGGCCTGCGAGCGGTCGGCGACTTGCAGCTTGTTGAGGATGTTCGAGACGTGATTCCGGACGGTCTTGCGGCTGAGGGTCAGGCGCGAGGCAATCTCGGCGTTGTTCAGCCCCTGGGCGATGAGCCCGAGCACCTCTCGTTCCCGCTCGGTCAACTCCGGGAACGCGGCCCCCTCGCTCGGCGACTCCAGGTGCGAGAAGTAATCGACCAGCCGCCGCGCGATAGCCGGGCTGAACAACGCCTCGCCGCTGCTCACGGCGCGCAATGCCCGCACGACTTCCGCTTGATCTGCGCCTTTCAACAGGTAGCCGCGGGCGCCGGCGCGCATGGCGGCGAAAACAGAATCGTCGTCCTCAAACATGGTCAGCACGATCACGCCGATGTGGGGGCTGACGCGGAGCACTTGTCGGGTCGCTTCGATCCCGTTCCTCCCCGGCATCTGCAGGTCCATCAAGATCACATCTGGGAGGAGGGACTCCGCCAGGTCCACGGCCTCCTGGCCGCTCGCTGCTTGGCCGATCACTTCCACATCGGGCACCGACGCCAGCAGGACCGCCAGGCCCTCGCGGAACAGGGTGTGATCATCGGCGACAAGCACCCGGACCGGCTCCATCCTCAGCCCTCCGCCAGCAGGAGCGGCAGCCGGGCGCGTACTCGCGTGCCTCCCCCTGGCACGGCCTCCACGTCCACCCGGCCGCCCAGCTCGGCGGCCCGCTCCCGCATCGAGGTGATGCCCACACCGGCGCGCGCCTTCGCCGGAATCCCGCCGCCATCGTCCTGTATGGTGAGCTCGAGGGCGTCGGTCAGGTCGAATCGGACCACGACGTGATCGGCGTTGGCATGGCGGGCGACGTTCGTGACGGCTTCGGTGGCGATGCGATACGCCGCCACTTCGACCGCCGCCGGAAGGTCGGGCAGCGAATCCGGCGCCTCGACGACGACGCGCGGGCCGCCTTCCGCCTGGGAGCTGGCGCTCTCGCGCACCGCCGGCACCAGTCCCAGTTCGTCCAGGGCCGGAGGCCGCAAGTCGTAGGCCAGCCTCCGGATCCCGGCCAGCGTGCCCTGCACTTGCGCCGTCAACTCGGCCAAGACCGCGTCCGCACGATCCGGCGCTCTGGGGATCAGGTTACGCGCTGCGCCGAGCTTCAGTGACAGGCTGGCCAGCTCCGGCCCCAGCCCATCGTGGAGCTCGCGTCGCAATCGGCGGCGCTCCTCTTCGCGCGCCGTCACCAATCGCTCACGCGAGCGCTGCAGGTCTCGTGTCAGTCGAACCGTGTGCGCCGCCGCGCCGGCCTGTTGGGCGATGTCCTCCAGTAGATCCACTTCGCTGCGCCCGAACGGTTCGTTCGGGCCGCGCCACGAGACCATCAGACGCCCGACGGTGTCCCCCTGGTAGACCATGGGCAGGATCAACGGTTCCCCGCTCGGCCGGCCAAACTCGCCCACGATGCGAAAGCCGGTTGCCTCGGCCAAGGCGATCGCCACGAACGGCAGCTTGAGCGCCTGGGCAACGGTGTCGACGATGGTTTGCAGCGCCTGCTCCGGCTCGAGCGTAGCCCTCAGTCGCCGGCTGAGGCGCGTCAAGACCGCGTACGGTTCGTCGCGCTCGCCGTAGAGCAGCCGGCTGACGGCCTTTTGCAATCGCTCTCGCAGAGGTTGGAACAATACCGCCACGATCCCCGTGGCCACCAGCGCGCCAGCCCATCCGGTCTGCGTCTGAAACAGCAGTCCCATCAACATGACGAGCGCCACATACAGGACGATGACGCTGGCCGTCAGGAGGCCGTAGAGGACAGTGCGGTAGATGATCAGGTCGATGTCGTACAGGCGGTAGCGAAGGATGGCAACGCTTGCCGCCAAAGGGATTCCGAGAAGCGCCAGGCTCGTCAGCAAGATGCTGGCTTGCGCACCGAGGTTGTCTTGCGGCACGGCTGCGTACACCACAGCGCTGAGGACGATGGAAACCACCAAGAGCACTGTGGCATAGGCGAGCCACTTCAACTGTTGACGATCGATCCCACTTGAACGGCGGAAGCGCAGAACGAGGGCGACGATGGATCCGACGAACGCAATGAGCAGGAGAAGCCCTCCTGCGTTTAGCAGCACGTCCATCGCCGGCCCGGCGCCCTGGATCCCGAACGGATTGGGCCTCAGCTGGTCCTCGGCGTCCATGCGGGCGACTGGATTCAGGGCGCTGCCCAACATGGTGGCGACCATCCCGACCCCGGCCGCCCAGGCCACCGGCCGCCAGCGCGGCGACGGCAGCCGACCATCGGGGAAGAGCAGGATGAGGAACGCGAAGGGGAGTACGTTGGTGGGGATCCACACCCAAAGGTCTAACCATTGCATGAGAGGCAACCACCCGGCCCGAGCTGGCCCCAGGACTTCCTCGCCGTAGGCACGCAGGCCGACGTTCAGGACGACGATGCCCGAGAAGAGCGCCGTGATGGCCATGATCCAGCCGACCAGGTGACGAGGATGGCGGGTTAGGACGAGTGGGCCGAGGATGGCAAAGACGATGGCGATGAGAGGCAGGGTCAACTGGTGTGTATAGAGGCCGAGAGACTTTCCCGTGGCGACGACGGCCATGATACTGGCGACCAGTCCGGCCAGCGAGAGGGCGGCGGTGAGCGCAGCCAGCGACCAGATCGTCAAGCGTGCGATGGCACTGCTCATTTGAGTTCCCTCCAAGGCCGGGAGACCCGTACCTCCGGCTCCCGGCCAAGCGGCTTCTTCACCCCGGCGGATGCGGACGGAGGCGAGAGGGCGGCGTGGCAGTCCACACTCTGGCTGGAGATCATTCTACTCATCCTCGGCAAATGACGCCGCCGCGTGCGGGGAGCGCGGACGACGCGGATCGGCGTGCCTACTCCTGATTTGGGATTGTCTCGTCCAGCGCAATGTCGAAGTGCTCGCGTAGGGCGAGGGCGAAACCCGCTTCGCCGGCCAAGGGCGTCTCTTCTTTCCGCCCGTCACGGACGCGAATCAGCCGGCCTTCCGTGAGCGAGAGGTGACCGTCAGGCGTGGCGCGGGAACAGATACGCTTCTGCGTGAAACTGGACCTGGGATTCGTTTCGTAGTACCGGCACGCTTCCCCGAAGTCGCTCAGGAGGCAGGGTCGGAGCGTGAAGGCGTAGTAGAACTCCCACTCCCCGTTCTCCAGACGCTCCCAGAACCGCCAACGCCCGTCCTCATCCGTGGAGATCCGGTAGCCGACGCCGACCCCCATCTGCTCTCCGCGCTCGTCCAGTCTCAGAGGCAGGCGACATGCATCGCCGAAGCCGACGTCCACGATCCATCGTTCTTGCAATTTCACGAGCAGGATGGGATGGTCGAAATCCATCCCACACCCGTTGTGCGAATCCGGGATAAGAGCGTTGAGCACCGTGACGCGGAAACCCAATTCATGCAGCAGCGCGGCGAACAGTCCGTTCAGCTCGTAGCAGAACCCGCCGGTTTCTGGCGACGATCTTCTGGAAAAGGGCCGCCTCCTCGAGGCGAATGGGAACCCCGAGGTGAATGTCCAGATTCTCGAACGGCACGGTCAACAGGTGGGCGCGGTGCAGGGCGCGCAGCGTCTCGGCCGTCGGGGCGCTGGAGCCGTGATACGCGATTCGGCTCAGATTGGCGGCGGCGTCCATTCCTTCCTTGTCATCAGGTACACCGCATACCCGGCCGGCCACTTCGAGTTGTCGAGTTCGCCTGCGATGCGCTCGATCTCGAAGTAGGGGGCGAAGCGACGCTCGGCCTCCCCCGGCGCGAGCGCCATGGCGCCGAAGAAAGCCAGCCGGAGCATAAGGCGTTCCCACCATCGAAGCTCCCACTCGAAGGTGTACAGAAGGAAGAGGCTCCCGGGCCGGGTCAGCGGCAGCACGTTCTGAACATAGAGGTCACGGTCCCTTGGGATCAGGTCATCCAAAGTCCCATAGTCCACGAGCAGGTCATAGGTCCCATCGACGTGCTGCAGGTTCGTCAGGTCGTCCACAAGAAGCTTCACCGAGACGCCGGCGGTTTCCGCCCGCCGCTGTCCCAGCTCAACCGCCGCCGGCGAGTAGTCCACGCCCGTCACATCGAACCCGTGGTGGGCGAGGAAGATGCAGTTGCTCGCCGTCCCGCTGCCGAGGTCGATCACCTTGCAGGGTTGCAGGCGCCCGCTTTCGACCAGCCCGACGAGTTCCTGGCGGGGCCCGATGTCCCAGGGGGCGCGGAAGTAGCGGTAGGTGATGTTGTAGAACGATCTCATCAACGGCATGTCGTTCCTACCTCCTGCGGACAGGCTCAGCTCGACCGCGTCAGAACGGCTTGAAGATCATCGGCCACAAGATGACCGCCCCGCCTCCGATGCCAACAGGGTCAAGGTGTGGGGCCTGCCCTCCTTCAGGAATGCCGTGAGCGCCTCCGGCGAGGCCGGCTCCAGCGGTGCATGTTCTTTGCTTCCTTCGAGGTACGGCAGCCCGGCCGCCTTGCGGACGGGGTGGAAGTACTTCGTGGCCATCGACAACATCAGCACGAGGACCAGGATCAAGAGTCCGAGCGAAAGCCGGATCCATCCATCTGACCACCATCGGCCAAGGAAGCCGAGGACGATACCGCGGATCGCACCATCCAACCTGGCATTCCACAACCAGTAGGCGGCGATGATATTCAGCCCACGGACGACCATGTAGACGATCCCGGCTACGATGAAGGCGTCCATGCCGAGCGACTCAAAGGGGCCGCTCAAGAGCCTGACGCCGCCCATCATGGGGAGTTCACTATGCATCAACGCGTAGCGCAGGGCGGCGCCGACCCCGATGAGTCAGAGGAAGGCGTCGATGTAGAACAAGACGGACACGGCCGGCTCGCGGCTGGCAGCTGGCGGCTGGCGGCCCTCTCTCACCTCAGCCCGATCCACCCGAGCACGGCGGCGATCGGGACCACGACGAGGAAGGTGATGAACGGCGGCATCTCGCCCAGGCCGGGCATCGTCCCCGCCTGCGCGAATGGACGGAGCGACATCCAGATGGCGGGAACCATCGCGAAACCTGCCGCTGTCAGGCTCCACAGGGCCCAGCTCTGGCCGGCCCGCAGGCCGACCCAAGAAACCATCACCTGCAAGATGCCGAAGCCGATCATGTATCCGGCTAACCAGTTGACGGTAACCACCCGCACCAGGCCCAACGGACGGTCCTTGGCGATCAGGTCCTCGGGCGAAGCTCCAAGCAGGGCCGTGTCAGGGCGCGTCGAAGTGAGAAGAATGTTGGAAGTGATTCGGTCGGCGCGGACGAAAACGGGAGTGAGGATTCCGATCAGGATGTGGAATGCCCCCAGAAGCAGGAACAGGACCACAGAGATCCCCAACGGGCTGAGCCAGCGGAAATCGGTGAGCGGTTGCGCGGTCATTGGTTCGTCCTCCTTGTCAGCGAGCCACTTCGGATCACAGACGGGAATCACCCCCCGATGCGTTTTCCCGTCTCTCGCGAATTCACTTCGACGGAGTGTGGCCTCTCATCGTCCCTTGCACTTGCACCCAGCCGGACCATCGGTCTATCTCCTCGTCCGAGGCTCAGTTGATGGCGGATTTCCCGGACCATAGCCAGTACCCAGCCGCGATGAAACCGGCCCCGAACAAGACGCCGCCCAGCAGGAAGGCGACAGCCTGCAAGCCTTGCGCGAAGAACGCCGGTAGGCCGACGACAATCGCCAGCAGCCACAACGCAGGGATCCAGCGAGGGAACTTCCGGGCGCGCCAGGTCCCTACCGCCAGGAGGAGCAGCCCAAGGGCATAGATCCCTCCACCCACCTGGCCGGTGTTGACGCCCCCGATCGAAGTCTCGGGTAGGATGAAGAAAGCGTTGCCTGATAGGGCCAACACAAATCCGATGAGACCCTGCCAACTACTCTCGCGGATTTGGACGGCGTAGATCCCGATCAGCCCGAATTGCGTCATCAGGCCGGTCAGCAGAAACCCCCATACCACCGGAGAGCCCGAGTCCGGAGCCGACGGCGATGCTGCACTCAATAGCAGCGTCCCCGCTCCTGCGACGATCGCGGCGAGGCCGGACCATTTGATCAGAGTCGAACTCGACATCGTCAGCATCCTTTCGTCATAACGATCCGGGTCAGCGAAAGCGATATCCCCTAATCCTGTGGTGGAACGGTCTCGAGGTACAGCCATATTGCCTTGAGCTCGTCGTCCGACAGCTTGTTCAACGATGCCCACGGCATCCACTCGCTCTTGAGGTTTCTCACGGCAGTCAAGAAGTCCTCCTCCGACCACCCGGCCAAGGCGCCACCGGTGGTGATATTCGGCACCGGAGGGCCGTTCGGGTCGGGGTGCTTGCCCCCGCCGAAGTCGGATCCATGGCAAGACGGACAGCCGACCACGAGTGTCAAGTAACCGCCGTACTTGGCGCTCACCTCCGGCTGTTGCGCCGGGGGGCGGAGCGCAGCATGGTCAATTCGCTCGGCGGCGAACGGGTTCGCAAAGACCCCGGCGGCAACCAGCAAGCGGGCCATCGCCGTTACGCTGATCTCGCCTGGGTCGTTATCGACCGGCGGGACAGATTTCAGATAACCGATTATCGCTCCGAGGTCATGATCGTTGAAGTAGTAATAGTCTTCGGACGGCATCACGAACAACGCCTTCCCTTCCGGTCCAACCCCGTGCCGGATCGCACGGACCCAATCGGCGTCGCTGTACTCAGCGACCGCCCCTCCCTGCCCTGCGGTCAGGTTGTGGGCGACGATGCGGCCGATGGCGGGATCCTCAAACATCACTCCGCCTGCCAGGTTGTCGCCGTGGCACTCCGTGCAGAGCACGCTTACCCAGCGCTCTCCAAGATGGATGGACTCGGCGTCCGCCGAGACGGCCACGACCTCGGGTTCGACGTTGTGGGTCCGGTTCATTCGCGCGCCGGCGCTTGCGTACAGCCCGGCACCGGCGAGCAACAGCAGACCGACGAGCGCGCCCACGCCGACCGCGAGCCACTTCAGGATTTTCCACATTTCCCCTGCTCCCCCCGCTCCCCCAGCGGGTCTGACCCCACCGCAGCTTCAGCCTCGCGCCGTCGATGTCCTTTCGTCATGGGGCGCGCGTCCCGGGCCGGCCGGGAAGATTCGGCCGAGTCGGCCTGGGTCATCTGCCCCTCGGCACACCCATCTGGCCGGAGGCGACCGCAGACAGGAGATTGGCGATTATCGATCAGCGATTTGCTATTGGGGATTAGGGCTTCGGGATTGGAAACCGTGGCTTCGTGGCCGGCGACTGGAAACTGGCAACCGGTAACTGGCGACTGCAAGCTGGAAGCCGGCGGCGGGCGGCTGGAAGCCGCTGGAGTCGCTGCTTGCTATAATGGGAGCATTCCGCCACCATAGCTCAGCTGGTAGAGCAGGCGTTTCGTAAACGTCAGGTCGTGGGTTCGAGTCCCACTGGTGGCTCCAATCGAACGACGCCACCGGCGCACCTGGCACGGGTGCGCCCCTTCTCGTCCAGCGACTGCCTTCCCGATGTCCCTGCCTCTCCCTCCCAGCGCTCAGCGCGTCCAGGAAGAGCTATCGCGCCTCGGCGTCGCGGCCGTCGTTCGCCAGTTGGACCGGCCGACCCGCAGTGCCGCCGAGGCGGC
>DATEVL010000149.1:0-12792 GCA_035281845.1 Anaerolineales bacterium | reverse complement strand
CTCCTCCCAGTCCCCCCCCTGTGGTCCCCCCTAAAGGGGGGACACCGGGGGGCTAAGCCGCCCCCCGTACCCCCTGCAATGGCTTGAGCTCGACGGAGATGGAGTCGCACACATTGCGATCGAAGGAGCCTCGCGCCTGATTTCGTGAGGCCGATCTCGCGCCCAATCTGAAGAGCTTCGGTAGGGAACACTGCTTGTCCGTCTTTCGGGAGGAGACTACCTTGAGTTGCGCAAGACTCGTTCGACCTCATCTGCGGAAATCGGCCATTGCAGGGGGGTGTGGCCCCTCGCTACGCTCGGGGTGCTTCGCGAGGGGCGGGCTTGCGCGCATCCCGCAGCGCAGCGGAGGGATAGCCCCCCTCTGCCTCGAGCAGCACCCCAAGTACAGAGGGGCTTCCGCTGAGAGGCTCGCCCATTCAACAGACCTCTGGGTACCCACGAGGTCACGGCTGGGGGTCGCGAGCCTCGGCTTCCCGCGCCGCGTCGATCCAATGGGCGCCGGTCAACTCCATGAAATCGACGACACGCAGGCGGAGGTTTCGGCCGCGCTGCCCGGCGCTGACCACGATGCGATCCAACGATTCGGCCCGACGATCGAGGAACACCGGCCATCGCAGGTGAGTCAACGCCAGCGCCGAAATGCCTCCGACTTGCAGACCGCTGAGCCGTTCGGCCTCGGCTTGGCTCGCCATCTCGACGCGCTTTACACCCATGCCCCGCGCGGCAAGCTTGAGATCGAGAGCGGCGTCGGCCGGCTCGAGGATCAGCGCCGGGCGCGCCGTCGGCGGCTCCGCCAGGACGACCAGAGTCTTGTAGACCGCCTGCGGCGGCATGTCGGCGTAGACCGCCACGCCGAGTGCGTCGTGGATCTCTTGGGGGAAGACGATCTCTTCGTAGACAATGCCGCGGCCATCCAGCAGGCGCATCGCCTGCGTCTTGCTACGTGCTTTCACGAGGTCGGCGATTCGTCGAGCATCTGCCGCACCGCCCGCCGGGCGACCTCGACGGCGAAGTTGGTGCCGCGGTCCCAGGGATAGACCTGGCTCATGCTCGCCAGCCACAGGCCGGCCACCGGTGTCCGCAGGGCAGGTATCGAACGCGAGTGGTTCACCGGCGGGATGGGCTGTGCGTAGGGCGTCCGGAACAGCCAGACGCGGCGCACCCATCCCGGCTCGAAGCGCGGATTGAAGCGCGGCAGCGAGGGCAGGAACCGTTCCAGCAGTTGTTCCTGCGTGAGGGAGAAGTACTCGTGATCCGGATCCAAATAGTCGCCAAGATAGACGATGTGGTCCCCGCCGAAGTGTTCCGCCGCCAGGAAGTTCGTGTGTTCGACGAGCGCCAGGAAGGGAAAGCCCGCCGACTTGGGAAGATTGTGCCAGTAGACGCCCTGCTCGGAGAGACGATGTCGCAAGGCAAGCACCATCACGACCGCCCCCATCGCCCGCAACGACCGCAGCCCCTCAAGATAATCCGGCGGGAGCGATGGGGTCATCCTCGCCAGGAGGGAAGGCGAGGTCGTCACCAGACAACGGTCGTAGGCCCCCGCCGTCTCCCGCGTCACGAGTCGAAGCCCCTCCGCGTTTCTTTCGATCTTCTCCACCGGGGTTCGCAAGCGGATCTCGACGCCCCGCTCGCTCACTTCGGCCGCCAACGCGTCCATGAACGCCTGGAATCCGCCGACGAAAGTGCCGAGGCGCGGCGTACGGGCTTTCACCCGCGCCCAGAACCAGGCCATGTTGACCTCGCGGTAGTGCGGGCCGAACTTCCCTTCGAGCAAGGGCTGCCACAGTAGCCGATAGGTGCGCCCCCCCATCCACTTCGCCAACCAGGCAGCCGCCGTCGTCCGCTCGAAAGCTTGCCAACGCGGCGTGACCAGGAGGTAGGCCCCCGCCAGGCCGTAGCGGATCTTGTCGATGAGGTTGAGAGCCGGGAACCGCAGCAGGTGGACGCCGCGCGCCAGCGTGCCGGCCGCGGGCAACCGGTCCAACCAGGGCCACCTGGGGGCGGCGGCGGACAGCGGCGCATCGAGCATGTAGAAGCGGCCATCGTGGTAGACCGCGGTCGAGGGCCAGGGGAAGCGGACGCGGTCGCGCCAGCCGAGTTCGTCGATCAGGCCGAGGATGGCCTGATCGCTGGCGAACCAGTGATGGTAGTAGCGCTCGACCGACCATTCCCAGTTCGGCTCGCGGAAACCGGCGGCCAGTCCGCCCACATGGTCGTCGGCTTCAAATACGGTGACGGTGTGACCGAGGCGTGCCAGGTCGTAGGCCGCCGCCAGGCCTCCGGCACCGGCCCCTACAATGGCAACCTTCATCCTCGCTGCTCCCGACGAGCTTCGGACTGGATCGTCCGCAGGCTGAGGCCGGTTCGCAGGAGATAGTAGCCTCCCAACAACGTGATGGGCAGCCACAACGCCGCATGCAGGACGAAGGTGTAACCGGCGGCGAGGGCGGCGGAGACTCCGGAGCCCTCCAGGACGGCGATGCCGGGGGCGTCGAAGGTGCCGAGGTAACCTGGCGCCGAAGGCAGGGTGGTCGCCAGGTTGACGATGCCGTTCATCAACATCAGGACGAAAAAGCTGACCTGGAAGGGGAAGGCGTGCATGACGAACCAGTATTTCAGTGTTTCGAGCAGCCAGATCAGGATCGACGTGCCCAGGATCATCAAGACATCGACCGGCGAGCGGAGCGCGCCCAGCCCGACAAGAAACTGGTCGAAAAGTTGGCGGGCACGGGGGCGCATGCGCCCCGGCAGAACGCGGTCGATGCCGACCTGGGCCAACGCCGCCGATCGCTCAGGGAAAAGGGCCAGGATGATCAAAACCAACGTCGCACCCAAGAAGACGACCGCTCCCCCGACGGCCAGCGCCCGCAGGGTCGCACTGACCTGAGGGTTGGTGCTCAAGTTCGAGAGACGCGGCAGATTGAGGAAGACGAAACCCAGCATGACGATCCCGTCGAACGCCCGCTCCACCAGGATGGTGGCCAAGCCGGCCGACATCGGGATGGCGAAGAACAGCTTGAGCAGATAGATGCGCAGGAGCTCCCCGGCTCGTATGGGGAAGACATTGTTGCCGAAGTATCCGATGGCCATGACCGGAAAGAGCTTGCTCGAAGGAACGTCCTTGATCGGACGCAGCAGGTAGTGCCAGCGCCAGGAGCGGACCAGCACACCGACGAGGTAGACGGCCACGCCTGGGATCAGCCACGGATAATCGGCCTGCCGTAGCGCCTGGGCGACCTCAGGCCAGTGCAGGTTGCGGGCGGCCAGCGCCAGGAACGCTACGCTGATCGCCAGACCCAACCATAGCTGCCAGCGGCGCACGTCGTCTCCAAACAAGCGGCGGGGCTTCGCGCACCCCGCCGTAGGATGATTCTACCATTCCGGGCAAAAAGAAAACCGGGCGCGCTTCAGCCTCGCACAGCGCGCCCGACAAGTTGAACGAGCCAGGCTCAATCGGCAGCGGCCATCACCGGCAGCATCCCCTCCAGAATCCGCTCGAGCGCCATGCTGTGACTGCACACGCCGCGGTGGAGGAAGAAATCACAGTCGCACTTCCAGGAGCCGGCCTGGAATTCGACGGTGTGGGGGTTGTTCTCTCCGTCGAACGTGGCACGGAAAGATTCGAAGTGAATGCGAGTTCGCTCCTCGGCGTAGCGCTTGGCCTTCTCGATCTTGCCGATCATCCCATAATCCATGGCAGCTCCTTCGTCGGGTTGGAAAACAAAAAGGCACGCAAGCGGCTAGGCTGCGTGCCTTTCAACGGCGAAGCCAGATTGTCGTGCGGCCACCCGCATAGCGGGGCCCTCCTGACTCGTACACCTAGTATAGCCGGGGGACCTGGCGGAGTCAACTCACGGGCACCCTACGACCAGGCGACGGGGTCGTTCGCTGTCCCTTCGCTGCCCCGAGGTTATCGCCCCGCCCAGCGGGTTCATCCTGAACTCCGCCTTCTCTGCTGCCGCCCTTCCTCGCGAGTCCCAGGTCGTTGGTGGAACGTGTCGAGGTGACATAGGGGCGGGGCTTGTGCCCGCCCTTTGACTCATCCTCAGCCATCGGGGAAACCACAAAGGTTGCCCCTACATCGGCCGTATCGGGGTGGCCACGTTGACGTAGGGGCGGGCCCTTGTGCCCGCCCCACGGTTCAACCCCCGATGTAGGACATCTCGACCCGCGGCAACCCGGCTGTGGCGGCGCTGCGAATCTCGGAATAGCGGTCCGTGCGACCGCGCCACAACCCGGCCAGCTCGGCCTCCAGCGCATCGTCAGAAACATCGGAGCGCAGGCGTGCCCGCAAGTCGAAGCCTTGCGCGGCGAACAGGCACAGAAACACCTGCCCGTCCGCCGAAAGCCGCGCACGGGTGCAGGCGCCGCAGAAGGGCTGGCTGACCGAGGCGATCAACCCGATCTCGCCGGCGCCGTCGCGGTAGCGGTAGCGATGGGCCACCTCCCCGCGGTAGTTCGCCTCGAGCGGTTCGAGAGGATGGACCGCCTCGATGCGTTTGATGATCTCGACGGCCGGCACGACCTGATCGAGCCGCCAGCCGTTGGTCGCGCCGACGTCCATGTATTCGATGAAGCGCAGGACGACGCCCGTCCCGCGAAAGTGCTCGGCCATCGGCAGCAGGCTGTGCTCGTTAAGACCGCGCTTGACGACCATATTGACCTTGAGCGGCGTCAGCCCGGCGGCCAGGGCGGCGTCGATTCCCTCCAGGACGCGGCGCACCGGGAAATCGACGTCGTTCATCTTCATGAACGTATCATCGTCGATGGCGTCCAGACTCACGGAGACCCTCTGCAGGCCGGCCTGCCGGAGCCGCTGGGCCTTTTCCGCCAGGAGCGAACCGTTGGTCGTCAGGGTCAGGTCGACCCCTGGCAACGGCGCCAGGATCGCCACCAGCTTCTCCAGGTCGCGCCGCAACAGCGGCTCGCCGCCGGTCAACCGGATCTTGGTCACGCCCAGACGGGCGAAGAGACGCGCCGCCCGCTCAAGTTCCTCGAAGGTGAGCAACTCGGTGCGCGGCAGGAAGGGATGGTCACGTCCGAAGACTTCTTTGGGCATGCAGTAGACGCAGCGGAAGTTGCAGCGGTCGGTGACCGAGATCCGCAGGTCGCGCAGAGGGCGTCGCAGGGTGTCGAGCGGCTGCTCAATCATAAGCGTCTTGTCATCGTAACATAGCGCCCAGTCTCTAACAAGACTACGCGGGCGAAGCACCCTGGCGGACTGAGAACCTGGCAATATTCCCTCAGGGTGCTTCGCCCCTCCCGGCGCCCGATCGCCCTACCCGATCACACCTCGAGATCCTTTCGGATTCTGTCGTATTCATCCTTCGAGATCTCGCCCCTGGCATAGCGCTGGTCCAGCACCTGGCGAGTGCTGGAATCCGCCCGTGGTGAGGCTCCTGGCTGGGAGGCTGCTCCGGGGAAGACCGCTCGGACGAGCCAAACCGCTCCCAAGACCAGAAGGACCGAGAACAGCAGAAAGAGCAACAGACCAAAACCCATCCCTAACCCCATCATTTCAATCCCTCCCGGGCACGTCCGCCGCGGCCGACAACCGGATGGCCGTCGTCGAAGCCGTCAGCTCAAGTCCGACAGCATTCCCTGATACTGTTCCCGCGTGATTTCTCCTCGGGCGTAGCGGGATTGCAGAATCTCGCGCGGCAACGACGTGCCGGCCAGCACCCGAGCGGACCGCGCGCCCCCACCCAGGCCGAGGCTTCGCGCCAGCCAGACCACCGACAGGACGATCAATACGAGCAGCCCGACCGTGACGACCAGGTTGAGAATGCTTCCCATCAGCCCCAAGGTGCCGAAGCCGAAACCCGATCCTCCCATCATCCAACCCATGGCACACTCTCCTTGACGAAGCGGCGGATTTCGAACTACGCCGGATCCAACGTCGACCCCATTGTGGAGTGGAAGCTCAAAGCCAGAGCGTCGCGAAGATGTAGTTTCCGTAAAGATTCGCGGCTGGAGGCGGGTCTCAGCCGGCGAGGAGCAGCGTGAAGCGGAACGTGCTGCCCTGCTCGGGGCCGGGACTCTCGGCCCAGATGCGGCCGCCATGGGCCTCCACCAGGTGCTTGGCGATCGTCAGGCCGATGCCGCTTCCGCCGCCGGGCCGGGAGCGGGAGTGGTCGACGCGATAGAAGCGGGTGAAAACATGAGATAGGTGCTCGGCCGGAATGCCGATGCCCTCGTCCCGGACGTCGAATACCACCTGGTCGTCTTGTCGAGAGGCGCCGATTTTCACCGTGCGACGGCCCGGCGTGTACTGCAAGGCGTTCCCCAGCAGGTTCAGCAGCACCTGCGCGATGCGGTCCTCATCGGCAAGAACGAGCGGCAAGACGGACGGAAGGCCGACCTCTAGTTTCACTTCCTTTTCCTCGAACTGCCGAGCCAGGCGGTCGACGGCATGGTTGACAAGGCGCGCCGGTGAGATGGGCTGAACTTTCAACTCGAAGGCTCCCGCCTCGACTCGGCTGAGCTCTTGCAAGTCGTCGACCAACCGTTGAAGTCGGCTCGCCTCCTGATAGACACGCATCAGATTCTCTTCGTCGGGCGGGAGAACCCCGTCGAGCAGCCCTTCGAGCCAGCCCCGGATGGCGCTCAGCGGCGTGCGCAATTCGTGGGCCACGTCGCCGATCAGCTCCCGGCGCATCACCTCCGTCCGCTCCAGACGGGCAGCCATTTGGTTGAAGGACACGGCCAGCCGGTCGAGCTCATCCATCTCCTCCGGCGCCGCCGAGCCTCGCAGCCCGACCCGTTCATCGAAGTTCCCCTCCGCGATGCGGTGGCTGGCCGCCATCATCCCCCGGACCGGCTCGACCACGCGGCGACTGACGAGCAGGCTCAACACGACCGCGGCCAACATTGCCGCGATAGCTGCCAGGAAAAGCGACTCGCTGACTGCGGCTCGGAAGCCGGCGAAGAGGTCCATCTCACCTCCGACGCCCATTCCGGCTTGCCCCATCATCGAGTCCATCCCGGCCAAATGGCGGTCGAAAGATGTCGGCACCGCTAGCTCGGCTGCCATCGCCAGCACGACGACGCCGACGACGATGACAATGAGGTAGGACAGAAAGATCTTCCATCCCAGCCGGCTGCGGACCGCTCCAAGAAGATTCATGTTTCGTCATCCTCGAACCGGTACCCGGCTCCTCTGACAGTGGCGATGAAGCGGTCTTCCCCTAACTTGCGCCGGATGTGGCCGATATGAACATCGACCACCCGCGCCTCGCCGTAGTAATCGTAGCCCCAGACCTTTTCCAGGAGCTGCTCGCGGCTTAACACCCGGCCGGGGACCGCGGCCAGAGTCCGCAACAGGTCAAACTCGATCGTGGTGAGCTCAACGGGTCGATCGTCCACCCACACTTTTCGACTTCCCGTATCGACGCGGATGTGGGCGAAAGAGAGAATGGCCGCGCCAGGAAGATCCTGTCCCATGCGTAGGCGGCGCAGCGCCGCCTTGATCCGCGCCGTCAGCTCGCGTGGGCTGAAGGGTTTGGTGAGATAGTCGTCGGCGCCCACCGACAGGCCGACGATCTTATCCGTCTCCTCGGCCCTGGCGGTGAGCAGGATGACGTAGGCATGGCCCTCGCGGCGGAGCTGCGACAGCACTTCCAGGCCGTCCATCCCGGGCAGCATCACGTCCAACACGACCAGGTCGGGTTTGAAGGAACGGGCCGCCTTCAGTGCGGTCGGCCCATCCGCTGCCGTATAGACCCGATATCCCTCGGGTTGGAGGTAGGCCGTCACCAGGTCGAGGATACTGCGCTCATCGTCGACGACCAAGATCCTCGCTTCTCCCACCGATGTCCTCCTGATGGCAATCGGGTGGCCGATCTCGAAACGGAGATCGGCCGCCCAATTATCCTTGCCACAGTCAAGAGCCGTTGTCAAGCGCCGCGGACCCGTCGGTGGATGGCCCCCACACCAGGTTACCCGATGCCGGCTTCGGCCATTTCCACGAAATGGCCGTGCCAGGTGTGCACGAAGACCTGGCCGGTATAACCATGGACGCTCAACATGCCGATCGGCTCGCCAGCCCGCAGAATGTCCAAGGTGTAGTAGCCGTAGAAAGGATCGGCTTCCTCCACCGACGTCCCAGGAAGGTAGCTGGTCAGATAGGCTTGGGCCTTAGCAACGGCTTCGTCGGCCGTGACCGGCATGTCTTCTGGTGACCCTACCGCCCCTGCGAGTGAATCGCCGAACGATCCCATGTGGCCCATCATCCCGTACTTCTGATTCCACATCATGTTCGGCCCGTACTCCGGGTATACCGCGAGCGTCACCGGATCCACCAGGACTTCCTGGGCCCCGAAGCCGGTGTCGGACTCAAGGATCTGGGCGTAAGCTTGGTTATCGAAGATCATGATCTCGCCCAAGGTCAGGTTCTCATCACCCAGGGAGGCCAGATAGGCCTTCACCGCACCCGCCGCCTGATCGAGAGACAGAGGCTCGAGGTTGGAGAGGCCTGCGGCACTTGGCGCGCCGTACCCCACACCTGCCCCGGGCGCAGGTGCCGGGGTCATCCCGCGGCCGATCGTCCCGCCGGCGCGATAGCCCATCATTCCGCCGGCGCCGTACCCGCCCCACGTCCGCCCCACACCTGCCCCGGGCGCGAGTGCCGGGGTCATGCCGCCGGTGAAACCGCCTGCGCCATACCCCTGCATCATCCCGGGGCCCATTCCGCCAAACCTTCCGGCGCGATCGAACGTCCCGCCGAAGAAACTCCTGGCCATCCCGCTGGGCCAACCAACCAGGCTCGCCGACGCATATCGGTCGATGGCCATGCCCGCCAGAAGCAGGGTACCAGCCGCAACGATGGCGGCGATCACGATCAGGACAACACGCAAACCTTTGTTCATGGCTCACACTCCGCAGTCAGAATTGGCGATTTCATCCTACGGTCCGTCGTTGAAGGCCGCGTGCGAGAGGAATGAAGGTTCTGTAAAGGCTCAGGGAATCTCTGCCGGCGTCGATCGAGGACCGGGCGGCAGGCCGGGCCGCCCTCGGCGGAGTTGCCCCCGTCGACTTGTCAGCGAAGATGCAGGGTTCTGTCCGGCGGAGATCCGCCGTCGGCGGGTATAATGCGGCCCGGGAGATACGGATGGCCGATCGGCAGCGAAAGATCGTCCCCAGCCAGGGCGGCGGGGTGCTTTACGAGCTCGGTGTCCGCCTGAAGCTGATCTTGCGCTTGATGGGCGATCGGCGCGTCAACCCTCTGCTCAAGCTCCTGCCGATCGGAACTTTGCTCTACCTGCTGATCCCCGATCTGGTCATCGGCCCGATCGACGACGCCGTGGTGATCTGGCTCGGCAGCATCCTGTTCGTGGAACTTTGCCCGCCGGAAGTTGTCAAAGAGCACACGGATTCGTTGCACTCGGTCGTCGATGCCGAGTGGCACGAGGCCGACGAACACCCAGCGCCTCCCGCCGAACTCGACGATCCGAAGTCGCAGCCCCCTTCCAGCTGATCAGAGGCCCCGCCCTCTGCCCTTCGCACATTACGCCCTTCGCCCTCTACGCCCCTTCGGGCGCCCCCAGGGGGCAGGGCGCCAAGGGCGGCTCGCCGGAAGCGGTGCCGTGCGCCAAGGGCGGGCACCCTGAAGAGGGTCGAGGCCGAGCAGGGCGAGGGCGTGGCATCCTTCACCTTCGCTCAGGGATGATGTCGAAGCGCGCCCTTCCAGCCGCGTCAGCCTTCACGTCGGGATGCGAAGCGCGATTCGCGGGGGTGACAAATGCGAGAGAGTCCTAGGTCACCGTTATCGCCGACCGGATGATCACCGGCTCGGGCGAAACCTCGACCACTCCGGTCAAATCGTAAGCCATGGCGCCGGTGATCCGCACCGGCGCCAACTCGCCGGGCGGGATCTCCCCCTCCACGATCACCAGCCCGTCGATCTCCGGAGCGTCGCGATACGATCGCCCGATCGACAGCGCGCCGTCGATGCCCTCGATCAACACCGGCAGCACCCGGCCAACCTGCGCTTGGTTGGCCTCCAACGAAATCTGCTGCTGTTTCTCCATGAGCCGCCGGCGACGATCCTCCTTCACTTCCGCCGGCACCGGATCGCCCAGCGGCTCGCTCGCCGTGCCCGGTTCGAAGGAGAAGGGGAATACCCCGACGCGATCGAATCGCATCTCATCGACGAAGTCCATCAGAGTCTCGAACTCGTCCTCGGTCTCCCCCGGGAAGCCGACGATGAAGGTGGTGCGCAGGGCCATTCCCGGCCGAGCATGGCGCAGTCGTTGCAGGGTCCGCACGACGGACGTCATGTTGGCCGGCCGACGCATTCGGCGCAGCACCGCCGGGTGGGCATGCTGCAGCGGCATATCCAGGTAGGCCAGCAGCCGAGGCTCGGAAGCCATCACATCGATCAGCCGTTCCGTGACCGCGCCCGGATAGGCGTAGAGCACGCGGAACCAGTCGATGGCTGGAGCCGCCGACAACAACGCCTCGAGCAATGCCGCCAAGCCGTGGCGCATTCCCAGGTCATGGCCGTAGTCCGTCGTATCTTGCGCGATCAGAATGACCTCGCGGACGCCGAGCTGCTCCAACTGCCGGACTTCGTCCACCAGCGTGGGCAGCGGGCGGCTGACGGCGGTGCCTTTGATGGCCGGGATGGCACAGAACGTACAAGGTCGGCGGCAGCCGTCGGCGATCTTCAGGTAGGCGCTGGCCCCCTGCACGG
Source organism: Anaerolineales bacterium (assembly GCA_035281845.1). Classification (GTDB taxonomy): domain Bacteria; phylum Chloroflexota; class Anaerolineae; order Anaerolineales; family E44-bin32; genus DATEVL01. The sequence continues at coordinate 2,096 of DATEVL010000149.1, read as the reverse complement.
CGGCCCGCAGCACGCCGCGTTCGTCGCGCCCCACGGTCGGGGCCGGCGGGAGGTCGTAGCGCAGCGCAGGCGCCTGGCCGCGCCGCAGCCGGTGCACCAGCTCGACGATATCCATCCAGCGGCGCGTTCCCAAGAGCCCGTCGACCCCCGGCACCTGGCGCGCCACCTCGGCGCCATAGCGCTGCGTCAGGCAACCGGCGGCGATCAGCAATTGACCCGACTTCTTGTCCGCGGCCAGTTGGCGCAGATGCCGCATTGATTCGTCGCGCGCCGGGGCGATGAAACCACAGGTGTTGACGATCAGGACGTCGGCCTTCGCCGCCTCGGTCGTGGCTTGAAATCCGTCGCGCGCCAGCAACGTCGCCATCGACTCGGAGTCGACCGTGTTCTTGGCACAGCCAAGCGAAACCAGGTGAAAGCGAGGACGGCCTGCGATCCCCTCCGGGACGCCCCCTTCGGGGTCCCCTGCGGGATCCCCTACGGGATGCGAAGCGCGATGCGAAGCGCGACTAAGCGCGGTCCCCTTCGGGATCCCCGACGGGATGCGAAGCGCGATGTGAAGCGCGATCCCCTCCGGGACGCTAAGCGCGGTCATCCGCCTGCCCCCGTGAGCGTGGTCGCCTCGCGCAGAGTCGCCGAAGGCCGCGGGGTCTGGGTGGTGGTCGGGGTGATCGTGGGCGTCGGAGTGATCTCGCCCTCGGAGGTCCACAGCCGAATGACGACTTCGTCGAGGCCGCCCAACAGGCCGAGGTCCGTTCCGTTCAGCGCCAGATGGAAGGCTGCGCCGTTGCCGGTGGTGACCTCCACCACCTGGTCGCCGGAGAGGTCGAGGATGGCGCCGGGCTCGACTCGCCCCTGATAGCGAACCTGCCCGTCGGCCAGGGCCCGCACCCAAGCGCGCTGGACGACCAGCAGGCGAACGCTGATGCGGCCGGTCGGGAGGTTCAACGGAGGCAGGGTCGGCGACGCACCGACGATCTCGATCGCGGCCGGAGCCGATTCCGCCAGGATCGTGGCGGATGGACTCGGTGCAAGTGTCGCAGTCGGAAGGAGGAAAGCCGAGCTCTCGCCGGCCGAAGCGGAGGCGGCGCGCAGCGAGGCCATCGCACGGCCTCCGCCCCATACCAGCACGGCCAGCGTACCCAGGGCAATGGTCGCCGCCACAAGCAGGTCGGTCGACAGCCAACCCCGGCGGCGCGCCCGCACTTCCGGGCCGGCAGCCGGCCGCCCGCCGGTCTGGGGCCGGGATGGAATGGTGCCCGAATAGTCTTGCAGAACTCGAACCGTGTCGAGTTTGAGAAAGTCGGAATAGTTCTTGAGGAAACCGCGGGCCTGCACCGGCGAGGGAAGCGAGTCGAAGTCGTTGCGCTCGAGGGCGGCCAGATGCTGAGCGCGAATCCGAGTCGTGCGCTCGGCCTCCTCCAGAGACAGTCCCAGACGCTCGCGCCCCAGCCGCAGGCGCTGACCGATGCTTTCCATGATTCCAGCGGTGGAAGGCAACTACTCGGACGGAAGCGCTTCGGGCGCTTCGGCCTCGCCGGGCTCCGCCTCGGGGGCAGCCTCGGCCGCCAGGGCCGCCTTCTCTTCGGCCTCCAGGGCTGCCCTCAGTTCGCCGAAGGCTTCGGCCTCTTCTTCAACAACCTGCGCCTTATAAGCCGACTCGACCGGCTCGCCTTCCCGGTGGACGACGACGGTGAACGTGGGCACCAGGTCGATCGTCAGGCGGAGCCGACCGAGGTGCACGCCTAGCGTCTTGATCGGTTGGCTGTCGATCTGGCGGCGATCGACGGCGAAACCAGTCTCACGCTCGATCGCCTCGGCCAACATGGCGGTTGTGATGGAACCATACAGCTTGCTGGTTTCCCCCGCCTTGGCCGGGAAGACCAGGGTCAGCCCGGCGATGCGCTCGGCGACGCCGCCCAATTCCTCGTTTAGTTTTGTTCGCTGCGTTTCGGCGGAGGTCCGGATCCGATCGGACTGTTTCAGGGCGCCTGGCGTCGCCAGCACGGCCAGCCCTTTGGGGAATAGGTAGTTGCGGCCATAGCCATCGGCGACCTTCTTGACGTCGCCGGCCCGGCCCAACTTGTAGACATCTT
>DATEVL010000148.1:0-19420 GCA_035281845.1 Anaerolineales bacterium | reverse complement strand
CGGAGCCGGCGGCAACTGCGGCAAGTGCCATCCGAGCAGTCTCATGGATTACACCTGTTACAGCTGCCACGACAAAAGCAAGATGCAAGACAAACATAAGGAGATCACCTCGAACCTGGGGAACTGCGTGGCATGCCACGCTAACGGCGACAAGGAGGAGGGGGACGATTGAGGTTGGCGGGTGAGGATCGGGCGCGTGCCTACGGGGCCCGCGCCGTCCAGGTATTGGGGACGACGGTGAACTGGAACATGTCCCCTTCGGTGGAGTAGTAGCTGACATCTTCCAGCAGAGGGAAGTCCCCGCCGAAGTACTCGTCCAGAACAATACGAAACGTGTTGACAGGGGTGAGGGTGGGATAGAGCCTGGCCTTCCCACCGAAGGGTAAGTGAATGGCGTTGAAGTTGGAAAGTTTGTCCTCGGGATTGCGATCCGCCCAGCCGTGGTCCCCTTCAATCACGATCACCGGCGGCACGGAGGAGGAGTCCAGGATGGCCGTGATCGCCGCTTGCAGCTTGGTGTTGAGGTACGTGACCTGGTCGGCATAGGCTTGGAGAATCCCGGGCTCGCCGGCAGAGCCGAAGGTAGTCTCGAACTCGGCCTTGCTGATGGGCTCGCCGTTCGGGCCGAAGACCATCGGGGGATGGGGCGATAGGATGTGGACGAAGACCAGCTTGGGAGAAGGGAGACTCGGGACTCGTTCGAGTTGGTCGAAAGCGAAGAGGATTCGATCGCGCGTGCCTTGGTTGGGGTCGAGCAACACCGGCGCCGAGCCCTGGCGCGAGCGAAATGCATCCAGGACGGCACGCGCCGCTGTCGTGTCGAGAAACTTCCCTTCCAAGGGCGAAATACGGCCGACGAGACCCGCGGTGGAGGGGATCCGTGTCTTGGGCGATGAAGTAGTCGGCATCGTCCCACTCGGTCCACGACACCCCGGTCTCGATCCCCACCGTTGAGTAGCCGATGCACTCCAGCTCGCGGCGAAGGCGATTGTCGGAGATCATCTTCACCATCCTCCACCGACCCTCCTCCTCGGGCGGGGTGTCCGTCCCTAGAAGCGACTGGACGTAGTTCATGTTCAGGGTCGAGGGGATCGACAACTCCGTGTGCCGGTAGTTGCTCATGCCTCCGCGCGGGATGTAGAAGCCTCTGGCTTCCAGCCACTCGAGGAAGGGGGTGATGTCGGATCCATGCATCTCGCGCAGGACATCGTCTCGCTCGTAGGCATCCATCACGATGAAGTAGACGTCGGGAAGGGCTGCACCACGTGGAGGCTGGAGGCTGCACTGCTCAGGCTCTCCGCCCTTCGACGAGGAGGCAAGGGTAGCCCTTCCCAAGGTGAGGAGCAAAGCTGTAGCGGGTAAGGCGATCGCGACGAGACCCATCAGATTCAGGGTCGAGACGACCTGGGGAGAGGGAGCGCTCCGCGCGACAAGGAACAGGGCTATGGCGAGGAGGCCCAGGACCACCGGAAGGAGAAAGCGATGGCGAACCACAACGTCTCCGGGGAGCCCGATCAGTTTGAGCCCGTTATACAGGTGGCCGTAGGAGAGGAGGAGGATGATGGTCAGAGTCGTAGCGAGGGCCGCTCGAGCCGGATGGCGGAGGAGGAGTCGGAACACGGCATAGATGGCCCCCGCCAGAATCCATGAGATGAGCAGCGGCCGAAGGACATCGGTGACCGCGGCCTGGCCGGCGTTGGCGGCGAGCAGGGCCAGCGCCGGGTAGGTTGCGAAGAGGAGGACGTGGAATGGCTTGGGTTGGGATAGGTTGTTTTGCACGGAGAGGACCGTTGAATGGGCGGGCTGGAGAGCCCGGAAACAAACCCGCAGTCTACACCGTTTGGCGGTAGTTCGGGGAGGGACAAGCGTACAGGCGTGCTGCGGCGCTATGGTTGGACGGTTAAGCCGAGGCCCGGCGGCCGAGGCGTCGATTTGCGCGCGGACGGCGGCGCGCTCCTCCCCTCGCCTGCCGTCCGGCGGCGGTCACGCGATGGCCGGATCGGGGCGGGGCATGGGAATCTGTGCCGGAAGAGCCCATAGCGTGGGCGCCGGAGAGGGAGGCCCATGCCGTCTTGGGGTGCGGGCCAGCAGCGGCCAGCGCGGGTCGACGCCGGTGGGCGGCAGGGTGCCGGGGGGGCCCCAGTAGCCGGCGTCGCCCAGGAGCCACAGGGCGAGCGTGCTCGTGTCGACCCCCACGGGCGCGAACAGGCTCTCCAGCGCGCGCAGGAAAAGGACGGTATAGGCCTGGTGGTCGTAGGCCGTGGGCGTCTCGATCAGGTCCCAGGCGCGCGCCTTCTCCGGGCCGGGCACGTAGAGGAAGCGCAAGCGCTCGCCCGGGCTCAACTCGACTCCGGCGCGCGTGAGCTCGCCGGCGACGCGCGCGGCGGCGGTGCGGACGACAAATTCCTCCGGACGGCGCGATAGGTTGTGGGCGACGACCAGCTCATCGAGCGGGGCGCGGCCGGCGCGCAGCGCCTGCAGGCGATGCCCGGCGTAGGCGATGGCCTCCGGCAGCAGGCGCCGGAACCCGGCGGCGTCGGGCGCCTCGGCCAGGATCTCGAGCGCCCCCAGTTGCGTTTCGCGGATGAAGGTCGGCGTATCGTGGCGGCGGGCCTCGATGCCGCGCACCTTGAGTGTGCCGTCTTCGAAGGCGCCGAAGTAGCGGTTGGCGACGGTGACGCGCGGCTCGACGCGTGAGGGCAGGAAGGCCAGCCAGCGGTAGACGCCTTCCAGGGCGATGTGCAAGCCGGTGTCGCACTGGATCTCGTCCAGCAGGGCTTCGTAGTCGGGGCGCTCCCGGGCGCCGGGACGATCGACCCACAACCCATCGACGTACAGGTGGAGCACGCGGAAGCCGCGCTGCTCGACGATCTCCTTGGCGCGCAGCAGCACTTCGCGCCCGTAGGCGGTGACGGCCTCGTGGGCTTCGATGCGGCCGAAACGGGCGTTCTTGTAGCCAAGGTAGCCGAAGCAGGTGACCAGCAGCCACTTGTGGGCCGAGTAGCGACGCTGAAAGGCCTGGCGGCGCGGGTCGTCGGCGGGCAGGGCGCGCACGAGCGCCTTGTAGCGGCGGCGCTTCTCGAGCAGCGGCGCCAGAGTCTCGGGCACCAGGCCCTGACGATGGCGGCAGACCGGCGTGCCGAGTTCGGGCACCGGCACGCCGTCGCAACAGCGGGCGCCGACCGTCTCCGGTGAGATATTGAAATGAACCATGATGCTGGGGTACATGGCGGTGAAGTCGAGCTCGGCGACGTGCTGGTGCAGGCCGGGGGTGGGGGTGTAGACCAGGCCGCCCTTGTCGGCGGTCAGCAAGTCGATGCCGCTCTTGAGCGATTCGGGGTGGCGCTTCTGCCAGGGCACCAGCACGCCGCGACGCCAGGCGGTGGCGACCTGCATGGCGCTGATGCCGGTGCCGGTCGAGACGCGGGCGACGGTCTGCACCGGCAGGCCGGAGAGCCGGGCGATCTCGATCGTCCCGTCCAGGCCGTAATCACCGCCCAGGAAGGCGTTGTGGTGGTCGAGGTGCCAGCGGCCGAAGAGCAGGTGTTGCTCGTCGCGGAAGATGATGCGCCCGTAAGAGAAGTAGGAATGGGCGGCTTTGTGGGCCACGGCCTGGCGCGGATCGCGATTGAGCGGCAGCGGGAGACCATAGTGCTGGGAGAGGTGCAGCAGGCGAGGCAGCAGGTAGGAGTCGCCGTAGGCGGTGACGATCAGGTCGGGGTCGTGACGCTCGAGCAAGTGGCGCACACCGAGCAGGAGACGGCGGCCATGGCGGCGGGGGAAGACGTGCTGGCGCCCTTCGACCTCGACCACCAGGTCGGCATGGGTTTGGCGCGTGCCCTGGCGGGCGTGGGAAGGATTGGGCGTCGAGCCTCCGCCGGAGCGGTCCTGACGCGGCTGGTTGTCCCTTTCCTCCTCGCCGGCGTGCCCCTCTGGGGTGCCCCCTTCGGGATGCGAAGCGCGACGAAGACGCGACGAAGCGCGATCGCCTTCGACAACTTCCCCGTGCCGGTTGACGAGGTACAGACTCATCACTCGCAGCGGCGGCAACCGGTAGTCGATCTCCCAGGGTGTGTCGAGGGTGTCGATGCGGCGCAGGCGCCCCCACGAAACCGGGTTTCTTGAGAAATCCGGTTTCTCCTCAGTCTCGTACTCCACCTGGCATAGGGCCAGAGGGAAGACGCCGCGCGACAGGACGTAGCGTTGCGGCAGCGGAATGTCGGCGTCGTAGTAGGTCAGGTTGGGTTGGGCTTCCGATGCCCAGCGCAGCACGGCCGGCAGCATGGACGGCATCGGCACGCCGATTTCGAGCACTTCCAGGTCGCGGTCGAGGAAGAGATCGCGGCGCTCGGTGCGCCGCAGGGTCGGCAGGCGGCGAGCCCGCAGCAGGTTGCTGAGCGCCGCCAGCTCGTCCTCCGGGCCGCGGGCGTAGAAGCAGGGGACGAAGTCGTCATCGCGCAGGGCGTGCATGCGGCCGTGCTCGTCGAGCAGCCAGACGAGCATGCCCGGGCCGCTGGGGTAGACATCGAACAGCCAGGCGGAGAGGGATGGCATAAGACAGTGGTCAGTGGCGTAGCCGCAGCCTTTAGGCTGCGGGCAGGCGCAGGCTAAAGCCTGCGGCTACGCACTCCATGTCAACCGCCGGCCCACCATTTGCGTTTTCGCAAGGGCGGGTCGTCTGCGGGATCCCCTGCGGGATCCCCTGCGGGATGCGAAGCGCGATGCGAAGCGCGATGCTCCTCTGGGGCCCCTGTTTGCGCCTCCTCTTCGTTCCGACCATTGCGAGGGAGGTAGGGCGAAGGGGAGGCGTCGTGGAGGGCATATGGGTCCGGCAGGAGGGAGAGTGGTTCCGCGCCCGGCGCGTCGGTGGGCACGTAGGTAGAAGCCGTTGGGTCCCCGACGGCCGCGGGGTCCCCTTCGGGATGCGAAGCGCGACCAAAGTCGAGCAGGAGCTGCAGGCGCTCCAGCTCCAGCTGCAGGTGCAGCACCTGCTTGTGTTCCTCGACGAGCATCGACAGCAGCATGATCTCGAAGGGCAGCAGGTGAGAGGCATAGGCGGCGGCGGCCAGGTGATGGCGCGAGGCAGCGAACAGGTCGTCGAGGGCGCGCTGGTCGGTCCGGCGCAGGGCGCGGCGGAAGCGGTTGAGCGATTGCTGCTCATGCAGGACAGCGTTGGTGATGGAAGGGAGTGTGCGACCCATCGGATAGTGGTCAGTGGTCAGTGGTCGGTGGACGGGACGTCATTGCGAGCCGGCGTTTCGCCGGCGTGGCAATCTCCTCACTGGGGAGATTGCTTCGTCGCCTCGCTCCTCGCAATGACGATGTGCCACTGACCACTGCTCTTAGAACAACCTCGGTTGAAGAACGGGTTGCGGCGCGGGCGGGCGCAGCATCCAGGCGGCGTCGGCGCTGGCTTGCAGTTGATCGAGCAACAACCAACGCTCTTTCACCAGGGTTTGCGGCTCGCGGGCGCCGACGATGACCGGGCCGGCGGCGGCCAGGCGCCGCAGGTGGGCGAGCGTCGTGGCCAGCAGGCGCTCGCTGTCGCGCAGGGGGACGCTCTCGTCGTAGAAGGTCGCCAACAGTTCGAGCACGACGAGCGGCTCCGACCCGGGTGGGGCGTTCTCGATGAGCTCGGCCAGCTGGAAACAGGTGAACGCTCGCGACAAGTGCATCCGGTCGAGAGTGTCGTAGGGATCCCCTGCGGGATCCCCTCCGGGATGCGAAGCGCGATGCCCCTCTGGGGTGCCCCCTCCGGAGTCCCCTACGGGATCCCCTGCGGGATGCGAAGCGCGATGCGAAGCGCGACGAAGCGCGATGCGAAGGCGCGACGAAGCGCGATCCCCTGCGGGTTCGTCGAGGGACTCGGCCGCAGGCCGCGGGACTGAGAGGGCAAGCTGGCGCGCCAGGCGGGCGACGAAGTATCCATCGAAGCTGTTGCCACCGTCGAAAAGACGGACGGGGAGGCCGCCGGCGGCCATGGTGGTGGCCGCGGTGAGCAGCGCACGGGTCGGGGCCTGGGTTCCCCAGAAGAGCGAAAGACGCGGCTGGAGAAGCGTCTCCAGGGTCGCGCTTCGCATCCCGTAGGGGACCTCGACGTCGGAGAAGGAGCCGTCCGCCGAGGCGGGCAGCCTTGAGGGATCGAAGGGGGAAGGCAGGCGCTCAGCCACGCGCCGCTCGACGGAGAAGAGGGGTAAAGAACATTTGTTCTATTCATAACGTGGAAATAGTCTTGCCGCAATCACACAAGAGGATGAAACCTTCTCCCCCCAGCGGGGGAAGGGAACGCCCCTGACGCAAGGCAGACGCAGCGCAGGCCGCCACCCGATCGCCGGGGATCTCGCCCACGGTCACTATGCCGACCTCATCTGCCAGAGGCGCGTTGATATAATGACCCGCGCCGAGGCGCCGGCGATACCCGCCCCGGGCTCACCCTCGTAGCCGGATCGTGAGTCAGGCTCCTGGCCAGCGCTGCCCAGGCCGTCGGATCCACGCCGGTCGAAAACCATCCCTCCATTGAGAAGCTTCCTCTGCCGCTCCCTCCCCCGGTGGATGCTGACTCTGGGTGGCCTTGCTCTGGCGACCGTGGCGGTCGCCGCCTACCCTCTCGGCCTCGACAACAATCCGGTCATGGGACCCCGGCGCATCGCCCTCCTCGCCCTTGGCCTCGGGGCGATTCTCTTCGCCCAGGCAAGCCCGATTCGAAAGTGGCTTGGCATATCCTCGCCATTAAGGCAGGCGCCCGCGGCAATCGGACAAGGTTTTCAGATGGAGGCGTCTGCCGCGCCGCCTCGGGCGATGGGTCCTGGGTTGTGGCTGTCGCTGTCGCTCGTGTCGCTCGCCATCATGGGGCTCTACGCGTACCTCGTTACGGGCGGAGATCCGGCCGCCCTGCCCACGACAACGCTCTACTACGACATGCTCGCCGAGGCGTTCGCCTCGGGGCAGGCCAACCTCAAGGCTGTGCCCGACCCACGGCTTGCCGATTTGAGCAATCCGTACGACCCCGCCGAGCACGGTCAGATCCCTCGCTGCCAGCAGGGGCAGACCTCTGATTGTCTATTGTTCGACGTCACCTACTACGACGGGAAGTACTACCTGTACTGGGGGCCAGCGCCGGCGGCACTCCTCGCGCCGCTCAAGCTTGCCGGGATTGGCACGGTGGGCGACAGCACTCTTGCCTTCGTTGGTGCCGCATTCCTCTTCGCCTTCACAGCTGCGTTCTTCGTTCTGGCGTGGCGCCGGTTCTTCCGGCCGTTGCCAAGTTGGCTGCTCATCCCTCCATTGGTTCTCGCCGGGCTCGCCTATCCCCTGCCTTGGGTTCTCGACGGCCCTCGGATCTACGAGGCGGCCATCCTGCACGGCGCGGCCTTCTTGATGGCCGGGCTCGTCGCCGCCTTCCCCATCCTCTCGGGCGGCCGCGCAAGCCCCGGGAGATTGGTGTTGGTGGGGATTCTGTGGGGCCTCGCATTCGCCACACGGTCCGTGCTGCTGTTCCCGATCGTGGCATGCTCCGCTGTTCTCGTCTGGCTGGTGTGGAGAAGACGAGAGGATTCAAACCTCGGTTCTGGAGGATGGCTGGTTGCGCGTCTGGCCATCCCGATCGTCGCCTCGGTCGCCTTGATCGCGTCCTACAACTTCGCTAGGTTCTCGAACCCGCTGGAGTTCGGCTGGCGATACACTCTTGGGGCTCCCGCCGGCCAAGCCGAGGGGACCCTGGCAGCCTTCCGCCTGGCAAACATCCCGGTCAATCTCTACAACTACGCCTTCGCACCCGCATCTATGATCGGAGAGGCCCCATACCTGAGGCCGATCCTAGCGGGTCGATCGATCGGCCCGATCGCCATTCCCCACCCCGATTTCTTCTATGGAGAACTCGTAACAGGTCTCGTTTTCACGACGCCGTTCCTTCTCTTCGCAGTATCCCTGTTGTGGACGCTCTCCTGCAGCTCCATTCCCGGCTCCAGGGACATCACCGCAACGGAGGGACTTGGGTTTGGCCAGGGCACCAATCTAAGACCGATCGTGGCCTGTATTCTGCTGGGATGCCTCGCGGGCTTAATTCCCCTCTTGTCCCTCTACGCTGTGACGGCGAGGTACCTATTGGATGTGTCCCCTCTACTTATCGTTCTGGCCGGATTGGGCGCATGGGCAGCTTATGCCGGCGCCACGACGCGCACTTCGAGAGCGCTCGTCGGCCTGGCGATCGTGGGGACCGCCGTGGTGAGCGTGGTCGCAAGCATTCTGCTCGCCTTCAACAACTGGCTGAGGTAGCGGCATCTCTGCACTCATCAATCAGTGGTCAATGGTCGGTGGTTAGTGGTCAGTTGACTGGCGATCGATGTGCTCTTCTGATCACTGACCACTCTCCCTGACCTCAGCTCTTAGAAACAACCTCGGTTGAAGGATGGGTTGCGATCCTCTTGGAACGATTTCCTCACAGGCGCCGTCTCATCATAGACTATGGGAGTACAGCGTTGGTTTCCACGGAGAACCTGCCATGAAAGACAAGAAGACCAGCCTGTGGCCGCTCCCCCTGACTGCCCTGCTGGGCCTTGCCTGCAGCCTTAGTCAGCTCGCCGTCCCGACTCCCGGCGGCAACGACCGGGTTGCCACAGTGGTCGCCCAGACCCTGGCCGCGCTAGACAGCCTGACCCCGCCGCCAACGGAGACACCGACATCGGCCCCACCGACGGCGAGCGAGACGCCCAGTCCCACCGCCACTACCTTCTATACGCCCACGACGGCGCCGACCGCCACGGCCACGCCCATTCCCTGCAACTGGGCCGCCCTCGTCAAAGACATCAGCGTCCCAGACGGCACCGATCTGGAGCCCGGCCAGAGCTTCACCAAGACCTGGCGCGTGCGCAACATCGGCCGCTGCGCGTGGGACGAAGGATATAGCCTGGTCTTCTCCGACGGCGACCATATGGACGGGCCGGACAGTGTAGAGCTGGAGAAGCCCGTGGCGGTCGACAGCACCGTCGACATCTCGGTCCGGCTGAAGGCGCCGTCGGACCGTGGTCATTACCAAGGTTACTGGCGTCTGCGTGGCAACTCCGGAGCGCGCTTCGGCATCGGGCCGACTGCGGATGGGGCGATCTGGGTCGATATCGAAGTCGTGCGACCGAAGAAGTCCGTCTACAGCTTTGTCGATGACGCCTGCGCCGCCAGCTGGAGCACGGACGACGGGGACCTCCCCTGCCCTGGGACGGCCGGCGCAGCGGAAGGGTTCGTCGTCCGCGTCGACAACCCGGCGCTGGAAGGCAAACGGGTGGAGAACGAACCGGGGCTGTGGACCCAGCCGCCCGCCAGCGGGGACGGCTGGATTCGCGGCGAGTACCCGAGCTTCGAGGTCAAGAAAGGCGATCACTTCCGTGCTCTGCTGGCGTGCCAGTCTGGCGCCTCCGGCTGCAACGTGAAATTCCTACTGCAACGCCGTATTGGCTCCGGCGAGGTCAAGAACCTGGCCAGCTGGACGGAGAAACTGGACGGGAGGTTCCAGCTGGTCGACTTCGACCTGTCGTCCCTGGCAGGCAAGAAGGTGAACTTCATCCTGGCCGTTGACAGCCGCGGCGACCCGGCCGGAGACGAGGCCTTGTGGGTGCAGCCGAGAATCGTTCGTTAGAACCGAGCTGACCTGGCGCCGCAGGCAGTCTGATAGCATTGTCATCGATCGCACGTCGGAGGACTGCATCTATGCGCTTCCCGTGCCGATGGGCCGCGCCAATATTGCTGCTGGCGTTGCTGACGCTCGTCGCATGCACTGCCCAGCCGCTACCGGCCTCTCCTCCTGGCTTGCGGAGGCGACGGCCACAATGGCCTTCGTCTCTCCGCCGGCCACCCCCGCGCCTCAGCTAACGCTGATCCCATGCTTCACCCGCGCCGAACTTGCAGCGATGGCGCTCCCGGACATCGCCTCGCATCCGATGCTGTGCTTCGACTCGGAAGACGGCGTCCAGACCGAAATCGCGCAGACCGAGGCGATCGAGACGATCCGCGCCTTCCTGCAGGATCCGACGCGCTTTTTCCCCTCCGGCATGCCGAGCGCGATCGCCTTTCGCGAGGTGACCTACATGGGTAATTCGCCCAGCGGGGTCCTGCGTGTGGCGCGTTTCGAGGACGAGCGCGGCACCTCCTACTTGGTGGCAGTCGTGGCTGGGAAGGTCTTGGAAATAGACCCCGGCGCCGCGTCGCCGCCGTCGGCCGGTCCGGCCCTCAGCCGGGACGAACTGCAGACGATCGCCGAAGACCTCATCCGGCGCGAGTTCCCGGACTTCGAGGCTATGCGGGAACAGCTTACGTTCGAAGCTGGAGCGAAATCCGGCGGAGTGAACTTCTTTCGATGGGGACTCGCCGCACCGACAGACGACGGCAGCATGCCGCCGCTGGCGCAGGTGGGGATAACCGAGAGCGGCGAGATCTTCTCCTACATCAACACCCTGTACTTCCTCCAGTAGGCGCGCCCGTCGCGTAGAGGCAAGTCCAAGGGAAGGCGCGCCGGCGACGTCCGTCCTGCCTGGGCTCTGGTTCTCCGATCGCCTCGGCCTCGGAGCCGCCTCATTCGGGGAGGAGCAGCTCGCGTAACCGCGGATGGCCGGCGTAGACGCCGCGGTAGGCCGGCGGAAGCAAGGCCGCCAAATGGCACATGACCTCGTCGGCATTTCGCCGCAGCGAGGTTCCGCGGTCCTCCGGGTCGAGGGGCGGCAAAGTGAACGGCTGGCCGACGCGGATCTCGATGTGCGGCCGTCGAAGGCGGATCCAGCAGCGGATCGTCGTCTCGGTTCCCCAGTGTGCGATGGGCACAATCGGCCCCCCGGAGACATCGGCTAGATAGGCAACGCCCGTCTTGGCTGGCCCCAGACCGCCGCTGCGGCTGCGGGTCCCCTCCGGTGCGATCCCGAAGATCTTTCCCGCCCGCAGCCAATCGGCGGCCCGATCGAGGGCCCGGCGGTCGACGTGGCCCCGCCGGATGAAAAAAGCATTGCCGAGGCGCAGCAACGTCCCGTAGACCAAATTGCGCTGCCACTTCTCGGCCGTCCAGGCGGAAAGATCGTCGCCGCCGATCAGGGCGAACACCAGGACCGGATCGAGGAAGCTCAAATGGTTGGCGACAACAATGCTCGGCCCGCCCGATGGCAGGTGGGCACGACCTTCCACGTGGCGCATGGTGAGGAGATCGAGCAGCAGGTTCGCCGGCAAGCGAAGGAAGCGGGCAGCGGTCACAGGCTCCTCAAGGCACGAAATTGTAGCGGCCTACGGCGGGTGTTACAATCCGACCCAGTTTCTCCTTTTTGACATGGCGGCTTCCCAAGTCACGACCCAATCGCTGAAGGAAGGACGCGGCGTGGTGCCGCGGGCCTCCGCCATGCCGTCCGACAAGAGCGGCCAAGTCACCATCGATCTCGTCGACACCCGCAAACGAGATCAGGTCCGAGAGTTTCTCCGCCTGCCGTTCCGTCTATACGCCGGCCATCCGTTATGGGTGCCGCTGCTGCGGATGGACGCCACCCTGCAACTCAACCGCGACAACCATCCCTTCTACCGGCATTCCGACGCCGACTTCTTCCTCGCCCGCCGCGGCCAGACCCTCATGGGCCGGATCGCGGTGCTCGAGAACCGGCCGTACAACCAATACCACGGCACGCGGCAGGCCCAGTTCTACTTGTTCGAATGCGAGAACGATTTTGACTCGGCGGCGGCACTCTTCGACCGCGCCGCCGAGTGGGCCCGGGCCCGTTCGCTGGACACGCTCGTGGGCCCGAAGGGATTCGGGCCGCTCGACGGTTACGGCTTGCTCGTCGACGGTTACGAGTTCCGTCCGGCGATGACCATGATGAACTACAACCCGCCGAGCTACCCCGCCTTCGTCGAGCGGCTCGGCTTCGAGAAGGTCGTAGATTTCGTCTCGTGTTATCTCGGAGCAGACCGGTTCCGGCTCCCGTCGCGCGTCCAACGCGTGGCCGAGCGGGCGGCGGCCCGCAGCGGGTTGCGCGTCGTGCGCTTCCGTTCGAAAAGCGAGTTGCGCGCCTGGGCCGATCGCATCGGCGACGCCTACAACCGCGCCTTCGTCGACAATTGGGAATACTACCCCTTGAGCCGGGAAGAGATCCGCTTCCTGACCGACTCGCTCCTGGCCGTCGCCGACCCGCGCTTGATCAAGATCATCGCCCGCGGCGACGAGGTCGTCGGGTTCCTCTTCGCCTTCCGCGACGTCTCGGCGGCGCTGCAGCGAGGCGGCGGACGCCTGCACCCGCTGAGCATCCTCGATCTGTTGTGGGAGATGCGCCGGACGAAGTGGGTGGCGATCAACGGCGCCGGAGTGTTGCCGGAGATCCAAGGCCGCGGCGGCAATGCCCTGCTCTACGGCGAGATGGAGAAGACGATCCGGGAAGCGGGCTTCCAGCATGCCGATCTGACGCAAGTGGCGGAAAGCGCCGTCCAGATGCGGAGCGACCTGGAGACCATCGGGGGGGTCGCCTACAAGAATCACAGAGTGTACGCCCGAGCTGTATGACTTGGAGTGGTGGCGGAAATGGCTGAGGTGATGAATCGCATAGCAATCGCGCAACGAAGCGTGGCGGCCGCGCCGGCGGCGCATGATTGGTGGGCACCGCTGCGGCTGGCCTATGTGCCGGGATGCGACCACCCCGTTCTTGAGGGGATGCTGCCCGCCTTCCTCGATCATCTAGGGCGCACCGGCCACGACGTCCACGGCGCCCCGAACGGGACGACCAACCTGATCCTGACGACCGCCCGCTTCGGTGAGCCGGTGCCGTGGCGCCGGGCGTTGATGCTTTCCCATCGACGTGCTCTTGGCCTGACGCATTCGCCGACGGTGATCACCCTGGTGGTCATCAGCCCGGCCGAATTGCAGGCCATCCTGGCGCGTTTCGATACGGCGTTGGCCAAGGAACCGCCCGATCCGGCCGACTTCGCCTTCCCCGGTTTGACCGAGCGGGCCCACCGGGTTCTCATCGAGCAGGGCCGCCGCGGGGGCCCGATGCTGTCGTTGGTGCGGCTCGTCCAGTCGCAGGCGATCTGCATCCGGGTGATTCTCCTGGTGGCCGACGATCGCCCGCGGGCGGCCTACCACATGGACCTCGTCGGCGCGTATCCGCATGTAGCGTTCGACGACGCAGAGACCTTCTATGAGGACATGGCCCGGCGCATGGCGACGGCCGTCTCGACACGCGAGGTAACCCAGCATGAAATCCAGGAGCCGCCCCTGTCGGCGGCCGCCTGGCGCTCTCTGAGCACACCGGGGGCGATGATCCGGGCCTCGCTCGAGCTCGGGCGACGCTCGTTCTTCACCGAGATGGTGCGGGTGGCCGATCTGGTCAACGTCCCCGGCCTGGCCCAGGCCGTTTCGACTCAATACAGTGAAGGCTGCTTCGCTACGTGGGATTTGGAGGCCCGGGCCCTGGTGACGACGATCACCGGAAGCGCCCGGCCGGTCGACAAAGGGCGGATCAGCGAAGACGAGCTGGCACTGATCGTGGGTGTGCGAGCGGATGGCGCCGGCGCCGTCGTCCGGCAAGTGGAAGGACACAGCAACATCCCGCCCTCGTCGGAAGCGGTGGAGATGATGCGCATGGATGCTGTACTTCCTAGCGTGGATCTCCCCGGTCTCGCCGGCCGCGCGCCGGTGCTGCGTTCGAAGCTGCACGGCCACCGCGGCATGGCTTCGTACGACCCGGAGCGGGCGGAGTTTGTTCCCTTGGATGCGCCGTATTACAGGTATCCGGTCTCGTGCTCGACGGAGGCTCAGGCCGTCGCCATCGAACGCGCTTTTGGTCGGGCCGAGTGTTTACGCCATCCGAATGACCCGCGGACTCTCGTCTTCACCGTGCTGCCCGGCCACGGCGTGGTCGTGGCCGAGAAATGGGTGGCGGGCAAGGCCCCGTTCCAGGAGATGTGGGAGGCCATGGACGACGGATCGTTGTCGGTCTCGAAGGCGATCCCGCAGGCCTGGCTGGGCTATCGGATGGATGGGGCGAGGAAGATGGTGCTGACCGAGGGGTGAGAACGGAGATTGGAGAGTGGCGATTGGAGATTAGCAATTAGGTCCCGCCCTGATCGCCAATCTCTAATCTCCACTCTCGTGCCCCCGCGTCGCTTGGTTGAGCCAACGCGTCAGTTCGTCCTCCCAACGGTAGTGGGCAGCGTCCGCCCACGCTGTAACCAGCTGATGCGCCCAATCCGCCGGCGACGGAGCCGGTTCCTCCCAGCGGCTGCCCGAGGGGTAGAAGAGATAGACGTCCCAGACCACGGCCCGAGCCGCGCCCAGCCTCGGGGCGACGGCCTTTCCAACCCGACGGCGGGGGTCGTAGAAATGAGTCAGGTGACCGGCCTGGAGAGCCTGGCCGGCGCGGCGGGCTGAGTCCGGGCCGTCGGCATGCAGCATGTGAATCCAGATCAATAGGCTGGCCATGGATCCGCCCCGTTCCAATGTCAGGTTGTGCACCGCACGGGCGCCGCGCAGGCAGGGCGGTCAGGTCGGAGAAACCACAGCGACAAGCCGTGGGATGTCCGAAAGGTAGTTGAAGCGATCCCGGAAAGGGTCGATCGATTCGGCAAGAGAAACGAGGTCCGGAACGGGAGCGCCAGGCGACATCGATACGTAATCGTCTGTCAAGCCGAGACGGCCCGCCGGTCGCCTGGAGGAAGACCCCTTGACCTCGGCAAAGGGGCGCGAGTTTCGAGCTTGGGCCTGGTCATGATCCCAGGCCGTCACTTCGGCGGCAGGCTTAGCGCGAAAGCCACGCCTCGCTTGACCCAAGCCTTTACCTCGGCGTCGGTCTTGAGCCCGGCCGGCCGGACGAGCAGCCATCCTCTGGGAGGTTTCCCGCTGGAAAGGTTGAAGGGGTGCACGTGGGGCTCCTTCATCGCCGCGTCGTGCCCGGCCGGTCCCACGCGAACCATCATTTCCTTCCCGCTGACGCCGCAGGCCATATTGCCACGTACCATGAAGGCGACGCCGCCGAACATCTCCTTCTCCGTCAGACCGGTCTGTCGGCCGAGGGCCTTGCGGATGCGGTCAGCGAGAGTCGTATCGTATCCCATGCCGTCCTCCGAAGCCGAATGTCAGGTTTCCCGGCGAAGCGTCAGGTAGGCCACATCGTCCGACTGGGGATGGGCGCCGACGAAGTCCCGGACGGCCAAGTCGAGGCCGTCGATCAGTTGGCCTGATGAACCCGATGCGAAGTGGGCGAGAAACGCCTCGAGGCGCGACGCCCCGAACAATTCCCTGGTGAGGCTGGTGGCCTCGGTCACCCCGTCGGTGTAGAAGACGATCCGCTCCCCCGGCTGGAGGTTGACCGTCTCATCTTGGAACGGAGCTTCTTCCAGGATGCCCAACGGGAGACCTCGGAGCTTGATCACCCGGACCTCGCGGCCAGGGTGCCGAATGAGTAGAGGCGGGGGGTGGCCGGCGGCCGAGAGCTGGATGACGCCGGTGGAGGCATCGACCACGGCGTAGACAGCCGTGACGAACATCCCCGAATGGGAAGTGGCGACGAGGTCATGGTTGACGCGTTCCAGAACCAGACTGGGTCGGAGATCGGGCGCGGCATAGGCATGGAACAGGCTGCGTGCCGAGGCCATGAGCAACGCCGCCGGGATCCCCTTGTCCGAGACATCGCCCATCACGCAGGCCCAGCGATCGAGGCCAAGCGGGATGAAGTCGTAATAGTCACCGCCGAGTTGCAGCGCCGGGCGCCACAAGGCGGCGATATCCCACCCGGGGACCACGGGAAGCTGGAGCGGGAGCAATCCGGCCTGAACGGCCTGCGCCGTCCGCACTTGCTGATCGAGCCTCTCCTTTTCGACCTGCTGTGCATGGAAACTCTCCAACTGCTCAACCTGACGTGCGTTGGCGATGGCGACGGCGGCCTGATTGGCGAACAGCGTGAGCCGGCGTTCATCTTGGTCCCTGAACGGCGGCGCTCCGGGCGCCCGGGCCAGGCTGAAGGATCCGAGTATCTGACCGCGATGGACGATCGGCACCCCGAGCATTGGCCCCATGGTTGCCGGCCCGGGAGTCTTCAACCGACCCGGCCACTGCTGGTAATCGTCGAGGCGCACTGCGCGTCTGGAGTGAATGACGAGGCCGTCGAGGCCGTCGGGAGGGAGGCCGACCGAATGGATGTCTGTAGGCAGGCCGGCCTCGTCCAAGCCAAGGCTAAGGAACGCTGTCGTAACGTCCCGTTCCGCATCGTAGAGGAGAATCTCGCCCTGCTGTGCCTGGATCAGAGCTGAGGTACGGCGAATGACGGCGTCGAGCAGGTCATTGAGGTCGAGGCGGCCCGTGATGTCGAGCGAGGTTTCGTATAGGTGGCCCAACTCCTGGCTCTGCAGCCGCGAATCGGCGTAGAGGCGGGCGTTGGTGATCGCCACCGAGGCCTGGTTGGCGAACAGGCTCAGCAGCTGCAGATCGTCGCCGGTGAAGGGAAGGCCATCGGACGTTCGGTTGAGGGCCAGGACGCCGATGATCTGGTCTCCCTGACGGAGGGGAGCGGCCATGCTGCGGCCGATGACTCCCGGGGGATACTGGGGTGAACGACCTTCCCAGTGATCGTAGTCGTTCACGATGAGGGGTTCGCCTGTGGTGAAGACTCGACCGGAAAGTCCCTCCGTCGGCCTCAGAAGAGCATAGGCGATGTCTTGCGGCTGCTTGAGAGGGAGCAGTGGCACGAGCATGTCCTGCTCTGGGTCATGCAACCTGAGGTTGGCGGAGCAGTCCAGCAGGTTGGTGGCCCGCTCCAGGGTGGCTTGAAGAACGCTCTCGAGATCGAGCTGGCTGACGATGTCGAGCGAGGTGTCATAGAGCTTCGACAGCTCGTCGGCCTTGCGGCTGACGCCGGCGTAGAGTTGAGCGTTGGCGATGGCGACGGCGGCCTGGTTGGCGAAGAGCTGGAGCAGGGTCAGGTCCGCCTCGGTGAAGAGGCGGCTGTGCGGCGGGCGCGCAACGGTGATCACGCCCAGCAGCTCTTCCGACCGGCGAATCGGGGCCGCCATTCCCGGTCCGGTGACGCCCGTGGGCCATTGGGTCGACCTGCCTTCCCAGTGGTCGTAGTCGTCAATTCGCAGGCCGCGCCCGGTTTGGAGGACCCTGCCGGCGACGCCATCCCCGCGTCGGTGTTCGATCCAAGTGACACCCTCCGGCGCGCGCAGGTGGATCCAGGTTTCCAGCAGGTCGCGGCTCGGGACGTAGCGGTAGAGATTGATTTGGGAGGCGTCGAGGAGATCGGCGGCGCCGGTCATGATCGAGGCCAGCAGCGGATCGAGGTCGAGCTGACCGAGGATCTCGGCGCTGATCTGTTGCAGGCGTTGCAGTGCCTGCTGGTCGAGGTTCTGGCTGTCTGGAGGCACGCTGCCGTGGATCCGGGATGACGCGGCGGACCCCTCCTCACCGGGGTCCATGGTAGCACACGAGGCTTTGGGGTGATTGGCGCGGTTGCGTTGTCGATGCCCCACCGCTGGCGAACAGGCTGAGGAGCTCTGGCCGAGGCCCGGCGCAGGCTAACCCCTCGCTCACCTGCACTGCGCTGCGCGCAGCGCAAGTGCCGGCTCGGGGTGCTGCGCAAGCCTGCGGCTACGTACGGAGGTCGGGTCAGCTCCTGCGCCGGGCCTCGTGATCGGTGGTCAGTGGTCAGAGAGCGCGGGCCGACTGTTGGCCGCTGATTACTGGTGATTGATCACTGTTCTTGATGTCATCTCCAAGGTCGATCAGAAGCAAACGGAGCTCGGCCTTGCTGTGGAGGTCGAAATGCTCGAGGGCGCGACGCAGGTGGGTCTTGACCGTCTCCGGCGAGAGCCATAGGGCGCGGGCAATCTGCCGATTGGTCTGGCCGCTGATGGCCAAACGGGTGACCTCGCGCTGGCGCGGGGTGAGGGCGGCCAAGGCGGACTCCGCCTGCTTCCTGCGCGCTTCCTTTTCCAACCCTCGGCGAAGCAGATCGGCGGCGAGGATTTCGGGGGTCTCTCCCCGCGCCCGGGCCAGGTGCCACAGCTGCTCGGCCAGGTCGTCGCCGGCCTCGACCAGGATAGGTCCTCCTGGGGCAGGCCGGTCTGTGGTCGAAACCGGAATGGCGGGAGAGGGGCGGGTCCACATGCCGCCTACAGTATACAGAACATTTGTTCTACTGTCAAACCCGAAACCGCCGGTTACACTGCCCGAAGAGGGCAAAGATGAGGCCGATCAAGTACACCATCCTAGGCCTGGCGGCGGCGGTTATCGCATGCGGCGTTTTCTCCCCTTCGCGGGGGACCAATAGCGCCTTGCCCATAGGGACGTCTGCACCATCCACCGAGCGCGCTGCAACAGGCAATGAGGCGACCACGCCGCCGGAGACGGGCGGCCTGCCCGAAGAAGCGATCTTGATCCTGACGCCTGGGAACGGCTCGCGGCTGGTCGGTCGCGTGCATGTCGAAGGCGTCGCCGATTCCACATTCGAGCAGACGCTGGCCCTCCAGCTGGTCGCCTTCTATGAAGGTGTGGAACGGGTCCTTGCTGAGCAGCCGGTCCTGATCCAGGCGGAGCTCGGCCAACGCGGGCTCTTCGCTGCCGACGTTGTCTTTACTAATGAAGCGGCCACCGAGCAGCCAGGTGAAGTACGCGTCATCGCCGTCAGCCCGCGCGACGGCGGACGGACCCATCTCGCGACCGCGCAGGTCACCCTGGCCGCTTCCGGCCCGGAGGACATCCGGGCGGCCGAGCCGCACGCCGAGTTGATCCTGATCACCGCTCCCGCCCCGGCCGGCACGATCAGCGGCGGCGTGGCGCACGTCGAAGGGATCGGCCTGGCAAGCTTCGAACAGACGCTTGTCGTCGAGGTGTACGACGCGGACGGACAGCTCCTGGGAAGGGCCTCAACCATCGTCAGCGCGCCGGACTACGGCGTGCACGGTCCCTTCACGGCGGATGTCTCCTATTCGGTAAGCTCGGCGGGGCCCGGGCGAATCGTCGTGCTCGATCCGAGCCCCGCCTTCGGCCAGACGCTGCACTTGGCGTCGGTCGAGATTCGGATCGAGCCCTGAGCCGCGTGAAACCCTCCTTCCACCCCGCGGCCTTCGCTGAGGAACGCGGCGGAGAGTCGCAGGGCCTCCTCGCGTTCATCGGCAGAGGATCTGGTAATGGTCCCCGGTGATCGGCCCGGTCCGGCTGATCGCTGGAGTCCGAGCCGTGTCTTGGCGATGGTCGTGCTTCTGCCTTCGGCCCTGCTGCTGTTGATCTCGGTTGTCGCCCTGGCTGCGTTCTACACCCAGCCCACACGTTTCAATGCTTTGCTGGCCCGCCTGCCGGGCGACGATCTGATCCGGACAGCGCTCATCTTCGCCCCGGCGACGCTGGTGGCGGTGGTTGTGATGGCCGTCCTGTACGCCAACGATGTGCCGAAGCAGGAAGTGCGCGAGAGCA
>DATEVL010000147.1:0-13743 GCA_035281845.1 Anaerolineales bacterium | reverse complement strand
CACCGTAGCCGCAGGCTTAGCCTGCGTCGTCATTGGCCTTGGAGCGCGCTTTCGGTCGGGCCCTTCGACTTCGCCCGGCCCTTCGACATCGCTCAGGGCCGGGCTCCGCTCAGGGAGGAATTTAACCTCTCCCCTGCGCTGAGCGGAGGCGTGAGGCTGAAGGCCCCACGCCGCAGTCGAAGCGGCGGCTGCCGCATCACGGCCGTCGCCAACGCTGTGGGAGACACCGGGTTTCTGGAAGAAACCCGGTGTCTGGAGGCGCGCCAACACCGCTCCAATCCTCTGTTAACTATCCTCTATCGGGCACCGGCTAGGATGGTAGGCAGAGTCCGATCAAGACGAGGTGTAAGCATGTCGAAAATCATTGGTATTGACCTGGGGACGACCAACAGCGTCGTGGCAGTCATGGAAGGCGGCTCGCCGACAATCATCCCGACCGCCGAAGGCGGCAATCTGTGCCCGTCGGTCGTGGCTTTCACCAAGAAGGGCGAGCGGCTGGTCGGCCAGGCGGCCAAGCGCCAGGCGGTCGTCAACTCCGAGAACACCATTTATTCCATCAAGCGTTTCATCGGTCGCCATTACGGGGAGACCGAAGTCGAGCGCAAGATGGTTCCCTTCACGGTCGTGCCCGGGCCCAGCGACGACGTACGGGTGAAGACCTCGATCAACGGTCGCGAGGCGACCCCGCAAGAAATCTCGGGCATGATCCTGGCCAAACTCAAGGCCGATGCCGAGGCCTACCTGGGCGAGCCGGTGACCAAGGCCGTCATCACGGTGCCGGCCTACTTCAACGACTCGCAGCGCCAGGCGACCAAGGACGCCGGCAAGATCGCCGGTCTGGAAGTGATGCGCATCATCAACGAGCCGACGGCGGCGGCCCTGGCCTACGGTCTCGACAAGAAGACCAACGAGACCATCCTGGTCTTCGACCTCGGCGGCGGGACCTTCGACGTCAGCCTGCTGGAAGTGGGCGACGGTGTCGTCGAGGTCAAGGCCACCAACGGTGACACCCATCTGGGCGGCGACGACTGGGACCAGGTCATCCTCAACCATATCGCCGAGGCGTTCAAGACGGAGCACGGGATCGACTTGCGCCAGGACCGCCAGGCTTTGCAGCGGTTACGCGAGGCGGCGGAGAAAGCGAAGATCGAGTTGTCTTCCCTCAGCGAGGCGGAGATCAATCTGCCGTTCATCACGGCCGACGCCAGCGGCCCGCGCCATCTGCAGCTCAAGCTGACGAGGGCCCGCTTCGAGCAACTCAGCGAAAAGCTCGTCGCTCGCCTGCGCGGGCCGTTCGAATCCGTGCTGAAAGACGCCGGCCTGTCGGCGAGCGTGATCGACGAGGTCGTGCTCGTCGGGGGCGCTACGCGCATGCCGATGGTCCAGGATCTGGTCCGATCGCTCACCGGCAAGGAGCCGAACAAGAGCGTCAACCCGGATGAGGTCGTGGCCGTCGGGGCCGCCATCCAGGGCGGTGTGCTGGCCGGTGACGTGAAGGACGTACTCCTGCTGGACGTCACGCCGCTTTCGCTGGGCGTCGAGACTCTGGGCGGCGTGATGACCGTGCTCATCGAGCGCAACACGACCATCCCCATCAAGAAGAGCGAGACCTTCTCGACGGCCGACGACAACCAGACCGCCGTCGACATCCACGTGTTGCAGGGCGAGCGTCCGATGGCGGAGGACAACATGACCCTGGGCCGCTTCCGGCTCGACGGGATCCCGTCCGCGCCGCGCGGGGTGCCGCAGATCGAAGTCGCCTTCGACATCGATGCCAACGGCATCCTGAACGTGACCGCCCGCGACAAGGCGACCGGCCGCGAGCAGAAGGTGACGATCACCGCCTCGACCAACCTGAGCAAGCAGGACGTCGAGCGGATGGTCGAGGAATCAAAGCGTCACGGCGCCGACGACAAGCAGCGCCGCGAACTGGTCGACGTGCGTAACCAGGCCGACACGATGGCCTACCAGGCCGAAAAGGCGTTGGCTGAACTGGGCGGCAAGGTGCCGGCGGCCGACCGCTCCCGGATCGAGGACAAGATCCGCCAGCTGCGGGAGGCGATGAACGGCGGAGATGCCGCTCGAATCCGGCAGTTGACAGAAGAAGTTCAGCAGGCCAGCTACGCGCTCAGCCAGCAGATGTATGCTCAGCCCTCGCCCGAAGGCTCGTCCGGCCGATCCGGCGGTTCCAGCGGTGGATCGTCGGAAGACGTGGTCGAAGGCGAGTTCCATGAGGCGTAACAGCGGTTCGCAGCAGGATGAGCCGGGGCCGCCCCCGAAACGGCGGTTCGACTTATCTGGGCACAGGGGCGGCGGTTTACGTCCTCTCTTTCCGGGGGCCTTGGGGCGGGGGCTCACAGCCCCCTCCCCTCAGGCCCCCAGGCCCCCGTCCCCCCTCCCCTGAAAGCGGCGCTGGAAGGAATTGTGCGTTTGCTGTTGCGATGCGCCGCTCCTCTTCCACAAGGTTGAGACACTCCTCGCGATTCGGGGAACAAAGAGCGGCGGATCGTACCGCAGAGGAAAGGGTCCACTTACCGCCGCTCACCTGCACCGCACCTGCGGTGCGCCGCGGGTGCAGGTGTGCGCGGGCGGGGGGTTCGGGGTCTGGGGAAGGGTGGAGAGGAAAGCACTTCCCCTCCCCCTTCCCCCTGCCAACACCTGTGGTACTTTCTTCGCACCTTTCGTAGGTTGGTCGTCAGGCCTTAAGTCTTGCCGGGCGGCGCTGCCTCAAGCTATAATAGCAGGGCCAGGCGAAACGATAGCCCCTTCGCGCGGCGGCCAGGTTCCCCGGCCATCCGTCGTCTGGCAGGAGGCGTCGAACGGTGTCCCTTCCCCGTTACGCGTACTTCCAAGGCAAGATCGTACCTTACAGCGAAGCCAAGGTCGGGGTGATGAATCACACCCTGAACTACGGCACGGGTGTCTTCGGAGGAATCCGCGGTTACTGGAATCCCGAAGAAGAACAGCTGTTCATCTTCCGCCTGCCGGATCATCTGCGGCGGCTGCTGCGCTCGGGGCACTTGATCCTGGCCGAGATCGGGCTGGAGATCGACGAATTGCGCGCGCTGACGGTTGAGCTCGCCCTGCGCGAAGGTCTGCGTCAGGATTGCTACATCCGCCCCCTGATCTACAACACCGATGAGATCATCGGTGTCCGCCTGCACGATCTGCACCCCGACCTGGCGATGTTCGTCGTCCCCTTCGACAAATACGTCGAGCGCGACACGGACGCCCACGTGACGGTGTCTTCCTGGCGGCGCCTCGACGATAACTCGCTGCCGGCCCGCGGCAAGATCACCGGCGCCTACGTCAGCTCGGCCTTCATCAAGACCGACGCCGTTCAATCCGGGTTCGACGAGGCGCTGGTGCTCAGCCAGGACGGCCACCTCTCCGAAGGCAGCGCCGAAAACGTCTTCATCGTGCGCGACGACGTCCTGATCACGCCCCCGGTGAGCGAGAACATTCTGGAAGGGATCACCCGGCGGACGGTGATGACCCTGGCGCAGGAGGAGCTCGGCCTGCGTGTGGTGGAGCGGGCGATCGATCGCAGCGAGATCTACATTTGCGAAGAGCTGTTCCTCACCGGCACCGCCGCTCAGGTGACGGCCGTCACCCGCGTCGACCACCGCCCGGTGGGCGAAGGGGTGATGGGGCCGATCACGACGCAGCTGCGCGGCCTTTACGGCGATATGGTGCGCGGCCGTTTGCGCAAGTATCGCCACTGGAACGATCCGGTCTATTCCGTCGTGCCAACCCCGGCCGCCTGAAAACAGTGGTCAGTCACCAGTGACCAGTGACCAGTAGTGGTTTCTGGCCACTGATCACTGGCCACTGGCCACTTTTCCGTGGACGTCGCCCCGCCTCGAACCCAAGGTGTGCTGATCGGAATCGTGATCGTCCTGGTGGGAGTCGCCGGGGTCGTCTTCGGCCTGGGTCAACTCTCCCAGGCGGCGATCTCCCCGGCGCTGATCGTCTGGGCCGCCTTGCCCATCGTGGGCGCGGCCATCGCCGGGCTGGCCATCTACCGTTTGCACGGGCTGATCACGGCTCGCTACGTGCTCAACCGCAATGGACTCGGCGTCCGCTGGGGACTGGCGGTCGAGGAGATCCCGCTGCCCGAAGTGCGCATGGAGCGCCCGCAAGCGGTCCCGCACAAGAACCTTCGGCCGCGGGGAGCCTTTCGTTGGCCGGGATGCGTCGTGGGCGAGGCCGAGGTCGAAGGCCTGGGCCCGGTCGAGTTCTTCTCGACGCGAGGGACCGGCGGCATGTTGTTGGTGATTTCGCCCGGCGGCGCGCTGGCCATTTCTCCGCCGGACCCAGACGCTTTCCAGCGAGCCTTCGTTGCCGCCGCCCGCCAAGGCAGCCTCGATCCGATCCAGGCGCGCTCGTCTCGGCCGGATTTGTTCCCGGCCAGATTGTGGAGAGACCCCATCGCTCGCCCGCTGCTTTTCGCCGGGATCGCACTGCCGCTGGTGCTGCTGGGGTTCCTGGGATTGCGTGCGGCCTCGCTTCCTGCCTCCGTACCGTTCGGTTTCGATTCGCAGGGCACGCCCGATGCTTTTGTTCCGGCGGGGCGCTTGCTCTTGCTGCCGGTGATCGGGGGCTTGTGCTGGGTCACCGACTTCGCCCTGGGCTCGGCCTTCTACCGAAAGGTCTCCGATCGACTCTTGGCGTATGCCATCTGGGCCGTAGCCGTGATCGTGGACTTGCTTCTGTGGGGGGCAACTCTCCAATTGCTGGCGACAGCTTGAATTTGTGACCTTCGCCCAAAATCCCCATGGCCCTGCCGCCCTTGGCGCTCTGTAAAGAGCGAAGGGGCGAAGGCAGGCCTGGCTAGAGCCACAGGCCATTGGGCGCCAGGGAGGCTTGGCGCCGAGAGACTCTCCGTAGCCGCAGGCTTTAGCCTGCGTATGTGACGCCTGCCGCCACGTCTCTCCGGGAGGGCAGGGATCCCTGCTCGAAGGTCCCTCCATCAGCCTGGGTGGAGGCCCGGTCCAGCCCAGCCGGGACCTAGAATCGGCGGATGGATTTCCCCATGTTTTCCCAAGCCCACATCGGGTTTTCCACAGCCACCTCCACGGTTATCCACAGCTGGCTGGGGAGAGCGAGCCCATCGGAATTGCCACTACGAGGATATCGCTCACCTGCACTGCGCCGCACTGCGTTCCTTGGCTCCGCCCGCCACACCGCCTCGGTGTCCTGGCGAGGACACCGCCTCGGCGTCCTGGCGAGGAGGGCAGGTGGGGTGCAGTGTGGTGCAAGAGTCGCCGGGAAACCGCCGCCTCGCAATGACGCACGGATGGGCAAATGCTTCGCCGCCAAGCGCCGCCGCCTCGCAATGACGGAGGGAATCGGCCTGCCGCCCCATGTCACCCCCAACTCTGCCGCGTTGCCTGATGGGGATGTCGCGGTATGACCTGGCCAAGCCTCGCCATTGGATTTGGACTGGCGGCCGTCATTGCCTTCGCCGCGTTTCGCCTGCAACTGCTAACCGCCGGCGGTGCGGCCGCGGCGACAGTCGTCGGCGGGCTGACCTTCGCTGGCGGAATCCTCCCGTCGATCTTGCTGCTGCTGTTCTTCACTTCTTCGAGCGCACTCTCCCGTCTCGGTGCCCGAGGCAAGCGGGCGGTCGCCGGCGGATTCGAAAAGAGCAGTCGCCGGGATCACTGGCAGGTCCTCGCCAATGGCGGATTGGCCGCCCTGCTGGCCCTGATCTACGGGCGCACGGCCGACGCTCGGGCGCTGGCGGCGCTGGCTGGCGCGCTGGCGGCGGTCAACGCCGACACGTGGGCCACCGAGGTCGGGGTGTTGGCCCGGCGGCGCCCATGGCGCCTCACCGACGGCCGCCAGGTCGAGCCAGGGACGTCCGGCGCAGTGACGCTGGAAGGGCTGATGGCATCCATCGCCGGGGCTGCGTTGATCGGCCTGACCGCCGGGCTCGCCATCGGCTCGCTTGTGTTGATCGTGGCGGCCACGGTGGGAGGGTTCTTGGGAGCGATGGCCGATAGTCTGCTCGGGGCCTCGGTTCAGGCGATGTTCTATTGCCCGGCGTGTCGCAAAGAGACCGAGCGCCACCCGATCCATACCTGCGGCACCCCGACGACTCGGCTCCGGGGCTGGCCGTGGCTTCGCAACGACGGGGTGAACCTGGGGGCCTCGCTGGTGGGGGCAGTTGTTGCGGCGGCTCTCTTTGGATGGGGTTGATCTCAGGCGGCGGTGTATGCTAGGGGCGGAGGTGGGACCATGGAAGAGACAAGTCGCGACGACGTCCGTAAGCTGTTGAAAGCCTTCGGCGTGAAGGCGGATGAGCTGGTCATCGCCCACCTCGCACGCGCCCGCCCAAGCCGCCCGCTCCGCATCGCCCTCGTCCTGGAAGATCGGACGGACTACGCGGGAAGCCCCCCGGCGGAGAAGCTGCATCTCGAGATGGAAGGCGAGGTTCGGGCGTAGCCGCAGCCTATAGGCTGCGGATTGGCGCAGGCTAAAGCCTGCGGCTACCGATCACTCGCCCCAGGCCCTTCCAATGTCTAATGGTCGCGTCTTAGGCATCATCCTGGGTGGCGGCCGCGGCACACGCCTGTGGCCGCTGACCCGCGATCGCGCCAAGCCGGCTGTCCCCATCGCCGGGAAGTACCGCCTGATCGATATCCCTCTCAGCAATTGCCTCAACTCCGGCGTGCACGAGGTCGCCATCCTGACGCAGTTCAAGTCGGCCTCCCTGCACCGGCACATCGCTCAGACCTACACCTTCGACATGTTTCACCCCGGCTGGGTGCAGATCCTGGCGGCCGAGCAGACGACGACCAATCTCGATTGGTACCAAGGGACGGCCGACGCCGTGCGTAAGCAACTGCTGGAGATCGAGGCCGCCGGTGCCGAGAACCTGTTGGTCTTGGCCGGGGATCATCTGTACCGCATGGACTACGCCGAAGTGCTGGAGTACCACGAGGAACACGGGGCGGATGTCACGGTGGCAGTCCGGGCCGTGTCGCGGAAAGACGCCGCCCGCTTCGGCATTCTTCAAATGGGACGGGAAGGCCGGATCACGGCCTTCGCCGAAAAGCCGCGCGAGGACGCGCAACTCGAAGGCCTGGTCAGTCGGGACGACCCCGACCTGCCCTATGTCGGATCGATGGGCATCTACATCTTCCGACGCAAGGCGCTGGTCGAGCTGTTGCGCTCCCCGCACGATGACTTCGGCGGCGATGTGCTGCCGGCGGCGATCCACTCTCATCGGGTTTTTGGCTACACCTTCAGCGGTTACTGGGAAGACATCGGCGACATCCGTTCGTTCTACGAAGCCAACCTGGCTCTGGTGCGCCCCGACCCCCCGTTCAGTTTTCAGGATCCGGTGCGGCCGATCTACACCCGGCCGCGCCTGCTGGCCGCTTCGCGCATCTACGACGTCCGCCTCGACCGGGTGCTCATGGCCGACGGCTGCATCGTTCAGGGCGCCGAAATCGCCAACACCGTCGTCGGGATACGCAGCGTGATCGGCGACGGGGTGCGCCTGCGGGATACGGTCGTCATGGGCGCGGATTTCTACGAGCCGGAGGAGCGCTTCCCGCCGGCGGCCGGGCCGCCCATCGGCATCGGCGAAGGTTGCGACCTGGCCGGCGCCATCATTGACAAGAATGCCCGCATTGGCCCCGGGGTGAGGATCGAACCCTTCCCGCGCGGCGCCGAGCGGGATGGGGAGACCTGGTCGGTGCGCGACGGGATCGTCGTCGTCCCGAAGAACGCCATCCTGCCTGGCGGCACCCACATCGGGCCCGGATGAACCGCTGTCGCCGACCGCAGGGCTCCTGTTGACTGGGTCTTGAAGGGGTCTTACAATGATCTAACGCCCTATCACCGGGGCCTTCCACATCCGGCGGTGAGGCCGGGTGGCCCGGGAGGTCCCCAGGGGCGTCGAGATCGGTACTTCCGGAAAGGAGGCCTTCGTCCCCATAGACGTGCGCCCTAGCTGTACCAAGAACCCGAAAACCCCTTGGAGGAGAGTGCTGTGAAACGCCATAAGTTGTTTGCTGTTCTGGGCGGGCTGGTCGTCCTGAGCATGGTGCTCGCCGCGTGCGGCACCCCGACGGCCGCCCCGACCGAGGTCGAAGCCACGCAGGCTCCGACCGTAGCGGTGATGGAAATGCCCTATGAGGTGCAACCCTTCACCGAGCCGATGGTGCTGACCAACCCCGAGTGCGTGGCGCCGCAGTTGATCAGCTCGGTGGAAGCCGTGGACGAGCTTACCGTCGTTTTCAACCTGTGCCAGGCGGACCCGGCCTTCGTGTCGAAGATGGGCTTCAGCCCCTTCGGGATCTACCCGCAGGAGTGGCTCGAATGGGCCTCGCAGCCCGAGAATCAGGAAGCGCGCCTGCGTCACCCGATCGGAACCGGCCCATATATGGTCGACCAGTGGACCAGCGGCGAGAGCCTGACGTTCGCCGCTAACCCCAACTACTGGGGTGACGCGCCTCAGGACTCCACGCTTGTGTTCCGCTGGAGTGCGGAGTCGGCGGCGCGAGTGCTGGAGCTGCAAGCGGGCACGGTGAACGGAATCGACAACCCGGGCCCCGATGATTTTGCCGTGATCAAGGCCGATCCCAACTTGGCGCTTCTCGGGCGCCCGGCCCTCAACACGATGTACCTGGGCATGACCGACACCTTCGAGCCTTGGGATGACGTCAACGTGCGCAAGGCGATCGCCATGGGGATCGACCGGCAGCGCATCGTCGACACCTTCTACCCAGAAGGCTCCATCGTCACTAGCCACTTCACGCCGTGCGCCATCCCCAACGGGTGCGTCGGCGAGGAGTGGTATGCCTTCGACGCCGCGGCGGCCAAGGCCCTGCTGGCCGAGGCCGGCTTCCCGGATGGCTTCTCAACTAAGCTCTACTACCGCGACGTCGTTCGGCCCTACATTTCAGAGGTAGGGCGAGTGATGGAGGACGTCCAGGCGCAGCTCAAGGAAAATCTGAACATCGATACCGAGATCGTCGTGATGGAGTCGGGGGCCTTCATCGAGGCCTCGACCGGCGGGCAGCTCGACGGGATCTACCTACTCGGCTGGGGCGCCGACTATCCGCACATCACGAACTTCCTCGACTTCCACTTCGGCTCGGCTAACCCGCAGTTCGGTGTGGCCCATCCGGAGATCTACGAGGCGCTGCAGCAAGCCTCGAGCATCGGCGATCCGGCCGAGGCGGAACCGCTCTACGTCGAGGCCAACAACGCAATAAAGGCCCTGGTCCCGATGGTGCCTGTCGCGCACGGTGGGAACGCAACCGCCTACCTGGCCGATGTCACCAATCCCCAGGCCAGCCCGGTGACGGAGGAGCGCTTTGCTCTGTCCGGCTCGGGCACAGGCGACACCTTCGTTTGGATGCAGAACGCCGAACCGATCAGCCTGTTCTGCGCTGACGAGTCCGACGGGGAGTCGCTGCGCGGTTGCACCCAGATCATGGAGGGCATGTTTGCCTACGTTCTGAACGGCACCGATGTCGAGCCGGCGCTGGCCGAGTCCTGCGACCCGAGCGCCGACCTAATGACGTGGACCTGCCATCTGCGGCAGGGCGTGACCTTCCACGACGGAACGCCGTTTGACGCCAACGACGTCGTGGCGACCTTCACCATGGGGCTCGACGCCTCGTCGCCGCTTCACCAAGGCAACACCAATCAGTGGGAGTACTACGGCTACCTGTGGGGCTTGCTGAACGTCCCGCCGGGATAGTCGCCACCCTCCGGATCTGACCATGCCGCGGGATGGGAGGCGGTTCGCCGACCGACCATCCCGCGGCCCTTATCCAACAGAACGGAAGGCCTCGGGACCATCCCGCGGCCCTTATCCAACAGAACGGAAGGCCTCGGGACCATCCCGCGGCGCCTATCCAACAAGATGGAGGCCGCGGGACCTTCCCGCGGCCCGTTCGATGCGACCCGTTCTTCAACGGCCACGCGGAAGGGTACCACCACCCAGGGACGACCGACCCGCCGTTTGATCATGCTCCAATACACCGCTCGCCGGCTTCTCTCGTCGATCCCCGTTTTGTTCGGGATTCTGGTCGTGGTCTTCGCCCTTTCGCGTCTCATCCCGGGGGATCCGTGCCACGCGATGCTCGGCGAGAGGGCCACGGAAGCGGTCTGCGCCCCCTGGAATCATCAGATGGGCTTCGACCGGCCGATCACGACGCAGTTCGCCATCTACTTGGGCAACGTCTTACGCGGCGACTTCGGGGAGTCGATTCGCTTCAGCCGTCCCGTGACGATCATCCTGGCGGAGCGTCTGCCGATGACGATCGAACTCAGCCTGGCGGCGTTGGCGATCGCCATCGTCGTGGGAATCCCCGCCGGAATCATCTCTGCCGTGCGTCACAACTCAGCCACCGACGTCGGCACCATGGTCGTGGCCAACATCGGCGTCTCGATGCCGGTCTTCTGGCTCGGGTTGATGCTGGCCTATCTGTTCTCGGTCGTACTGGGGCTGCTTCCCCCCTCCGGACGGATCACCGCCGGCATGGAGTCGGTCCCTTTCTATCAAGTTTGGGGTTGGACGGTCGTTCACAGCAGCGGGTCGTTCAAGGTGCTGGAGTTCTTCGCCAACCTATATGTCTTCAACTCGATAATTACTGGCCAGTGGGATGTTCTGGGCGATGTGAGTCGTCATCTGATCCTTCCGGCCGTTGCCCTGGCGACCATCCCGCTGGCCATCATCGCCCGCATGACCCGCTCGAGCCTGCTGGAGGTGCTCGGCCAAGACTATGTGCGCGCCGCCAAGGCCAAAGGCGTCTCCCAGCGCACCGTCGTCCTGAAGCACGCCTTCCGCAACGCCCTCTTGCCGGTTGTCACGATCATCGGTCTGTCGTTGGGAGGCCTGCTGGGCGGCGCGGTGTTGACCGAGACGGTCTTCGGGTTGGCCGGGGTCGGCCGGATTCTTTTCGAAGCGATCACGGCCAGGGACTACCCGATCATCCAGGCCTTCACGCTGGTGATCGCCGTGGGCTATGTGGTGGTCAATCTACTCGTCGACCTGTCGTACACCTACCTCGATCCGCGCATCCGGCTGAAGTAGGGCCATTCGAATTGGCGACCGACTCCTCGGCTCCCAGCGTCCGTCTCCTGCCGGCGGAGACCATTCACGGCGCGCCGGCCAGCTTGTGGCGCACGGCCTCGCGCAGGTTGCTCCAACGGCGTTCGGCGGTTGTCGGGATGGCCATTCTTGGCTTCCTAGTCCTGACCGCTATCTTTGCTCCCCTGATCGCCCCCTATGATCCCAATCAGGTTCTGATCGGTGTCGAAGATGTCGCCGCGCGCCAGCCGCCCTGCATCCACCTGCTGGGGTGTCCGGCGGACCAGCCGCAACACTGGATGGGGATCGACAGCAACGTGCGCGACTTGTTCAGCCGGGTGGTGTACGGGTCGCGCTATTCGCTGTTCATCGGATTCACGGCGGTCACCTTTGCCATCGTCGTCGGCACCGTCATCGGTGCGGTGGCGGGCCAGTTGAGTGGAGGCACCGACAACGGGTTGATGCGCGTGATGGATGTCCTGCTCGCTTTCCCGGCGCTCCTGCTGGCGATCGCCATTGTCGCCGTCCTCGGGCCGGGGCTGACGAACGCTCTGATCGCCATCGGCATCGTCTCCATCCCGATCTACGCCCGCGTGACGCGCGCCAGCGTGCTCAGCACCCGTGAGATGGACTACGTGTCCGCCTCCCGGGCGCTCGGCGAGGGCACCCCGGGGATCCTCTTCCGCGTGGTGCTGCCGAACGCGCTGACCCCGCTGATCGTCGTGGCCACGCTGGGGATCGCCACCGCCATCCTGGACGCCGCCGCCCTTTCGTTTCTCGGCCTGGGGGCGCAGCCACCAACGCCGGAGTGGGGCTCGATGCTCGGCAAGGACCGCAACCAGGTCTTCACCTCGCCGCATTTGGTGTTCTTCCCCGGGCTGGCGATCATGATCACGGTCCTTGCCTTCAACCTCCTCGGGGATGGACTGCGCGACGCCCTCGACCCCCGCCTGGGACGCAAGGGATCCAAGCTCGGCGAAGGGTAAAAGTGGATTGCCATGTAGGGGCGAAGCATGCTTCGCCCCTACGCCTTTGTAGGCCATGTCGTCCCCCGCTATCTCGGTCCTCATGCCCTGCTATAACGCGGCCGCAACGCTCGATGAGGCCGTCGAGTCCATTCTCGGGCAGACCCGAAAGGACATCGAGCTGATCGCCGTCAATGACGGTTCGAGCGACGGTTCGGGCGACCTGCTGGAGGCTTGGGAGGGCAGGGATGTGCGGGTCACCGTCCTTCAGCGGTCGCACGAAGGCTTGATCGAAGCGCTCAACGCCGGGCTGGCGGTGTGCCGGGCGCCCCTGGTTGCCCGGATGGACGCCGATGACCGCGCCCACCCCGAGCGCTTGGAGGCGCAGGCGGGGTTCTTGGCAGAGAATGAGGAGATCGCTGTCGTCGGGTGCCGAGTGGAGGGATTCCCCGCGCCCGAGGTGCGGGAAGGCTTCCGTATCTACCTCGACTGGTTGAACAGTTTGGAAACGCCGCAGGAGATCGCACGCGAGATCTTCGTCGAAAGTCCGCTGGCCCACCCCTCGGTGATGATGCGGCGAGAATGGCTGGGCCAGGTCGGGGGATACCAGGACTGCGGATGGCCAGAGGACTACGACCTTTGGCTGCGCCTGCATCTGGCCGGGGCGCGGT
This sequence comes from Anaerolineales bacterium, assembly GCA_035281845.1. Lineage (GTDB taxonomy): Bacteria > Chloroflexota > Anaerolineae > Anaerolineales > E44-bin32 > DATEVL01. Next base: position 1,048 of record DATEVL010000147.1, on the reverse strand, counting down.
TCGCCAAAGTGCCGCGCCTCCTGCTGGCGTGGCGCGAGCACCCGCTTCGCGCTACGCGCACCGATCGGCGCTATTCGGTCGAGAACTTCCTGCGCGCCAAGGCCCACTACCTCATGCGCGGACCCCTGCGTGGGCGGGAATCCGTTTTGGTGTGGGGGGCGGGGCAAATGGGGCGGCGGTTGTCGAAGCACTTGTTGCGCGAAGGCGCGCCCTTGAAGGCTTTCATCGATATCGATCCGGCGAAGATCGGCCGGACTCGGCGTGGGGCGCCGGTCATCGCGCCGGAGGGGTTACCGGCCCTGTGGGAATCGATTCCGCGCCCGGTGCTGTTGGTGGCCGTCGGCTCGCGCGGGGCGCGAGGGCTGATCCGAGGACAGCTCGCAGAGTTGGGATGGGTCGAGGCGCAGGATTGGTGGGCGGTGGCGTGACAAGGCTCCCGCGAGCTACCAGCTCGCGGGGAGCTGCTTAGTCCAGCAGGAGCAGCAGCATCACCATCTCGTCCTCAGCGTGCACGCTGTGGGGCAGGTGAGCGGGCATGTGAGCCCATGAACCAGGGCCGGCCTCGGTCCGCAGTTCGCCGAGCACCAGCCGGGCATGCCCTTTCAGGAAATGAAGGATCGCCGCCTGGGAGGCGGTGTGTTCCGTCAGCTCCTGGCCGGCAGCGAAGCCGAAGAGCGTTGCGCGGACGCCGTCACCGGTGTAGAACGCGCGGCTGACGATGCTATCTTGTGGGATCGGCGGCAGGATGGTTTCGACCTCCGCGAGGAAGAACGGTTCATCAGACATGGGGGGTCTCCAGGGCAGCTCCCCGCGAGCTTTAAGCTCGCGGGGAGCTCGAAAACGAGGGGCCGCCCCCTGAGGGCGGCCCGCACGGATCGAGCGGTCGTCGAGCGCTGAGTCCGGCGAGGGTCAGGCCGGAGGCTTGCTTTCCTTGTCTTTGTCGCCCTCGGGGGTCTCGTCACCCTTGCCGGAAAGCCCCTCGCGAAACGATCGGATCCCCTTGCCTAGCTCGCCTCCGACGCGGGAAATCCGGCCGACTCCGAAGAGC
>DATEVL010000146.1:0-4313 GCA_035281845.1 Anaerolineales bacterium | reverse complement strand
AGGGATGTTAGTGGGGGGCGGCGGGTCGGTCGGGGGCGGCGGGTCGGTCGGCGGCACCGGGGTGGGCGGCACTGGGGTGGGCGGCACTGGGGTGGGCGGCACTGGGGTGGGCGGCACTGGGGTGGGCGCGCCTTGCGTGTCGGTCGGCTCGCCGGGGCGAAGCGTCCGGGTGGGAGCCGGAGTGAGCGTGGGGAAGATGGTACCGCCAGGCGGGGTCGGAGTAGGGCTTCCGGTTGGGCCGCCCGGCGTTTCGGTCTCTGTTCCGCCGGGGAAAGCGCTGGCTTCCAATGTCTGGGTCACCGCCGCCTCGATCGTCTTCATGAGGTCTTCGGCCGGTAAGTTGGTACCTTGCGCCAGCGCGGCGGCGTACATGACGTCGACCGTTGCCTGAATCTCGGCCTGGCTCATGGTCGGCATCCCCGCCGCGTCCGCCGGGCCGAACAGATCATTACGGATCACGTACACAGCTCCGGCCGAGACGGTACACGCCAGCAACAGCAGCAAGGTCGCCACGATCGCCGACCGCTCGAACCAGCGCCGCCGGACCGGCGGTTTCACATTCTGGAACTTGTTGTACATCGCCATCGTCCGCGATCGGTCGAGGCTCTGAGTCTTGGCGTTGGCCGCCGACCGACGTCTCGGGTCGACGGCGAGGATCAGCGCCTTCTGGAAGGCCTGATTCAATCCATCCACCGACTCGTAGCGCAGCGCCGGGTCCTTGGCCAGCCCCTTGATCAGAACCTGCTCGACCGACTCGGGCATATTCGGGTTGACCTTGCTCGGCAGCGGCAGGGGCTGGTTGATGTGCTGCAGGGCGATCGCCATTGGCGTCTCGCCCTCGAAGGGAAGCTGCCCGGTGGTGATCTGGTACAGAACGACCGCCAGCGAGTATTGATCGGAGCGGGCATCGATCGGATCGCCGCGGCATTGCTCGGGTGACATGTAGGCCGGCGTGCCGACGAGCGCCGAGCCGGTCAGGTTCTGTGAGGCATCGGCCTGATAGGCGAAAGAAAAATCCGACAGTAGCGCATTGCCCTGCTCGTCGAGCAGGACGTTCGACGGCTTGACGTCGCGGTGGACGACCCCGTTTTCGTGGGCGCACTCCAGAGCTGAGGCCAGCTGCGAGACAATCCGCCCGCCGTGCTCCGGATCGACCGATCCGGCCATCAACCGATCGCCCAGGGTGCCCGTGCTGATGAACGGCATGACGATGAAGGCCAGGCCCTGATCTTCGCCGAAATCCAGGATCGGGATGATGTTGGGATGCTGCAGGCGGCGGAGAAGCTTGATCTCACGCTCGAAGCGCGCCTGGAAGCGAGCCTCATGGGCGATGTACGGCGAGAGGATCTTGACCGCCACCTGGCGTTCGGCGGCCAGGTCGGCGGCGCGGAAGACGCTCGACATTCCGCCCTGGCCGATCTGCTCTAGGATCTGATAGTGGCTGATCGTCCGGCCGACCAGACCGAGCATTGGCCCTCACTCCCCGAGAGGTCGAAGCGCCCAGGCGGTGCGCGGCCCGCCACGCCTGGGAGAAAAACCCCCGGGAGACAATCTCATGATAATCCAGAAAGCCCACACGCCACGTTGGGCTCGGCTTGCAGGCGCCTCACAGTCACCTTTCGGCGGCCTATCCAGCCTACGTCGCGTTCTTTCCCTCAACGGAGCGATCCCATTGCCACAGCAGGCGGTCACGTGAATCGAAGGACGTCCGGCGACGTACCCTCCCAACCCGCTCCGATCGGCTCTTGCGCAGCCGATCACGAATGTCCAGTAGCGGCAAGAAGGCCGCATCCACCACCTGGAGCTGTCGACGCTGAAATCTTGGCCTGCGACGGAGGGCCGCCAGCAGCGGATCCCGGCCAAAACCTCGAGCTCCGAACCACTTGGCTGCCCACCACAGACTGAAGCCTGCGCCGGCACGACTGCCTATCTTAATTAACGGCCCGGATACCGAATCCGTTACCCAGGATCCTGGACGCCGGTGAGGGTCCCGCCGCTCAGCGCGGGGCCCAGCGCCTTGCTGCCAAGGCTCGATTCAGCGAGTTGGCCAGGCTTGCGCTGTATTCGTCAGCTGAGAGGCCTTAGGCGTAAGGGAAGGCCAGGGTGTATTCGTCGGCTTGGGTGGGTTCGTGGGCTTTCGGAGTATTCGTCGGCGGGAGGTTGGACCTGGGTCGCCGCCCAGGCCGGCAGGGCGACCGCGCATCTAACCTTCAGGGACGGGGGTGCAGGGAGGATTCCCGCCCTTTCCGCATTGGCCAGGGGGGATATCCGTGGGCGGCTTGGGCGTCTTCGTAGGATCCGGAGGCTTCGGAGTGTGGCTTGGAGGTGGCCCCTGGGGCGTCCTTGTTGCCGCCGGCGGCGCAGGCGTGTTCGTGGACGGTGGCGGGGGAGGTGTGTTGCTGGCCGGCGGCGGAGGGGTGTTGCTGGCCGGCGCCGGGATGGTCGAAGTGGGCGCCTGGCTCGGGGACGGCGCAGGGGTCGTGGGGGCGCCGGGCGTATCCGACATCGGGGATCCGGTTGTCCCGGCGCTCGTGGCAACTGGCGTGTCGGAGGCGGCTGGTGTGCTCCCAGCATCCGTGGCCGAGGAGGCCAGCGTGACCGCGGGAGTGCGGGTGGCTGTAGGGGCGACCGACGGCTCGGCTGGCTCCTCTCCACCGGAAGTCCCTGCATCGGTCGAGGTCGGTGCCGCGGTAGGGAAGACGAGCCCCAGGGCGAATGGGGTGGGAGTCCCCTGGGTGGCGATGGCCTCGGCGATCGCCTCCACGGCCGGATCCAGCGGCGCCCCGGTGGCGGCCAGCGTCTGCACGACCGCCAGGTAGATCGCCGTTTCCAGCGCGCCCGGAGCCACATAGGTACCTTCGCCCGGCGCGTTCGCCGTCAACAAGACATTGACCGTCGCCTGGATATCGATGGGGGCCCTATTCCCACCGATCAGCCCAGGATAGAAGGAAGCGATCCCGGCCGCCGACGCCGGGCAGGCGACGAGCAGGAGCACGGCCGCCAGCACCGCCGACCGTCCGAACCACCGCCGCTGGGCTGGCGGTTTGACATTCTGGTACTTATCGTAGATTTGCTGCGTACGATGGAAGTCGCGCGTCCGAGTCCGCCGAGTTGGATGGAGCGCAATCTCCGTCGCTTGTTGGAAGGCGGCATTGAGCTCCAACACGGAGCCATACCGTAGATTGGGGTCCTTGGCCAGGCCCCGCACCAGGACCATCTCGATCTCCGGCGGCAGGCTGGGGTTGACCACGGTCGGCCGCGGCAGAGGTTCGTTGACATGCTTCATGGCGACCGCCATCGGCGTATCGCCCTCGAAGGGCAGCTTCCCGGTCGTCATCTGATACAGCACGACCGACAGGGCGTACTGATCCGAGCGGGCGTCGATCGGGTCACCGCGGCACTGCTCGGGCGCCATGAAGGCCGGCGTCCCCACCAAAGCCGACCCGGTCAAATTCTGCGAGGCATCCGTCTGATGGGCGAAGGAGAAGTCGGAGAGAAGGGCATTCCCCATCGGGTCGAGCAGCACGTTCGAGGGTTTGACGTCGCGATGGATGACACCATTCTGATGGGCGCAGTCGAGCGCCGCCGCCAGTTGGGCGACGATGCGCGCGCCTTCCTTCGGATCGAGCGGCCCGCGGGCCAGGCGCTCTTGCAGCGTGCCCGAGCCGATGTAGGGCATGACGATGTACGCCAGCCCGTCGACCTCGCCGAAATCGAGAATCGGCATGATGTTCGGATGCTGCATCCGATGCAGCAGCTTGATCTCACGCTGGAAACGCGCTTGGAAGCGAGGCTCGGCTGCGATATAGGGGGAGAGAACCTTGACCGCGACAGCCCGCTGGTCCTTCAAATCGACGGCGCGGAAGACGCTAGACATCCCACCCTGGCCGATCTGGTCCAGGATGTGATAGTGGGAGAATGTTTTCCCGATTAGGCCGAGCATGTCATCCGGTTGCCCTGAAGACAATACTTCCCGGATCGTAGCGTGACGAACGGCCCCGCTGCGGGACCCCGCCACGCTCCCCGGGAACTACCCCCTGTTGGTTGGCCCTATCATACAGCAGGATTCCTGCGTCCGTGCCCTTCGCCTTTGCTTCAGAACTTGGTCACGTCTCTAGCGAGCCTCCATCGGATCCTCGGCGAACATAAGAGTCACCAAATCGCGTGCAAATGATGCCAAATTGTCCCCGGCGGCGGCCATCTCAGGGCTTCGCATCGCCTGTTTGAGGCTGCTCTCATCCGGGAAGAACATCTCGGCCATCATGTAGAACCCATCTCCCTGGATGGTTCGGGTGAACTTGGACAGGGTCGTT
>DATEVL010000145.1:0-3914 GCA_035281845.1 Anaerolineales bacterium | reverse complement strand
GTAGGCAGGCTGGACCAGGCGGAGATACTTCAGGCGCTCAGGCAGGGTCATTTCGTCGGCATCGGCCACGGTTCCCTCTCGGTAGCAATATCATTTGAGGGAACCGTACCCCTTCGGTAGCATTTTAGGTGAGGGAACGCGTCGGCCAGGATCGCAAAACGCTCCGGCTACGCCCCGAGCTGGGCTGGGCTGTGCGGGAACGCTCCTAGGGGAGACCTGGCAGGGGAGCACCCCCAGTTGACGCGCGCCCGATCCGGGCCCAGAATCCTCTCGCGCAGCCAAGCAGGCGCCGGGGTTGAAATCCTCGGAGTCCCCTCGATGAGTCAAAGGTTGGCACTGGTCTTCGTCGTAGCGATCTCTCTGGCGGCATGCGCTCCCGTGCCAGACCCTCCGATCTCTTACAACCCGGATGACCTGCGCTTCTCCGGCGAAGATGCCCTGGCCATCGAGGCCGACTTCGTCACTCGTTTTCCCGATCGCGACTCGGGTGAACCCAACAACCTGCGGGCGGCCGCATGGCTCGCCGAGACCCTCGGCGCCCTGGGCTTCGATTGCACCATCGACATCTGGGAGTTCGTCAACTTCTCCCGCGTCGTGCCGCTCCATAACGCGGTCTGCGTCCTGCCGGGCGAGTCCGACCAACAGATCGTGGTCACCGCCCATCACGATCAGGCGCCGACGACCACCCAGGGCGCCGACAACGACGGCTCGGGCGTGGCCACCTTGGTCCACCTGTCGGAGATCCTCGCCTCGGAGGGGACAGCTCCCTACACGCTGGTCTTCCTCTTTGCCGATGCCGAGGAGTGGGGCAATGGCGGGACGGTGCGCTATCTCGAGACTCATCCCGACCCGGAGAAGATTCTTGCCGCCATCTCGCTCGACAACCTCGGCAAGCGCTGGTACACGGGCCTCGACATGGATCCGCGCGGACGCTTCCGCGGCTACGGGCCCCTTTGGTTGCAGCGGACGGCGCAGGAGGCTGCACGAGCCGCCGGAGTCGAGTGGGTGCCGGTGATCCGACCGGCGCTGTTCCAGGCCCTCGAGCAGGCTGCCCCGCTCGCCTTCATGGACGAAGGGACCTTCGTCGCGGCGGGCATGCCATCCTTCGGTCTCACCGGAATCTGCGACAGCGACTTCCTCGACGAATGCTACAACACGTGGCACGACCCGAGCGACACGCTCGAGACGCAGTCGGCACTCTCTCTGGGACAGGCAGGGCGAGCCACCGAGGCGCTGATCCGGCAGTTGTTCCTGACGGACGAGTTTCCTCGCCAGCCAGGCCGCTACCTCTATTTCGAGAGTTCAGCCGCCAGCCTGCGCGGACTCCCTCTGACGCTGATCTTCCTGCTGCCCATATCCCTGTTCCTGGCGCGCGCCTTCCTGATCGACCGTCGATCCCTGGCGGAAAAGGCGCGGGCGTGGCGCTCGGCCTTGCCGCATTACCTGAGCCTCTGGTTGCCGCTCACCGTCTCGGTTGTGCTCCTGTACGGCCTGGTCGAGGTCGGCCTGCTCGATAAGTTCACCTATTACTTCGCAACGACGAAGGACCCGGCCTGGACGCACCCTCGCTGGCTAGCCATCGGGATATGGTTCCTGGCGCTTGTCGGGATGATCCTGCTGACCCGCCGGCTGGCGGCGAGGCCCAGCGCCGCTTTGGCGCCGTCACATCCAACGATCCGCAGTCTGGCCTTCCTGGCGATCGGCTTGGCGGCGATCTTCGTGCTCCTCACCAATCCGTTCTCGCTGATCTTCATGCTCCCGCTGTTCTCTTGGCTGCTCATTCGGGGTCGGCGCTGGCCGGGCTACCTGCTCGACTTGGCATTCTTCCTGCTGGGCGGCCTGATGATCTACTTTCTGATCTACTTCTTCGGGTTCGCCATCCTTCGCATCGGGCTGTACATCCTTTGGTATCTGCTGATGATGTTCGCCATTCCCATGATCCACCCGGCCGCCGCCGTGGCGATCGCTGCCATCCTGGCCGCCGGACTCTCTTTAGTCGTTCGGCCGCCGGCAAGACGTACGCCGGCCGCCGGAGAATAAGCGCCTCGGCGTCTCGTCCCTTTGGCCATCGGGTAGCCGCGTCCCTAAGGCACGCGTCTTGACGATCCGCCCTCGCCGATCCAGAATCGCGCCCAACCCAGACCGCCCGGGCTGACCCCGCCGTCGGGCCAACGATTCGCCTTTTCCTGGAGCTGCCGCCATGAAGCCCGATTCAAGAGTCAGACTCTCCCGAGGTCGGAGCCCGGCGGACCAAAGGATCATCTCCACCTTCTCTATCGTCGCCGCCGATCCGTCGGCGGGCGAAGTCGGAGTGGCGGTGCAATCCAAGTACCTGGCCGTCGGCGCGGTCGTCCCTTGGGCCCGGGCCGGCGTAGGCGCCGTCGCCACCCAAGCGATGGGGTTTGCCGGTTTCGGGCCCCGCATCCTCGACGCCCTCGCCAAGGGGCAATCCCCGCAAGTTGCTATGGAAGCTGTCTTAGCCGCAGATCGAATGGCCGCACAGCGCCAGGTGGGCGTCGTTTCCGCCTCCGGAGTAACGGCTAGCCACACCGGGGCCGAATGCATGGATTGGGCCGGAGGGCTTCGCGCGCCGACCTACGCCGTCCAAGGCAACATCCTCGCCGGCGAAGCCGTGGTCCGAGAAATGGCGCGCGCCTTCGAGACCGTCGCGGGGCCGCTGGCCTTGCGCCTGCTGACGGCCCTCGAAGCCGGGCAAGCGGCCGGCGGCGACAAGCGCGGTGAGCAGTCGGCGGCACTCATCGTGGAGCAGTCAGGGTATGCCGACGCCACCGGCCTGGGCATCGACCGCATGATCGACCTGCGCGTCGACGATCACCCCCAACCGATCGCCGAACTGCGCCGCCTGCTCGGCTTGCGGTTGCGGCAGGAAGTCTCCTTCCGCGCTATGCGCCCCTACTACGATGCGGACTACGCTCGCGCGGCGGCGATCATGGCCGAAGGGGCGCGCGCCTACCCGGACAGCGCCGAGATTCTCTACAACTTGGCCTGCTTCGAAAGCATGGCCGGCCAGCCCGATGAGTCGCTGCGCCACCTGGCGCAGGCCCTGGACGTGGATCCAGCGATGCGGCCGATGGCCGCCGCCGATTCGGACTTCGACCCCGTCCGCGCCGATGCGCGCTTTGCCGCACTCTTGAAGGCATGAGCAGATGCCCGCCCCCGACTCGACAGCCGTCGTTCTCGCCATGCACGGCGTTCCCCCGTGCGATTTTCCGCCGGCCGAGCTGGGCGAGTTCTTCCGACTCCACAGCCAGGTCGGTCATCCGGCCAAGGGAAACGATGCGATCCAGATGCGCTATGCTGAACTCGAGAAGCGTTTGCGTGCCTGGCCGCGCACTCCAGACAACGACCCCTTCCAATGCCGCCTCGCTCAAGCTGGCTCAGGCCCTCGAGAAGGAGACCGGGATCAGGGTCGTCGTCGCCTTTAACGAGTTCTGCGACCCAGATATGGACGAAGGCTTGCACCAGGCGGCCAAGCTCGGCGTGCAGCAGATGGTCGTTATCACGCCGGGTAGCGAGCACGCCGAGGTCGACATCCCGGAGGCGATCGAGCGCGCCCGTCAGGCTCACCCGGCTGTGACTTTCCTATATGCCTGGCCGATCCCGCTCGACGCCACGGCCGGTTTCCTCGCGGATCACATCGCGCGCATCCAGCGTGGCGCCTCTGGCGAAGGCCGGCTGGTATAATCGTCGGGCATCTCGGAGAGGTGCCAGAGTGGTTGAATGGGGCGGTCTCGAAAACCGTTGTGGCCCGTTGGGCCACCGTGGGTTCGAATCCCACCCTCTCCGCCATGTTTGGGAAGGGCAGAAGAACTTCTTCATGAAGCAATGACCCAAAGCGAACAACACGCTTGACTCCATTGCCTACGAACGACACCCCTCTCACGAAACAACCA
>DATEVL010000144.1:0-2058 GCA_035281845.1 Anaerolineales bacterium | reverse complement strand
TCGGGCGAGAGATGATCCAGGCAAACCTGGGCGGTGTAGTCGGCCACCAACCTCTTGCTGTCGACGAAGTCATGGCACACGGTGCACAGCCCGAGCTGGCCGGCATCGGCCTCGGCGATGTACTCCTCCAGGCTGTCGAGGTGTTCCGTCACGGCCACCTCGCCGGCCGGTCCCAGGCTGATCGCCCGGGCCGGGGCGGGCGTACGAGCGAGCCACTGGCTGAGCGCGGCGCGCTTGTCGAGCAGGCTGGCGCGTACCTGTTCAAGGATGGCTGGTTGCATGATGTCCCTCCGCTCCGGCCTTCTGGCGGTCCGGCGGCTGGCTCAGGTTGACTCGGCACGGCGGTCCCCGAAGGGCATCGGGCGCTGCAGGGGAGGCCGCTTTCCGTCTAGCAGGATGTATGGCGCCGCGCGTTCGGCCAGGATCCCCAGGGAGCGCAGGTGCCCGGTGTCACGCAGTCGGTGCGTGCGCCTGGCGGAGATGATCTTCTCGATCGATCGCGGGCCGATACCGGGCACGCGGCGGAGCTCTCCCGGGGAGGCGCGGTTGAGTTCGATCGGCGACTCGGTCAGGTGCAGCTCAGCGTACGCCCGTTTCGGATCCCGATCCAGCGGAAGGCGTCCGTCCGAGTCGAACGGAAGCTCCTCCAGGTCAAAGCCATAATCGCGCAGGAGATACGAAGCCTGGTAGAGGCGATGTTCTCGCAGAGGGCTCTCGGGTGGGTGGTTCTCGAGCGGCGTGTCGCGCAGCGGCTCGAAGGCGGAAAAGTAGGCCCGCTGCAGGCCCGCCTGCCGGTACAGGCGCTCGGTCGTCGCCAGGAGCTCCACGTCGCTCTCGCCGGCAGCGCCGACGACGAACTGGGTGGCGCTCGACGCTCGCCGCTGCGCGCCGGGCGGCTTCGCGGTCCGGATCTCCTCCATCCATGTCAGGGGGGCCAGCAGCTCGCGGTCGTAGTCCTTTTGAGGAGCCAGGCGCTCGAGGCGGCCGGGGTTGGGCGCCTCCAGATTGATCGAGACCCGGTCGGCCAGGAGCATCGCCCGCTCGACCTGACCCCGATCGACGCCGGGCATGACCTTGAGATGGAGATAGCCGCGGAAACCCAGGCGCCGGCGAAGGATCTCTGCCGTATCGAGCAGCTTGTTCTGGGTATTGACGCCTCCGGCGAAAATGCCGGTCGAGAGAAACAGTCCCTCGACGAGCCCGGCGCGGTGGAGTTCGTCGAACGCCTGCGCCATCTCCTCGGGTTTGAAAGTCGCCCGGCGCATGTCCCGGCCGGCGCGAAAAGCACAGTAGTGACAATCGCGCTCGCACGCCGTTGTCAGCATTGCCTTGAGCAGCGGAAACGGACGACCGCCGGGCCCGACGGAGCGATAGATTGGCAACTCCCGCCCCTTGCCGTCGGTGACGGAAGTCTCGCGACCGTTGGCCATCCGGAAGAGGCTGGAGCCGCAAGGGGTTGCCTTCCCACCTGAAGGTTGATTCGCGCGCGGGGCAGCATCCGCTTCCCAGCGCATGTCGTCGACCGAGGCTTTGAAGGCCGCCCGGGAGTCCATGAGGGACAGTGTAGCACAAACGTTCTAGGCGTGCAACCATGTGGGGAGCCTCAAATGCAGCCGTGAACTGGCCTCCTCCCCCGCGACCATGACATTCTTCTGTGACTTCCCTCACTAGGTTTGTCAGTTGCAAGGGGCTAGTGTAGTTGTCCAGACAATTCTCCGTCCAATACTCCTTGCAGAGGCGTTGAACCAGGGGTCGTAGGTGGTCGCTGCCCCAGGCATTCGGGGGTGACCTCTGGAGAGCCAATAGCGAAACCGGCTGCATCGGCCGGTTTCTTTGTTTTCATCGGGGTCGCCGATCGTGGGGTCGGGCGGTCGAGGCGGCGATGCCCATTTGCACAATCGGCTCATAGCTCATTCAGGATCGCGCCCGCATGCAGCGGAGGCTCGCCGCGTCGGGCGCCCGCGCCGGCCGCCGAACCGCGGCGCGTCGGCCATGCCCAAAGGAGCTCGACATGAAATCGCACAGTCTCGTGAACTCCCTGATGGTTCTTGCCCTGGC
>DATEVL010000143.1:0-2192 GCA_035281845.1 Anaerolineales bacterium | reverse complement strand
GCATCCGGCTCATTGTGGAACAGGGCCACCGGGCGGCCGAGCTCACCCAGCAGATCCTCGACTTCGGGCGCAAGTCGATCGTCGAACGGCGGCCGACGGACCTGCTGCGCTTCCTGCGCGAGTTCGAGCGCCTCGTCGAGCGGACGCTGCCCGAGCCGATCGGTGTCCGCATCGAGGCCGGCGCCGTCGAGTACATCGTCAACGCCGACCCCGGAAGGCTGCAGCAGGCCCTGCTCAACCTGACATTGAACGCTCGCGACGCCATCCCCGAGGGCGGGGTCATCAGCTTCCAGCTCTCCCAACTGGAGGTGCGGGCGGATGCGCCGCCGTATCGCGATATGCCGGCCGGATCGTGGATCCTGCTGTCCGTCAGCGACACCGGGACGGGCATCCCGTTGGAGGTCTTGCCCCACATCTTCGAACCGTTCTACACGACCAAGTCCATCGGTGAGGGCACCGGACTGGGGCTGTCGCAGGTGTACGGCATCATCAAGCAGCACGACGGCTACATCGACTCGCAGAGCACGCCCGGCCAGGGGACGACTTTCCTGATCTACTTCCCGACGATTTCGGCCCCGGTCTCGGAAACCGTCGGCGATGGGCAGGCGGCCGACTTCCAGGGAAACGGGGAGACGATTCTGGTCGTCGAGGACGACGAAGCTGCCCGCAACGCCCTCGGTGAGACGCTCCTGCGGATGAACTACAACATCGTGCTGGCCGAGGACGGCGCCCGGGCGCTGGAGCTGTTCACGGCCGCCCGCGACCGGATCGCCCTGGTGATCAGCGACGTTGTCATGCCTCGCATCGGCGGAATGGAGCTGTTCCGCGAACTACGCAAGTTGAATCCCGAGGTGCGCGCGCTCCTGGTCACCGGCTATCCGCTGGGGAGGGACACCCGCGAGCTCCTGGAAGCGGGCAAGGCCGGGTGGATCCAGAAACCGTTCGACAGTCGTACCCTGGGAACCCGCATCCGGTTGATGCTGCGCCTGTGACCGCCACCGGTACGATAAGGCAATAACCGTCGAGAAACACCCCGTAAGATCCAAGGACCCATCGATCGGCGCCGCGTTGATAGGTCGATGTAAGCCGGGAGGGCCCGTCCGGCGCATACAATGACCAATGGCAGTCATCTCCTCTCGCTGGGGGCGCTCCGATGGACCGGACGGCCGTGCTGGTCGTGGACGACGAAGTCACCTATACCGGGGTCCTCCAGGAGATTCTCGACTCGTACGGGTTGAACGCCGTCATTTCCCATCGGGCGGAGCATGCCCTGGCGATTCTCGACAGCCTGCAGCCGAGGCTGATCTTGCTTGACATGATGATGCCCGAGATGGACGGCCTGACGGTGCTGCGCCGCATCCGCGGGCGGCCGGCATTCAAGACAACGCCGGTGATCATGGTCTCGGCCAAGGTCATGCCCGACGAGAAACAGTCGGCCTTCAAGGCTGGGGCGACCTCCTTTCTGGCCAAACCTTTCAACGCCCGCGACCTGCGCGCCGCCATCCGGCCGTTCGTTCAGATCCCGGACACCGGCATCCTCAACTCGGATACACGTCCGACCCACTCCGCCTGACCTCGGATCCCATCGAGCCCGACGAGACGTCGGTTTCCTCCCAGGGGAGGGAGACGTTCCCCTTTGGCAGCCTCCTCGCTGAGCACGCACGGGCTGGGCGACTCTTGCCTTGACCATCGCGGCGCGCTATCATCCGCGCATGGATGAGGCCGCGCTCATCGCCGAAGCGCGCCGGGGGGACCTCGACGCCTTCAACACCCTGGTGCTGGCTCATCAGACCAGAGCCTTCAATCTCGCTTGGCGCGTTACCGGCGACGGGGAGGCGGCGGCCGATGCCACCCAGGAGGCGTTCGTCTCGGCCTTCCGCAAGTTGTCCTCCTACCGCGGCGGTTCCTTCCGCGCCTGGCTGCTTCGCATCGTCACCAACGCCTGCTACGATGAGCTGCGCCGACGGAAGCGTCGTCCGGCCGAATCGCTCGAAGCGCTCGAGGAGGCTTCCGGGTCGGGCGAAGGGATTCGCGCGGTCGATCCACTGTCGTCGACCAGCGACGATCCAGAAAAGGCCGCCGAGCAGGCGGAGGTTACGCGGGCGATCGAGCGTTGCCTGGGCCGGTTGCCCGAGGACTTCCGCACGGTGGTGGTCTTGGCCGATGTCCTGGCGTTGGACTACCAGGAAGTG
>DATEVL010000142.1:0-2978 GCA_035281845.1 Anaerolineales bacterium | reverse complement strand
CGCCTCGAGCTGGTCGAAGTCGTAGAGGATGATCGCCCGAAGCACCGAGAACGGGTAACTTGTCCGAAAACCGATTCGGTTGCGGGTTTCGGGATCGGTCAGGTCCTCGAGGATGCGGCCGGCGGAGGCGTGAAACAGCATCCCTTCGAAAGCGTTCAGGGTAATCCCCGGCGGCGGGGGCTCGATCCGTTCGATATCCGGGGAGAAGTAGTAGTCGGCGTCGGTGATCTCGGTCGGGGTGTATCCGCTGCTGAAGCCGACGATGTCATAGCCGAGCTTCTCGAAGTTGGCCCGGACCAGGCTGTGCTGGATCGGCTCGACCATGGCCGATGGGTAGGCTCCGTTTGCCAGGTTCAATCCGAGGTTCTGATCGAAGTCCATGTTGAGACTCGAGGCCAGGGATAGCGCCGTCCAGATATGGTTGGTGTTCCCTTGCCTGGCGATGTAGAAACCGTGGCCTTCGAGGAAGTCGATGAACTCGGAATTGTCGTAGCCGAACTTCTCCTGCAGGAAATCGGAGCGTCCGTAAGCGTCGAGGATGATGTAGTAGACATCCGGCCGGGGCAGACTCTGGCCGGTCTGCAGCGCCCCCTGACCGCCCTGAGGTTGGAACTGGTTAACCTGCCAGTTGCCCTGTCCGCGCACGATCGTCGTCCCGATCGGGATAGCGGCCATGACCACGACCGCCGCCCCCATGAGGTTGAAGATCTTCGTGGCGTTGGCCAGATCACCGCGCCGGGTGAGGATGAGCCAGGTTGCCACGATCGCGATCGCGCCGAAGGCGGGGATCAAGTAGCGATGGCGCGCCACATACAGCCCGGCGAAGGAAGCCTGACGCAGGGCGGCATAGGCCTGCCCGTATGAGAAGGTCAATAGAAGGAAGCACGAGCACAGGAGCGCCGCCCTGCGCCAATCGTGGACGAGCAGGCGCAAGACGAGAAAGAGGGCGCCCGTGCCGAGCAGAATGACCACCACCGATCGGTAAGCCTGACCGGGAGAGGTCTCCTGGATGTTGGCCCCCAGCAGCGCGATGATCGGGTAGAGCCCGATCAGAAACGGATGGACGATCCAGATCGGCCGAGGCCGATCGGGCTTTGGATCCGTCTCGCCCTGGATGTTTGAGACGTCAGTCGGGGTCATCCGATACCCAGCGCTGCATACAGCGCGTCACGAGTTGCCGGAACAAGGTCGCCTCAACGGCTCTTGTCGGCAATCGCCGGCCCTGACCGCAGATCCAGGTTGAACTTCGGTTGATCGCTGAACGCCTCCGGGTAAACCAGTTCCGGCAGATAGCGTCCATCCTGGACTTTGAGGCGCGGGAAGAGCAGCCCGGCGCCCACCGGGAATTGGGCGGTGCGCTGCTCGAGTTCCGCTTTCATCGGATCCACGAAGACGTACTCGGTCCGCAGTCGGCTCACTCCGGCTTTGTCGCCCGCCGAGCGCAAGTCGGCGACCGTTCTCAGCAGTTCGGCCACGACGGTCCGGGCGGCGATCCGATCGAAAGTAAAGCGGGCCCATCCGGCCTCCTCGACGCGCCCCAGCACGCCGTCGCGTTCGAAGCGGTGAAACATCAGATTGCGGGCTCTGTTATGCGCCTGTACCGGGTCGTACTTCAAGCTGCGGATCATGACCAGGAGCATTGCCGAGTAAGCCGCCTGCGCCATGCGCTCGTCCACCAGGCCGTCGGCGACGAGGATCTCGAGCGCCCAGAGGCTGAAGAGCTCGGCCCGGAGCTCTTCGGCGAAGGAGTACTCCTCCTGGAGGTAGTCCGTCGGCTGACCGGTCTGATGCCCGGGATCCATGCGACCGGTGGAATGGCCGATCTCATGCAGGGCGTTGTTCAACTGATAGGCGTCGAACAAGACGTCCTGGAGGCGGTCGTGTTCGGCGCGGGGCAGGAACTCCTCCGAGGGAAGCAAGCCGCCCGTTTCGTGCAGGGCGCGGGTGGTGTTGAGGTAGACCATGTTGACCGAGCCGACGTTTTGGCGCACCCACTCATCGTTGGGCAGGCTCTGGGCCAGGATCGTACCCGGTCCGTACACGTAGTCGCCGCTCCAGGCCAGCACGTTGACGTACTTGAGCTTGGGCAGGCGCTCGAGACGAAAGTCTTGCTTCTTGTGGGTCCAGGGGGCTTCGGCCTCGAAGCGCGGGACGCGTTCGACAATCGTGCTGAGGAGCGCCTCCAGTCTGGGATCGGTGCGGTAGACACCGCCGGCGGCCGAACCGCGGGCGTTCTTGTAATTGTCGAGGTAGACCTCGAGCGCGGTCGAGATCACCACGTCGATCGGTGAGTCGTGCTTGAGCCAGACGTAGTCGGCCACCCGCCGCGCTTCGGCGCTGCCGCTCTCCATCTCCTGGATCTTGGCGTCGAGGGTTGCGCGCAGGTCGATGTGTTCGGCGTGATCGCGGGCGGCGCGCAAGTGGTGCAGGGCCGGCTGCAGGGCCTCGCGGTAGCGCGCCTCGTTGAGGATCACCCGAAGGCGCCCGTCCGGGTCGCGCCGGACGCTCGAGTTGACGCGCGTCGCTTCCTCTCCCAGATCGATGAACTCGTCTTCGGCGAGGTCGCCCGGGTAGAAGTTCGCCTTGTCGGGGAGTGTCTGGCTGTCGAAGAGCAGGTCATGGACCTCTTCCAGGTCGCGCCAGGCCTCTTCCCCGGCGCTGGAGGCCAGGGCGCGGACGGTCTCCTGGGGCAGGTCGAGCAGGTTGTTCTTGCGCGGGAGTTGGGCGAAGGGGAGGTTGTGCAGGTCGAGGACGGTTTGATAGTCCTCGAGCTTCCGGTGTTCGCCGTTCCGGCTGACGGCCAGCAGGCGGCGGATGAGCCGGCGGACGACGAAGGTGCGCGGTTCGATCTGATCGCGATAGATCGGGTTGAGGGCGTCGCTGGCCTCGACCAGGTGGCCGAGGACCTGGATCTCCTCCGGCGACAGCCCGTCGAGGTCGAAGTCGACGCGCAGGATAGCGGCGTGTTTCTCCGGCTC
>DATEVL010000141.1:0-12367 GCA_035281845.1 Anaerolineales bacterium | reverse complement strand
ACGCACAACAAAGGCATCATGAACGGCATCGATCCGATCGCGATCGCGACCGGCAACGATTGGCGGGCGATCGAGGCCGGAGCGCACGCCTATGCGGCCCGGTCCGGCCGGTATACTTCGCTCAGTCGTTGGTCGGTGGGTGAAGACGGCGCTCTGGAAGGTTCGCTCGAGATGCCGATGGCCGTCGGCACCGTCGGCGGCGCCACACGCGTCCATCCGACGGCGCGCGCCTGTCTACGATTGATGGGCGTGACGGCGGCACACGAGCTGGCCGAGATCATCGTTTCCGTCGGTCTTGCCCAGAACCTGGCCGCTTTGCGGGCGCTGGCCACCGAAGGCATCCAGCGGGGCCATATGGGGTTGCACGCCCGACAGGTGGCGATCGCCGCCGGAGCGGAAGGCGCCTTGGTGGAGGCCGTCGCCCGCCGAATGGTCGCCGAAGGTACCGTTCGCGCCGATCGAGCGGAAGCCCTCGTCCGAGAACTCCGCGCCGGCGACGCGCCGGGCGCCCAAGGAGCTTCATGAACCCCTCGCCAGGAAACGCGCGCGTCCTCCGGCCGTCACGCGAAGTCGGGATCGTCGGCTACGGGGCGTACATCCCACGCTTCCGCCTGCCGGCAAGCGAAGTGGCGCGCGTTTGGAAGGGAGGAGAAGCGAGTCTTCCCATCAAGGAAAAGGCGGTTCCGGGAATCGATGAGGACGTCATCACGATGTCGATCGAGGCGGCGCGCAACGCCCTGGCCCGCGCCCGGATTTCGCCGTCGGAGATCCGTGCCGTCTGGGTCGGCTCCGAGTCGCATCCGTACGCCGTCAAACCGACGTCGACCGTCGTGGCGGAGGCCATTGGTGCCACGCCCCACACGCAGGCCGCCGATTGGGAGTTCGCCTGTAAGGCAGGCACCGAAGCCGTCCAGGCGGCGATCGGATTCGTCGGCTCGGGGATGGCTGAGTATGCTCTCTCGATCGGCATGGACACGGCGCAGGGACGGCCTGGGGATGCGCTCGAGTACACCGCCGGCGCCGGCGGAGCGGCGATACTGCTGGGGCCGGCGGGTGACTCCCTGGCGGTCTTCCAAGGCTCCTACTCTTATGCCACCGACACCCCCGACTTCTGGCGGCGGGCCGACGAGAAGTATCCGGAACACGGAGAGCGCTTCACCGGCGAGCCGGCCTACTTCAAGCACATCACAGAGGCCGGCCGCGCGTTGATGGAGTTGCTCGGCACGCGACCCGAGGATTATCGCTACGCCGTCTTCCATCAACCGAACACCAAGTTCCCGCAGCGGGTGGCGAAATCGCTCGGCTTCAAGCCGGAGCAGTTCGAGGCCGGACTGCTCGTCCCGGTCATCGGCAACACCTATGCCGGCTCGGCCCTGGTCGGGCTGACGGCGATCTTGGATGAGGCCGGGCCGGACGAGCACATCTTGCTCGTCTCCTATGGTTCCGGCGCAGGATCGGACGCCTTCAGCCTGCGGACCACCGGGCACCTGGCTGAGCGACGCGGCCTCGCTCCGACGACCCGCGAGTACATCGACCGGCGCACCGAAATCGACTACGCCACCTACGCCCGCTATCGCGGCAAGCTGAGTCTCTCCTGACGGAGCACGAACGGATGCCTCCACCGGTCTACCTGCTGGGCATCGGGATGACGCCCGTCGCCGAACATTGGGAAATTTCCTTGCGGGAGCTGGCGCTGCAGGCGATGCGCCAAGCGATGGCCGACGCCGGCGGGATTCGGCCTCAGGCCCTGTATGTCGCCAATACGCTCTCGCCGATCATCAGCGGCCAAACCCACCTGGGCGCGCTTCTGGCGGATTTCGCCGGATTCCAAGGGATCGAGGCCGTCACGGTCGAAGCCGCCGGGGCCTCGGGCGGGATGGCCCTGCGTCAGGCGTGCCTGGCGATCGAAGCCGGCGCCGTGGAGACGGCGATGGTCGTCGGCGTGGAGAAAGTAACCGACCGTGTCGGAAGCGGGCTGGACTCGGCATTAAGCGCGTGGAGCGACGCCGATTACGAGGCGGTGCACGGATTGACGGCGACGTCGCAAGCGGCACTGGTGATGCGCCGCTATCTTCACGAGCACGGCGCCCCGCCGGACGCGCTGGCAGGTTTCAGCATCACGGCGCACGGCAACGCCGTGGGAAACGCCAACGCCATGTTCCGCCGGGCCATCAGTCTCGAAGATTACCGGCGGGCAGGGATGTTGAGCGACCCGGTCAACTTGTACGATGCCGCTCCGCTGGCCGACGGAGCCGCGGCCATCCTTCTCGGCGCCTCGTCCGTGGCGCGGCTTCCGGCACGGCCATCGGTGCGCGTGCTCAGCACGGCAGCCTCCACATCGAGGCTGGCCGTCCACGACCAGGACGACCCCCTCCGTTTGCCGGCCGCCGCTTCTTCCGCCGAAGGAGCCCTGGCCCAGGCAGGGATCTCACGCGACCAGGTCGATTTGTTCGAGATTCACGATTCCTTCAGCATTTACGCGGCACTGGCCCTCGAGGCTGCAGGTTACGCGCAGCGCGGTCAAGGTTGGCAGTTGGCCCGCGATGGGGCGATTGCCCGGGAGGGCTCGATTCCCGTCCTCACCTTCGGCGGCTCTAAGGCGCGGGGCGAAGTCGGGGGCGCCACCGGGGTCTATCAAGTGGCCGAGGTCGCCCTTCAATTGCAGGGAAGAGGCGAAGTGAACCAGATCCCGGGAGCGCGGTTGGGGATGGCGCAGTGTTTGGGCGGCGCCGGAGCGACGGCGGCTACGACGATCCTGGGCGTCGTTGACGGCGAGGCCTGACCCGCTTGGCGCCGCCCTGGCCCTGAAGAGGGTAGAGGGCGCAGCACCCTGCACCCCTTCGGGTTCACCCTGGGTGTGCCCCGAAGAAGGTAAGGCGGTCCCGCCTCTGCGGGGGACTCTCATGCGGTTAAGCTCTCAGCGGACGCCGCCTCCTGCCCAGCCTTCTGTCGGGGACTATTGTGGCCCGGCGCCCCAAGCGAAGCGGAGGGAGGTCGAGGGCATGCCCGCGGCGCCATCGAAGGTGCCTGATAGTTCCTGAGAGTCCACCCGGCCTAGACTTTGCCAGGTCACGGGGTCAGCCCGGAAGAGGTTAGCAATGGAGATCGCCCGACATTGGAGGTTGAAGGCACAGCGGTACGGATTGGTGGGTGAAGTGTGCCCCCATTGTGACGTCAAGATCTTTCCTCCACGCGACCTCTGCCCGGACTGCGGACGTGAGGCTCGCGAACCGTATGCCTTCAGCGGGAAGGGCGAAATCTACTCCTACGCGCCAGTCGTCGACGCTCCCGCAGGGTTCGAGGGCAATGCTCCGTACACCGTGGCGCTTGTCCGGCTTGAGGAAGGCCCGCTGGTCACGGCCCAACTCACCGATTTCGGGGCTCAACCCGCACAGATCGGAATGCCGGTCGAGATGGTCACTCGAAAGTTGCGCTCCGACGGGGAGCGAGGGATGTTGGTGTACGGGTACAAGTTCCGGCCGAGGTTGACCACGGCCTGACCTTGAGAAGCGGATCTTGCTTTCGGCGGCCCGAGACCACACCGGGCCGCCGTTTTGTTTTCCGAGGTCAAGGCAGGCTCTCTTCGGCACGCCTCTTGCACCCACGTCCTCGATCGGGTTCCGCCTTGCTTGACGCGCCCAAATGCGTGTGCTACGATGCGCCGCTTGGGCGCCCGGGCCGCGCCTCGGCGTAGCCTGCCCCGAGCACAGCGAGGGGCTCAGGACAAGGCTGCCCACGAACCTCGGGAGGTGCCCATGAATAAGCTCCATCTTCGGACTCTGGCGCGCGCGTCGCTGATCGTTGCCGCCCTTGGCATCGGCGCGTGTACCCGCTCGGCTTCTAGTGCATCGACCCCAACAGGGGGCGCGGTCGCCTCGGCCAGTCCCCTCACCGGGCAACAGGCGACGATGGAGGCGGTCCGCTCGGCGCTCCTGACGCAGACGGCGCAGGCTGTGCAAGGCGGTGCAGGCAACACGAGCACACCGACCGGCGGCGCCGGGATCGTGACCGCCAACCCGGTCATCGGAACACCGGCGACAGTCGTAGTAACCCCGGCCGGGCCGACGAAGACCCCGTTTCCGATCCCGACCCTGGTCGTCCCGTCCACCTACACCTTGCACGAGGGCGAGTTCCCTTATTGCCTCGGACGTCGCTTCAATCGGAACCCGGACGACATCCTGGCGGTGAACGGTTTGACCAATAGCTCGATCACGGTTCCCGGAGAGACACTAACCATCCCTTCCACAGGAACCTTCCCCGGTCCGCGGGCCTTGCTCTCCCATCCGACGACCTACAACGTGGCCGGAGGCGACACGATCTATTCGGTCGCCTGCTATTACGGCGACGTCGATCCGATGGCGATCGCCGCCGTCAATGGGCTGTCCTCCCCGTACACGCTGACGCCCGGATCGACGATCCAGATTCCGTAACCGTCGTCTGGGGGCCTCGAAGTCGACAAGCGCGGGGGAGGCCAACCTCCCCCGCTTCGTTACGAACTCAGGAGGCGATCATGAACGCCGAGGTCCTGCAGAGCCAGACCGTTTACCAGGGCCACGCGTTTTCGGTCCGGAAGGACCGCGTTCGACTGGCGGCGGGGCAGGTCTCCGATCTGGACATCGTCGTTCACGCCGGTGCGGTCACGTTGGTTCCGGTGGACGACGAGGGCAACTTGTGGATGGTCCGTCAGTATCGGCATGCAACCGGCCGGATCCTTCTTGAACTGCCCGCCGGCACGTTGGAGCCGGGGGAGGCCCCGGAAGCGTGTGCCGAGCGCGAATGTCGAGAGGAAATCGGTATGGCTCCCGGCCGGCTTGAGCGCATCGGGGAGTGCTTCCTGGCGCCCGGATACTCAACCGAGTACATGTACTTTTTCCTAGCGACCGGGCTTCGCCCCGCCCCTCTGGCCGGCGACAGCGACGAGGAGATCTCCATCGAACGCGTCAGCACGGGGCAGTTGGCCGACCTCGTCGGATCCGGTGACCTGAAGGACGCCAAATCTCTGGCGGCGCTCTACCTAGCGCGAGCCAGGTTGGAAGCTGACAAGTAGTCCCTCGATAGCCCTCGGCCTGATCGGTCCGACAGCTCGCCCGCCTTGACCAGCGGTTCGCCTCTGGACGCTGCTCGCTCATCCATGGTAGACTTCCTCCCGCGCCGCCCGTCAGGTTGGGCGGCGGTTGTACGGAAAATCCCTGCCAGGTGCCCTATGACCGAGATGATCAAGGCCGTTGAGGCCGAAGCCAACGCCGCGCTTCCCGAAATCCGTCCGGGGGACACGGTCAGTGTCCATCTTCGCATCAAGGAAGGCGACCGCGAGCGGATCCAGGAGTTCCGCGGCACCGTCATCCGGATGCGCAAGGGCGGCAATAACGCCAACTTCACGGTCCGTCGTCTCGCCTCTCACGGAGTCGGAGTCGAACGTACTTTCCTGCTCCGGTCGCCGCGGATCGAAAAGGTGGAAGTGCAGCGGCAGGCGAAGGTCCGGCGGGCACAGCTCTACTACCTTCGGGAGCGCTCCGGCAAGCGGGCCCGGCTCGAGGAACGACGCAAAGAGTGATCGCGCTTCGTCGCGCTTCGCATCGCGCTTCGCATCCGGCAGGGGACCCCGGAGGGGGCATCCCGCAGAGGACCCGCGGCCTACCTTCGGCGCTTCAATGAAGGCCGCGGGGTGATGGCGCTTCGCCTGGCGCGGCGCATCCCGGCGGGGATCCCGCGGGGAACCGCGTTCAGTCGCGCTTCGCACCCCGGAGGGGGCGTCTCGGAAGGGATCGCGCGGCGCGTCCCGGAGGGGAGGTCTCGGTCTGCCCTCCACATCTCAAAGAAGGCGGCGGGGTGAATCGTCGCTTCCGGTTCGAGGTGCAGCCGTGCCGGCTGCACCTTTTGCTTTCAACCGCATGCGGGGCGCCGCATGGCTAGCCGGCCCCTTGGGATCTTCGACTCCGGGATCGGCGGGCTGTCGATCCTGCGCGAGATTCGTACCCGTCTCCCCGGTCACGACCTGATCTATTTTGCCGACCAGGTACACGTCCCGTACGGCCCGCGCCCACTCAACCAGGTCCGCCTTTTCTCCGAAGGCATCACCCGCTTCCTGCTCGACCAGGGGGCCGGTCTGATCGTTGTCGCATGCAACACGGCCTCGGCCGCTGCGCTCCGGCCCTTGCGCCAGGTGTTCCCAACCGTCCGGTTCATCGGGATGGAGCCGGCAGTCAAGCCGGCCGCTCAGACCACAGAGACGCGCGTCTTGGGGGTCCTGGCCACACCGGCCACGTTTCAAGGCGAGCTGTATGCGTCCGTGGTCGAGCGCTTCGCCCAGGGGGTCCGAGTCATTAATCAGACCGTCCCGGGCCTGGTCGAACGCATCGAGGCCGGCGACCTCACCGGCTCGGAGACCGTCCGGTTGCTGCGGGAGGCTCTGGCGCCACTATTGGCGGAGGGAGCCGACACCCTGGTCCTGGCCTGTACGCATTATCCGTTCGTGATCCCAACCATCACAGAGATCGCCGGACCTTCGGTGCGGGTCATCGACCCGACACCGGCGATCGCTCGACAAGTTGAGCGAGTCCTCGGCGAGATCGGCTTGGCCGCCGCCCGCAGCCGGCCCGGTCAACTCCGGCTCATCACGAGCGGTGACCCCGGACAGTTGCGCCAGATGGCCGAGAAGTTGATTGGCGAGCAGGCGCCGGCGGAGAGGGCGGTGTGGGACGAGAATCGGCTGACGCGGGTCGATCCAGCATCGGAACACTGACGCCTGTCGTTGGGGCAGCAGGGGCGGGTTCGAATCCCGCCGGCGACGACGACCTTCCAGATTGGGCAGCTCCGATCGCCGACGACGGGAGTCCTAGTCGGCCTTTTCCTCGATACCGGCTCGAACCATATCCAAAGCGGCGATCGTCGCTACTCCGGCGACGGTGTCGCCCTTCTTGAGGTTGACGATGCGCACCCCCATGGTGGGCCGACCGGCCCGCTTGATCTGGTCCATCTTCGTCCGCAGGACGATCCCGCCGGTAGAAATGATCGTCAGGTCGTCATCGTCGCTGACGACGCGCGCCGCCGCCACCGGCCCGGTGACGGCGAACTTGTCTCGGCTGAGGGTGAGCACCCCCATCGTCCCCCTCCCCTTCGCCGTGTATTCCTTCAACGGGGTGCGCTTCCCGTACCCGTTACGGGTGACGACGAGCAGATCGCCCTTCTTCTGAATCACGTCCATGCCGGTGAGGCGGTCGCCCTTCTGCAGCCGGATGGCGCGCACGCCGGCCGCCGGCCGTCCCATCGGGCGCACCAGCTTCTCATGGAAGCGCAGCGACTGGCCCTTTTCCGTCACCAAGATCAGCTCGTCTTTGCCGGTCGTCAGGCGCACCCAACCCAGGACATCGCCCTTCTCCAGCGAGATGGCGATCAGCCCGGACGGTCGGACCGCGGCGAATTCGGGCAGCGCCACGCGCTTGATCTTGCCGTTGCGGGTGACCATGGTGCAGAAATTGGCGGCCGAGAAATCGGGGACGGCGACCGCCGCCGTGATCGTCTCGTCGGAGGCCAGCGCCAGGATACCGGCCATCAGCACGCCGCGGCCGGTGCGATCGGAATCGGGGATCTGATAGGCCTTCTCTGAATACACCTTGCCGCGGTCGGAAAAGAACAAGACCGTGTGCAGCGAACGCGCCGGGAAGAGCATCACCAGCTCATCCTCGCCGCGGGTCGAATGCCCGGTGACGCCCCGCCCACCCCGCCCTTGCCGCCGATAGGTTTCGGCGGCGACCCGTTTGATGTAACCGCGCTCGGTCAGGCTAACCAGGACGGCTTCGTCGGCGACCAGGTCCTCTTCCCGGAGCTCCTCATGGGCCTCCGGCGAGATGCGCGTCCTGCGCGCGTCGCCGTACTTCTCGACCACGTCCGCCAGGTCATCCTTGATGACACCCAGAATCTTCTTCGGGTGAGCCAGCAGGTCTTCCAGGTGGGCGATCTGCTTCAGGATCTCCTTGTGCTCATCTTCGATCTTCTTGCGTTCGAGCGCCGCCAGCCGGCGCAACTGCATGTCGAGGATGGCCTGGGCCTGGATATCGGTCAGGGCGAACTGCTTGATCAGGCGCTCCTTGGCGACGTCGGCGTCGGGGGACTTGCGGATCGTCTGGATCACCTCGTCCAGGTGGGTCAGGGCGATCAGCAGGCCGTCGAGCACATGCGCTCGGGCCCGCGCTTTGGCCAACTCGAATTCCGAGCGGCGGGTGATGACCATCCGGCGATGCTCGACGTACAGTTGCAGCGCGCGCTTCAGCGAAAGCAGACGGGGCTCGCCGTCGACCAGTGCCAGCAGTTGAATGCCGAAGGAGGTCTGGAGGGGTGTGTATTTGAAGAGCTGATTCAACACCTTGCGGGGCTGAGCTCCCTTGCGCAGCTCGACGATCAGGCTCAATCCACGCCGGTCCGACTCGTCGCGCAGATCCGACACGTCGTCCAGGCGCCCTTCGCGCGCCAGCTCGGCGATGCGCTCGATCAGCCCGGTCTTGTTGACCATATAGGGGATCTCGGTGATGACGATTCGGTGCCGGCCCCCGGTGTGTTCCTCGATCTGGGCTTGAGCCCGCACGACCAGCCGACCCTTGCCGGTGCTGTAGGCCAGCTTGATCCCCTCGACCCCGACCACCACACCCCCGGTCGGGAAGTCTGGACCGGGCATGAGCGCCATGAGCTCGTCGACCGTGATCTCATCCAGGCGGTCGTAACGCTCGATGACGAGGCGCAGCGCCGCGGCCAACTCGCCCAAGTTGTGCGGCGGGATATTCGTAGCCATGCCGACGGCGATGCCCGACGAGCCGTTGAGCAGCAGGTTGGGCAGCCGCGACGGCAGAATCAGCGGCTCCTTGAGCGAGCCGTCGAAGTTATCGCCGAAGTTGACGGTCTCCTTCTCGATGTCGACCAGGAGCTCTTCCGCCATGCGGCCCAGTCGGGCCTCGGTGTAACGCATCGCCGCCGGAGAGTCGCCGTCGATCGAGCCGAAGTTGCCCTGCCCGTCGATCAACAAGTAGCGCATGGCGAAGTCCTGCGCCATCCGCGCCATCGAGTCGTAAACGGCCGCGTCACCGTGAGGGTGGTACTTGCCGAGCACTTCACCGACGATGCGGGCCGACTTGCGGTAGGGCCCGTTGGAGCGCATCCCCATGTCATGCATGGCGTACAGGATGCGGCGGTGAACCGGCTTCAGACCGTCGCGGGCGTCCGGCAGGGCGCGCGCCACGATCACGCTCATGGCGTAGTCCAGATACGCCCCGCGCATCTGCTCGTCGATATCGACTTGGCGAACCAGACCGATTTCCATGGCTTTCAGCAGCTTCCCGGAAGCTTGAAGCTTCCGGGAAGCTTTCTGACCTTGATTCTACCCTTCGGAGCTTGTGAAAGCCAACGCGAGACCATTGCTTCCAGCGTATCTGGGGGCTACACTGAGATGAATCCTTCCCGTGGCGGGTTGAAACCATGAGAGGAATCCTGACCATCGGTCTGATCTTGTTCCTGGTGGTTCTCATTCTGGCCGGCGGATTAGCCCTTCTGATCCGCCGCTCATTTCCCCAGACCTCGGGGGAGGTCAACCTGCCCGGGCTGCACTCCGCCGTCGACGTCCTTCGGGACGCATCGGGAATCCCCCATATCTACGCCCAGGATGAACACGATCTGTTCATGGCACAGGGGTACGTCCACGCCCAGGACCGCTTCTGGCAGATGGACTTCCGGCGGCACATCGGAGCCGGGAGGCTGGCCGAGATGTTCGGCGAAAGCCAGGTGGAGACGGACGCCTTCATTCGAACCTTGGGGTGGGGTCGTATCGCCGAGGAGGAGTGGCAAAGCGCCGATGACGACTCCCGCCAGATTCTTCAAGCCTACGCCGATGGGGTGAACGCCTACCTGGACGGCCACAAAGGGAGTCAACTGTCGTTCGAGTACGCCATCCTCGGCGTGATGAATTCGGCCTACGAGCCGGAACCGTGGCTTCCGGTCCACTCGTTCACCTGGGGGAAGGCCATGGCCTGGGATCTCGGTGGAAACATGGAGAGCGAACTCCGTCAGGCCGTGCTTCTGCCTCAACTCGGGGCCGATCGTCTGGCGGACCTCTATCCCCTTTACCCCGCCGAGAACCCGGTGATCCTGCCGGACTTCTCCCTCGTCTCCGCCGCCCCGGCCGCGCCTGTCCTTTCCACCGAGATCGTCGCCTCCCGCAACGCTCTTCTGCGAGTCGAGGCGCGCGTCGATGCTCTACATCGGCTGACCGGTGGGGGAGCGGCAGGACTCGGCTCCAACAACTGGGTGATCGCTGGATCGCGTTCGACCACCGGCTCGCCCATCCTGGCCAACGACACTCACCTGGGCATTCGCATGCCATCCATCTGGTACGAGAACGCGCTGCACTGCGAGACCGTATCCGACGCCTGCCGCTTCAACGTCGCCGGCTTCTCGTTCGCCGGCGTGCCGGGTGTGGTCATCGGGCACAACGATCGAATCGCCTGGGGCATCACCAACAACAACCCGGATGTGCAGGATCTCTACTTGGAACGCGTCAACCCCGACAACCCGGACCAGTACGAAGTGAACGGCGAGTGGGTCGATATGGAGGTGCAGGACGAGATCATCCAGGTCGCCGGGGGGCTCCCGGTCACGATCCAAGTTCGCCATACACGACATGGCCCCGTCGTCTCGGACGCGGATGAAGAGTTGGGCTCCCTGGCGGAGAGCACGGCGATCGATCAAGGGGCCCCCATGGCGGTCAGCCTTCAGTGGACAGCGCTCGAGCCGTCCACGATCTATCGCGCCCTGTGGTCGCTGGACCGAGCACAAGACTTCGAGGAGTTCAGGGCGGCCCTGCAGGATTGGAGCGTCCCGGCGCAGAACTTCGTCTACGCCGATGTCGATGGCAACATCGGATATCAGCTGCCGGGTCGGGTGCCGATCCGGCGCAGCGGGGACGGCTCTTTTCCGCAGCCCGGATGGACGGATCAAGCCGAGTGGATCAGTTTCATCCCCTTCGAAGCCTTGCCCCACACGCTCAATCCGGATTCGGGATACATCGCCAGCGCCAACAACGCCACGGTAGGGGCCACTTATCCCTACCTGTTGACAACCCAACCGGACCTGGGATATCGAGCCGCGCGAATCGTCCAGCTCTTGCAGGCGCAGGAGACCTTCAGCCCTGGGGACATGCGGCAGATCCAAGGTGATACGTTCGATCCCATCGCTCCGGTGCTGACGCCCGCCCTACTCGGACTGGATTTCCACGAAGACGGTGAGACCGAGGACGAGCGGACGCAGGCCAATGAACTCGAGACAGCGCTGGCCCTGCTCGATGGCTGGGACTACCGGAACGAAACGTCGTCGGCCCCGGCGGCACTCTTCAACGGTGTGTGGCGGCACCTGATCCTGCGGACGTTCGGCGACGATCTTCCCGAGGGCTGGCTTCCCGCAGATGAGGCGGCCTTCGCCATCGTGACCAGTTTGCTCGATCGCCCGGGGGACCCATGGTGGGACGATCTTCGGACGCCCCCGATCGAGACGCGCGATGAAATCCTGCGTCTGGCCGTGGCCGATGGGGTCGAAGAGCTGCAGAGCCGCCTCGGCCGAAACGCGGACCGCTGGACGTGGGGAGCCCTGCACGGGGCAACCTTCCGCAACGAGTCGCTCGGCGAATCGGGAATCCTGCCCATCGAAGCCCTGTTCAACCGGGGCCCCTACCCGACCGGTGGGGGAGCGTCGATCGTCGATGCGACCGGGTGGTCCTATGAAGATGGTTACCAAGTGGAATGGGTCCCGTCCGAAAGGATGGTGCTCGACTTGAGTGACTGGGATGCCGCTAAGGCGATCCACACGACGGGCCAGTCCGGCCACACCTTCGATCCGCACTACGTCGACATGGCGGGTCCCTGGGCTGCGGTGGAGTACCTTCCGTTTCCATGGACCCAGGCGGCGGTCGAAGCCCAGACGGCGGAGAGCTTGCGGCTCGTCCCGTGATCTATTCACCCATTTGCAGGAATCCGTAGGGGCACGGCATGCCGTGCCCCTACTTTGTTCCCAGTCCAGCTGCAATGGATCTACAGGATCAAGATCACGCGCTGCGTCACCAACAGGCACATCGTGCCGATCAGCAGCACCGCGAAGAAGAGCAAGATGGAGATGACAAGACGCTGGCCTGGCGTCATTCCTAGGATTCGCCCGCCCCCGGGAATCTCGTAATCCTCAGCCGGGAGGCTGACGGCCTCCTTGGCTGGCGGCTGCACTTCGGAGAGGTCACGCAGATTGTCGAACATCCTCGACTCCTCCGCCCTGCTCCAGGCCAACAGTGTAAGTCATTCGCGCCTCGTGTCAACTGGCGGCCCGCCGTTCGCGCGACCCC
>DATEVL010000140.1:0-18246 GCA_035281845.1 Anaerolineales bacterium | reverse complement strand
CTGCCGAGGCGAGGATGAGCGTGAGGAAGACGATGAGAGGCATGATCAAAGCGGAAACCCGCGTGGTCCCGGCCTTAGGCGGGGACAACATCATGGAGCGCCGGTGTAGCCCCGGTCTTCAGGCCGGGTCCTACTTCGAATACGAATCGGACCCCGGCTAAAGCCGGGGACTACCTGGCTATAGAACGCTGGTGTGGTCCCGGCCTTCAGGCCGCGTCCTACTTCGAATACGAATCGGACCCCGGCTAAGGCCGGGGACTACCTGGCTACAGAGCGCTGGTGTCGCCGGGTCCCACTTCGAATACGAATCGGACCCCGGCTAAAGCCGGGGACTACCTGGCTATAGAACGCCGGTGTGGTCCCGGCCTTCAGGCCGCGTCCTACTTCGAATACGAATCGGACCCCGGCTAAAGCCGGGGACTACCTGGCTATAGAACGCCGGTGTAGTCCCGGCCTTTAGGCCGGGTCCACGTGCCACCAACATGGTGGCCGCGTAGCCGCAGCCTTTAGGCTGCGCCGAGAAGATCCTCCAGCTTGAACACATCCGAGCCGAGTCCGTGATAATCGCGCCAATCCGGAACGAGTCCATGTCTCCCTGGATTGTCGACGATCTACCGAATGTAATCGACCAGGTTCTCTTCTCGCCGAACGACCCGATCGTGGAAGTCCTTCTGCCAGCGCACGCCGGGCCGGTTCCTCTTGAGCCAATATCCCGTACATTGCTTGAAGAAAACCATGGCGCTCCAGAGGTCCGCCACAGGCGAGGTGCCCTGGAAAACGACGTGAAGGTGATCGGGCATGAAACAGTAGACAACAACAGCGCAGGCATGGCGGCTAGCCGCCCGACGGAGTTCCGTGGCGAAAACTTCGACGACGCTATGATCCGAAAACAATGTCTCTCGGCCCAAGGCACATGCCGTGAAGGCCACGATCGCCTCACCGGTGTAGAGGTCCTTTGGGAGCCGATGATGGCGCTCCCTGATGGGTTGCCTTGTAGATGCGGTCATTTGTCTTAACCCCCTGTGTAGCGCGGCGCAGGCTAAAGCCTGCGGCTACGGTCCTAACCCGGTGGCCAGAGCTTGCGCCATGGTACGCAGGCTAAAGCCTGCGGCTACGCTGTTAACTCGGTGGCCGTCGCCGCTTGCGCCATGGCACGCAGGCTAAAGCCTGCGGCTACGCTGTTATCTCGGTGGCCGCCGCCGCTTGCGCCATGCCGCGCAGGCTAAAGCCTGCGGCTACGGAGTCTGTTTGGTGGTTACGGCCTTTGGGCGGCTCCCCCTGGCCAGGTCAGTCCTCTTCGGTCTCCTCCACGACCTTTTCCCCCCGCCGCAAGACCTTCCGCACCGTCACGAAACGGGCGGACTCGACCGGCGCGCCCTGGCCTCGCCGCCTCAGCACAAGACCGGCGATGGCCAGACCGGCGCCGGCGAGCAGCGTCCGCAGGTCGCCGCGGTCCGCCGAGAAGGTGATCAGGAACACAACCAGGACGATCAGTCCGATCAGCGTGAGGGCTGTACCGAGGCGGAGCCACATGGTTGCGGTCCGGCGCCGGCGTGCTTACCGGATCAAGGTGTGGATCTGCTCATGCAGATAGAGTGGAAGGTAGTAACGGCCGCCGGAGTTCTTTCCGGTCGAGCCCGATCCCTTCCACCCGCCGAAGGGCTGGAACCCGGGCCAGGCGCCGGTGGTAGCGCCATGCGGCCGGTTGGCATAGGTCACCCCGGCCTGGATCTCGTCGAAGAACCAGGCCGCCTGCTTCTCCGTTCCGTAGAAGCCGGCCGTCAGCCCGTAGTCGACCTCATTGGCCAGCGCCATCGCATCCTCAAGGTGCTCGACGGGATGGACCATAGTGATCGGCAGGAACATCTCGTGCTTCCATAAGCGGTGGCCGACGGGGACGCCGGCGACGATCGTCGGCTGGCAGAAGAAGCCCTTGGCCAACGCCCCATCGGTGCGAATCTTGCCTCCGGTCAGGAAACGGCCGGCTTCCGAAAGCTCCTCGTTGAACTGCTGGAACTGTTTGTAGCTGTTGCGGTTGACGACCGGCCCCAGATACACCCCTCGTTCAGTTGGGTCGCCGACGATTAGTTTCTCGGTCTGGTCGACCAGTCGGTCGACCAGCTTGTCGTACACCGGCCGCTCGACGTACACGCGTGAGTTCGCCGAACATTTCTGGCCTTGCAGGCCGAAGGCCGAGCGCACGATGCCGATCGCTGCCCGGTCGAGATCCGCCGAACGGGAAACGATCGAAGGATTCTTCCCGCCCATCTCGAGGATGGTTGGCCGCGGGTAGCGACCCTGGGAGAAGGCGCGGTAGATCTGCATCCCGATGTCGAACGAACCGGTGAAGGTGATTCCGTCGACCTCCGGACTCGTCATCAGCGCCTGGCCGATGGTCCCGCCCGGTCCGGTGACGTAGTTGAAGACGCCGTCCGGCAGACCGGCGTCCCGCAGGCACTCCGCCAGCAAACGAACGGTCCACGGGGTGTCGCTAGCCGGTTTCATGACGACGGCGTTGCCCGCCACCAACGCCGCGCCGACGGGACCCCCGGTGAGGGCCGCGGGGAAGTTGAACGGGCTGATCACGACCCAGACCCCGTACGGCCGCAGGACCGACGTGTTCTCCGACCGGTAGCCTTTGAGCGGATCCTTGCCCATCGGAACGACATAGCCTTTGTTCGCCTGCATCTGATCGCAGGCGTAACGGATCAGATCGGCCGTTTCGGCCGCGTCGCCCAGCGCCTCCATGCGGTTCTTGCCGACCTCCAGAGCCATGACGGCCCCGATCTCGTAGATGCGCTGGTCGATTAGATCGGCGGCCTTGCGCATCAACCGTACCCGCTCCTTCCATCCCAGGCCGGCCCACCTGGGGAAGGCCTTACGGGCCGCCGCCAACGCTTGCCGCGCGTGCTCGGCGGTTCCCTTAGGGAACCTCCCCAGCAGCCAATCCTGGTTGATCGGAGAACGGTCGTCGAAGGACTCGCCGGCGTGGACCTCTTGGCCTCCAATCAACATACCGTGTTCCTTGCCCATCCCGCTCTTGATCCGGGCCAGGGCCGCGTCGAAGCGACGATGGAGCTCTTCCGGCGGATCGAACATCGTAGCGTAGGTCAGCTTGAAGGTCGTCTTGCGAGCCTTGGGAGCACTCCGCCGCGATCGAGGCGGGGGTTTGCGCTGCGTCTTTCGCGTGACCATCGGAGGTCCTCCTGGTATCAGATCGAGGCAGGCGGAGTTGCGGACTCGAGAGGTCGGAATGCGGGCCGCGTGTGTTGCGTCGGTAGTATATCCATCCGAAGGAGACACGTCAAAAGCCGATGTATACTCGCCCGACATGACGTGGGTCGAGGATGGAATCTTCGCCGCGGGCGGCGAATCCTTGCCGCAAGGCTGGGAAGAATTCGCGGTGCAGACGGGAATCACGGCGGTGCTGCATCTCCGTCCCGCGGCTCCGGCGCCGCTCCTGGGAAGGTCGCCGGCGGCCTACTTGTGGCTTGATGTGGACGATGAGAACCAGGCCGGCGCCGAGGATCGGTGGCTCGCCGGTTCGTTCATCGAGGCCTGCCTGGCGGAAGGGCGCCGCGTCCTCTTGCATGCCTCGGCCGGCCGCCATCGCACACGCTGGGCCTACGTCGCCTATCGGATCTGCGCCGGATCGAGTCCGGCGGCGGCGCTGCGCCGAGCGGCGCAGGCTCCCTGGATGGCACCCTATCGCACCAACCGCGACCGCTGGATGGCGTTCGCCCGGGAAGTCCAGCAGATGTCGCTACCGGCTTCCCGTGGCGACACAAGATTGGCCGAGAGGCGTTAGCCCGCAGATCTAGGGCTAACTGAGAATGTCGGCCACATCCTTGGACCAGCGAGTGCCTCTCATGGCAAGGCTACGGAAATGGGTTGTGCATCCCTTCCTCCTTGCGGCCTATGCGGCGCTGGCCTTCTTCGCTCACAACCTCGGCCAACTCGAACCCAAAGACATCGTCCGCCCACTGGCCGCCAGCCTGGCCCTCAGCCTGGTACTTCTTGTCCTGATGCGCTTGATCCTACGAGATTGGGGCCGAGGGGCGTTGGCGGCCAGCTTGGTGACGCTGCTGGTCCTATCTTACGGGCACGCATACGACGGTCTCAAGGTCTTCGGGGTCTCCGGTGCGACGATCGTTCGCCACCGCTATCTGTTGCCTGCCACGCTCCTCGTCGCCGCGATCGGCGTGGCCGCGGTGAGCAGGATCCGCTCGACGCAGGTGTGGACTCCGACGTTGACAGCGATCGGGATCTTCGCTCTTGTGGGTCCCTTGGCGTTGATCGCCGAGTTCTACGTGCCTATGGCGCTGTGGTCGCTGGGCGAGGGGGCCGGGACTCGTGGATGTCGTTTGCAGCCCGGACCCGTCCGGCCCGATGTCTACCTGATAGTGTTGGACGCCTACGAGCGTGACGACGTCCTGCAAGAGGTCCGCGGCTACGACAACTCCTGGTTTCTCGGGCAGCTCGAGGCGATGGGCTTCTACATCGCACGCGGCAGTCTGAGCAATTATGCCTTCACCCGGTTCTCCATTCCCTCCGTCCTGAACTCAGCCTACGTAGAGGAGTTCCCGGAAAGATTCGGCCCCGCTCCTAGCCGCGTGCAGCAGTTGATCGACAAGACCTCCGACAACTCTCTCCGTCATGAGCTGGAATGCATTGGGTACAGTACAGTCGCGTTCGAGACCGGGGTCCATTGGACCGAGTGGCGGGACGCCGACTACTACCTTCAGCGGGGTCAGGGAGATGGCGATGGCTACAACCCTCTGGGTGAGCTGTCACGGCCAGAATTCTCCTTTCTGAACACGACACTCGCCCGGGCCGTGCTCGACGCATGGCATCAGGTGGACCAGGCCGGAGGGATCTCGGCGCCGGATCCGCGGGATGACCATCGTGAGCGGATCCTTTTTGTTCTCGATCAGCTGAAACAGGTCGCCTCTCTCCCTTCGCCGAAACTTGTCTTTGCCCATATCGTGTCGCCCCACCCTCCGTACGTCTTTGGGAGCACGGGGGAGGACGTTCGCCAAGGCCAATTCGAGACAGAATCCGACAATAGAAACAGCGACGCTTACACTCGCCAGATCGACTATCTGAACAAGGAGATCGTGGAGGTCCTTGGATACGTACTTCAGCATTCCGATACGCCGCCGGTGATTGTAGTGATGGGGGACCACGGCTGGACGTACGCCAGTGATGAGGCCAGACTGTCCATCCTGAATGTCTACTACCTGCCGGAGGGCACAGACGGCCTTTACCCAACGATGACTCCGGTGAACACATTTCGGCTTGTCATGGACCGCTACTTTGGCGGAGACTTTGGACTTCTGCCGGACAAGAGCTACTATTCGACCCATGAGGACGACTTCAACTTGAGATTGGTCCCCAACACGTGGCCTCGGAATGGGGATACGTCGAGGCCATGAGAGCCGGAATCCCGCAGGGCTGGCCTGCCATCGGGGAGGTCGGGCGATGAGTGAAGAACTCTTTCTCGGGGTCGATCTGACTGCCGGCCAACGCCCTTGGACGCTGATGGCGCTCGACCGTGATCTGCGTATCGCGGAGAAGCGTTCTGGGCCGGCCGAGTCGATCCTAGAGTTCCTGCAGTCGCTTGAAACGGCCGTCGTAGCGATTGACGCACCGGCCGCGCCCAATCGCGGACGGATGCGTCAGGCGGCCGTGCGCCGGCGCCTCGGCATGACGGCGCGCGGCCAGCGCTGGGCCGACTGGCGCGTGTGCGAGGTCGAGCTGCGGCGACGCAACCTTCGTCTTTACAACACGCCGTCGACCGTTCGGGCGGCACCCGCCTGGATGCGGGCCGGTTTCGCTTTCTACCGCCGGCTCGCGGATTTCGGCTACACGGCCCTCGTCGAGCGGGCTTCGCCGGCCGCCCGGCTCCACATCGAAGTCCATCCTCATGCGTGCTTCGCCGTCTTGCTTGGGCGCCGCCCGGTGTTGAAGAGCGGCCTGGAGGGTCGCATGCAGCGCCAGATGGTGCTTTACATGGAAGGCATCGATCTCCCCAATCCGACCGACGCGTTTGAGGCGATCACGCGGCAGACGATCCTGCAAGGTCGCTGGCCGCTCGATGACCTGCTGGAACATGACGAACTCGATGCCTTGGCGGGAGCCTACACCGCCTACCTCGTCCGGCAGCGACCAGGTCGCATCTCCCAGGTTGGGGAACGCCAAGAGGGTCTGATCACCTTGCCGGCGGACGAGTTGCTGGACTTCTATGCTTGACTACGCTGACCGAGAATCTCCAATCCCCAGTCTCAAATCTCCGGCTTGGGGACTGGAGATTAGAGATCAGAGATCGGATTCCCACCATGCCTGAGTTAACCACCGGCGGACTCCGCCTCCACTGGGAAGAGCACATTCCGAAGCATGAGACCGGTCATCCAGTGGTCCTGCTTCACGGTCTCGGCTCCAGTGGAGAAGATTGGCTGCTTCAGACACCCGCGCTCGGGATGCAGCGGCGCCTCCTGGCGCCGGACCTTCCCGGCCATGGGCGGAGCCAGGGATTCCGCCACTGGCCCCGGATCGAGGACTTCGCCGTGGCGGTGAGCGCAATGCTCCGAGAGACGCACGCCGAGCCCGCCCATGTGGTTGGCCTCTCGCTCGGAGGTGCGGTGGCGCTGCAGCTGGCCGTCGATTCTCCGGAGCAGGTCGCCTCGCTCGTCATAGCCAACGGCCTGGCCCGCTTCCGCCCGAGCCTGGAAGTCTTGGCGCTCGGCAGCGTCTGGCTTGGCCGCGTTCTCTCGGGCCGGATGGAAGACGTTGCCGAATGGGTCGCCGCCGATCTCTTTCCGAAGCCGGATCAAGCCGGGCTGCGCCAGGAAGCGGCGGTTCGACTCGCCCGAAACCGACGGTCCGACTACCTGCGGGCGGTGGCCGCCGCCGCCTTCTTCAACATCTGGCCGCGATTGGGATCGGTAACCTGCCCGACGCTGATCGTGTCGGGTGAGCTCGATCGCGTGTTTCCGGTCGAGCGGCAGAGAGAGATCGCTGGGGGAATCCGGGGTGCGCGGATGGTCGTCGTACCTGATTCGCGCCACGCCACGCCGATCGATTCGCCGGACTTGTTCAATCGCCTCGTCATCGATTTCATGGTTGCGGCCGAGCTGGGAAGAAGTGGTCCGTGGTCGGTGGTTCGTGGTCAGACATCTCGAATTCCAACAGGCCCGTGATCACCGATCACAGATCACAGATCACAGATCACAGATTACGGATCATTGGCGACTTTTGGCGGTCACCCATCCTGAGGCAGACACAATCGCCGGCCCGCGGCGCAGGCGCTCGCCTGAGCCACGAGCCGGCGGTAAGTAGCTCAGATTCTGCCGTAGCTATGGAGCCAACTGGCTCGGCGCCTGGCCCAGGACCACGGTCAGCGTCACCTGCTCACCGTTGTGCAAGACGAGCAGCGAGACCTCATCGCCGGGGTGATGCGCCTGGACCAAGCGCCGCAACAACGTCGCTTGTGTCAGGCGCTGCCCATCGACGGCGAGGATGATGTCACCCGGCTGCAGGCCGGCCTCGTTGGCGGGGCTTCCCTGGACGACGTCCGAGACTTCGGCGCCTTCGTTGAGGCTCAGGCCTTCGCTCTCGGCCCGGCTGGGGTCGACCTCACCATAGGTCACTCCGAGGTACGCGACTCCCGCGCCAAGCGGGCCCAGACGGTTGTGCGGCATCCAGCCTTGCCCGCCGTACTGGTCTGACGGCCGCATCATGAAACCGAAAGGCATGACATCGGCGCGCAGGGCGAACACTCTGCTGATTCGGCCGTAGCTGTAGCCGGCGACACCGCCGGCGCAGAAGACCACGGCGACGATCGCCAGCGCGCCCACGACAATACCCACCGTCCACCACGGCGAACGGCGCGCAGGCGTCTGGTTGGCCGGGGCCGGGTCCATCGGCGAGGGCGCGGGATCCGGCGTCGCTACGGCGGCCGGCTTGGCTCGCCGGGAGGAGGTCTTACGAGTTGAGTTCGCCATCGATCACACTCCTGAACTGAGATAGGGGTTGAGCACCGACAAGGGGGATTCCGTTGATGAAGAAAGTCGGGGTTCCACGCACGCCGAGGGCGGTCGCCTCGCGGGCGTCCGATTCGACTTCTGCCTGTTCGCCGCCGGCATCGAGGCAGACCGCCAGAGCTTCTACATTCAATCCCAGCCGCTCTCCGTAGGCCTCATACGCCGCCCGTCCGAGGCCCAACTCGCCGCTGAAGAGGGCATCATGGAATTCCCAGTACGAACCCTGCTTGCCGGCGCAGTTGGCGGCTTGCGCGGCGACCGTCGACTCGGCGCTGGTGATGGGGAGGTCTCGATAAACAAATCGGATCTGATTGGGATAGGCCTCCATCAGAGGCGTGAAGGTCTCGGCGTGGAACTTACGGCAGTATGGGCAGTTGAAATCGCTGAACTCGATGATTGTGATCGGCGCGTCCTCCGGCCCCAGCGCCGGATCGTCGTCGACGCTGACCTGGACCCGCTGCACGGCGACCGGAGCCGTCGCCCCGGCCGAGGCGGAGCTCGCCACGTTGCCGTCTCGGCCCCACACGAAATACCCCACCGCCAGGCCGGCCAAAGCCGCGAGCGGAATCAACGCGAGAATCATGTGACTTCGTCGAATGACGACGAAGTCACCGCTCTCGGCCGGAACGGGCGGTGCCGACTTGGGCGCCGACGGAGTAGCGGACATCCCCGGCATTCTAGCACTGCCCCGAGGCCGGGAGCGGCCGAGGCCTGAAC
This sequence comes from Anaerolineales bacterium, assembly GCA_035281845.1. Taxonomy (GTDB): domain Bacteria; phylum Chloroflexota; class Anaerolineae; order Anaerolineales; family E44-bin32; genus DATEVL01. Next base: position 9,487 of record DATEVL010000140.1, on the reverse strand, counting down.
TCTAACGTTCTTCTCATCAGATAGGGAAGCTGTTGTGAAGGGCCGTCAGGCTCCTCCGGCCCCGAGCGGCAACGGGTGGCGGCCATACCGCTTTGCGCAAGGGAAGGAAACGGTTCGGCAACCTCGAGTGTGCTCTCCAGGCAGCCAGGATCGTGACCGTTGCGTGCAGCCCCGAGAGCTGGTCTGTCCTGGGGAAGGCACCTATCGAACGTGCGCTGCGGGTCGCTGTCCCCTGATGGCTGGGCCCCCGTCGGCGCGCGGTATAATTCGAACCCGGGGCGGTTAGCTCAGTTGGTTAGAGCGTTGCGTTGACATCGCAAAGGTCGTAGGTTCGAGTCCTATACCGCCCACTGACAACTTACTGTCCCGTTCCGGAGATAAGTTGAAAAAGGCGTTCGGGCCTGGCCAGGATCGAGTCGGGGGTGGCGGTCCACGTTAAAGGCTCATCCCCGGGGGTTGGAGTGTTGGACGAAGTGGTCAATCTTGTCGGCAAGGTCACTAACATTGCGGAACGTGCCACTCCCGCATGGCTCAAGGCACTTACGGAACGGGACGGTAGTATCGAGGCGCGACGACCGGGACGAGTAGCCGGTGTCCGGCCGACAGGGACCGAGGGCAGCCACTGAGAGCCCCCGGAGGCGTTGGACCGGCGAAAACCCCCCGCGAGCGCCAGGTTCGGCCCCGTTATCGGCCGCCGGAGACGGCCCGCGCACGGATGGGCGGGCCAACCTGGGTGGAACCGCGAGCGCGTCGGCCCTCGCCCCAGACGGGCGGGGGCCTTTGTGTTGGGGAGGTTGACGATGTCCCACTCATCTGCCGAACGGTACGAGGACTCCCAGCTCTACCGGTTGCGCCACTCGTCTTCGCATGTGATGGCCCAGGCGGTGATGGAGATGTTCCCGGGGCAGGCCAAGTTCGCCATCGGACCGCCGATCGAGAACGGCTTCTACTACGATTTCGACCTGCCGCGTCCGCTCACCCCCGAGGATCTCGAGCGCCTCGAGAAGAGAATGCGGGAGATCCTGGCCGGGAAGTATGCCTTCCAGCGGCGCGAGCTCTCGGCGCAAGAGGCGCGCCAGCTCTTTGCCGATCAGCCGTACAAGATCGAGCTGATCGACGGACTGGAGCGAGGCGGCACCGACGAATACGGCGAGGAAACGTCGGAGAAGCCGGTGATCTCGACCTATACGCACGATACCTTCACCGATCTTTGCCGCGGGCCGCACGTCGAAAACACGGGCCAAATCAACCCACAGGCGCTCAAGCTCCTCAGCGTAGCGGGTGCATATTGGCGGGGGGACGAAACGCGCCCAATGCTGCAGCGCATCTACGGCACGGCTTGGAACACCCCGGAGGAACTCGAGGCGCACCTGGCGATGCTGGAGGAAGCCAAGCGTCGCGACCACCGCAAGCTCGGCCGCGAACTGGAGATCTTCATCTTCGACGATGAGGTCGGCCCGGGCCTCCCGCTCTGGCTGCCGAACGGCGCGGTCATCGCCGAGGAGCTGGAACGGCTGGCCAAGGAGACGGAGGCCAGCGCCGGCTATGTGCGGGTGCGCACGCCGCACCTCTCCAAGGAAGACCTGTTCCTGCACAGCGGGCACTTGCCGTACTACGCCCCCAACATGTACCCGGCGATGGAGTTGGAGGGCACTCGCTACTACGTCAAGCCGATGAATTGCCCGATGCACCACAAGATCTTCGCCAGCAAGCCGCGCTCGTACCGCGAGCTGCCGCTGCGGCTGGCGGAGTACGGCACCTGCTACCGCTACGAGAAGAGCGGCGAGCTCTTCGGCCTGCTGCGGGTTCGCTCGATGCAAATGAACGACGCCCACATCTACTGCTCCGAGGAGCAGTTCGAAGCCGAGTTCCTGGCCGTCGCCCGCCTGTATCTGGAGTACTTCCGCATCTTCGGCATCGAGAAGTACGTCATGCGTCTGAGCACACATCACAAGCGCGGCCTGGGTAAGAAGTATGTCGACGACGAGCGCCTGTGGCTCAAGACGGAAGACATGGTGCGACGGGCGATGACTCACGGCGACGTGCCCTTTGTCGAAGTCGCCGACGAAGCCGCCTTCTATGGGCCGAAGATCGACGTCCAGATCTGGAGCGCCACCGGGCGTGAGTTCAGCCTGGCGACCAATCAGGTCGACTTCGCCCAGCCGGCGCGTTTCGAGCTGAAGTTCACCAACCGCCAGGGCCAGGAGGAAATGCCGCTGGTCATCCATCGCGCGCCGCTGGGCACCCACGAGCGAATGATCGGCTTCCTGATCGAGCAGTATGCCGGCGCCTTTCCGCTGTGGCTGGCGCCGGTCCAGGCTGCCCTGATCCCGATCGCCGACCGCCATGCCGCGCCCGCCCATGAGGCGGCCCAGCGGCTGGCTGCGGCCGGGTTGCGAGCCGAGGTCGACGATGGACCGGAACGAATGAACGCCAAGATCCGGAACGCGCAGCTCCGCAAGATCCCCTACATGCTCGTCATCGGCGATCGCGAGGCGCAAGAAGGTGCCGTAGCGGTACGTCTGCGCAGCGGAGAGGACTTGGGGGCCATGCCGCTCCAGGCCTTCATCGACCGAGCGGCGTTGGAGGCGAAGGAACGGCGATAGCGGCCGGTCACGCCGCGTTCGTCCTTGGCGCGGCGGCTGGTAGAATGCACGCCGAATGAAGTCGGGAACCTGATGCGGCTCGTAGGCGCCTTCCTTCTAATAGCTCCGATCCTGACGGCAGCCAGCGCGGCTGTGCCGCCGGTCGCACCGGGGCCACCGCCGGACTACCTGTGCCCTCCGCGGGTCCAGGTGCGCCACCCCGAGCTGTGCCCCCCGACCGGGCCGGGCGCCGCCCTGGAGCGGTTGGCCAAAACCGGGCTCTATCCGGTTATGCCGCTGCCGACGACGCCGCTCGACCCCAAGATGTACTCCGTTCCCACCAACTACCTGCGCGCCGGGAACAACCCTGTGCGTTTGTTCCCCAGCGCGGACGCGGCTGCCTCGGGTCATGGCGAGACGGGCGAAATCGATAAGGGGTTTGTCTACCTCTACTACACCGACTCGTTCTCGAGTGGAGACGGAGAGATTTACACCACCGGCGACGGCTATGTCCGCTCCGGCGAAGCCAGCGACTTTACGCCTGCGGATTATCACGGCCAGGCGTTCAGCCACACCCCGCAGCGTCCCTTCGGTTGGGTCGTCTCCGGCACGTTCGCGGCGACTCAACCGGGCGGCGAAAGCTACACCGACCACTGGCTGAGCAAGTTCGATGTCGTGCAAATCTATGATGTCCAGCGCGCCGGCGACTGGGAGTGGTATCAAGTAGGCCGCGGCGAGTGGATCGAGCAGCGGAATGTGGCGCGCGTTGTCCCCGATACCACGCCGCCGCCCGGTGTCGATGCCGACAAGTGGGTCACCGTCAATCTGTACGAGCAGACCGTCGCCGCTTATGAAGGCGGGCAGCTGGTCTATGCCACGATGGTCTCCACGGGTCGCAACGGCTTCTGGACCAAGCCCGGCCTGTTCAAGGTTTGGGTCAAGCTCGAGCAGGACCTGATGACCGGCGGCATTCCCGGCGAGCCGGGCTTCTACTATCTGCAGCACGTGCCATGGGTGATGTACTTCGATGAGGCACGGGCTCTGCATGGGACCTACTGGCATGCCAAGTTCGGCACGACAACCTCGCGCGGCTGCGTCAATCTTCCGATGACCGACGCCCAGTGGCTCTACGATTTCGTCGACGTAGGCACGTACGTCTACGTTTTCGACCCCTCCGGCCAAACCCCGACCGACGAAGCCTCCTACGGCGCCGGCGGGGCGTAATAAGCTCTCAGCCGTCAGCTGTCAGCCATCAGCTAAGAGCGGCCCGGTGGCGAATGGGACGGGAATCGCTCGTTTCGATGGAGTCTGGGCTGAACGCTGAGAGCTGACACTTGCACCTGCGGCAAGTGCAGGTGTGGCTGATCGCTGACGGCTGACAGCTGATCTGGTACTACAGTCCTATCCCCTTCCGCATCCCCGTTCCCTACAATTCCGGCGGGTTCCTCCCGTCCACCGATGGTCGAGTTGTAGGGAACGCGAGGCGATGTACTCGGACAACCAGATCCTCTTTCCGCCCCATGCCATTCCCCGGCTGGCCCGGTCCCGCGGCGAAAGCTGGCGCGAACTGGTTGACCGGGTCAACTCACTTCCACCGGACGACCCGGAGTGTCTCGCCTTTTCCCTGATGATGATCCGCCTCGACGGCTGCCTGAGCTGCGAGACGGATTCCTACCGGGCGATGCGAGGCTGCACCGCCTGTGCTCTCCAGACCCTGCACCGGTTCAAGGGATCCGATCAAGATTTGCTCCAGCGATATCGCAAGGCGGTTCAAGACGTCCGCGCCTACCTGGCAGCGCATCCCCTGCCGGCCACCGTCGAGACTTTCCTCCTGGCCAAAGCCGCCTGACCTCTTCCCTGTTTCGGTACCGCGCCATGTCCTTCCAACTTGGCTATCCAACGGCGGTCCATCGAGCGTTTCCACATGCGGCCTAGCTCGACTCCGTGGCCCCCACGCGCGGCCGATCCCTTTCGCCGTAGCCGCAGGCTTTAGCCTGCGCACGGGCTCGGGCTCCGTTCGCTCTACGCTTTCTTCGTCCCCGAGCAGACTCTAAGGCCCGCCGGGAAGACGCGCCTCGATACGTATCCCGAGCGATTGCAGGGACTGCGGGCCCCGCGGTGTAGGCGAGGCCTTGCCGGGGTACCTGGGCTCGGCCCTCCGCTCGGCGAGGAGAATGTAGGAGACATCCTCCCTGAGCGGAGCCATGACCCCGAGCGGAGCGAGGGTCATGGCGTAATCGAAGGGCCGTGTTAGACTCGCCGCGGGATCTTCCGCTCTTTCCTCATCTCGCCCCGCCGGAGAAGAGTCATGCTCACCCCGGTTGAGAGAGTCCTCTTCGTTCTTGCCGCCATCCTCAGCCTGAGCCTCACCGCCCTGGCCGCCCGCCGTATCGTCCGGACGATTGGCCGCGGCCAGGGCCGGCCGGAACTCGACCAGCTCGGCCGACGGCTGTTCACGGCCATCGCCAAGTTCGTCAGCTTTGCGCCGACGTTTTCTGTCCGGCGTTGGACCAGCGTCTTCCACGCGCTCGTCGGCTGGGGATTCACTTTTTACTTGCTGGTCGATCTGGTCGATGTGACAGAAGCCTTTCTCGGCGGTGAGCCCGTCGGCAATCTCTTCCGGCTGGCGGCAGACGTCCTCAGTGTCGGAGTCCTCGTGGGGATGGCGTACTTGATCGTCCGACGCTTTCTCGTCCGGCCGGACTCCCTGACGGTGCGCTCGACGACCCTGCTGCACCCCAAGGCGAGCCGCGGCATCCGCCGCGACTCGGCGATCGTCGCCGGCTTCATCGTTCTCCACGTCGGCGCCCGTTTCGTCGGGAGCAGTTTCGTATTGGCGTCGGAGGGGGGAAACGTCTGGATGCCCTTCGCCTCAGCGCTCTCACGGGCCTGGGCCGGATGGAGCGAAGCGGCGCTGGTCGCGGCGATTCACGTATGCTTCTGGGTCGCCCTCGGTCTGATCCTGGCCTTCCTGCCCTACTTCTTGTACTCGAAACATCTCCACTTGTTCTTCGCTCCGATCAACTTCCTGCTCAAGCCGAAGCGGACCTCGATGGGCGCCCTCGACAACCTCAACTTCGACGACCCGTCGATCGAGCAGTTCGGGGCGGCGCGGCTGGAGCACTTGTCGTGGACGGCGCTCGTCGATGCCTATGCCTGCATCATGTGCAATCGCTGTCAGGACGCCTGCCCGGCCTACGCCACCGGCAAAGTCCTTTCGCCGGCAGCCTTGGAAATCAACAAGCGTTACTTCCTCAACCAGGAAGGCGCCCGGCTGGCGGCCGGAGAGACCAGCAGCCAAACGCTGCTCGAGTTCGCCATCACGCCGGAGGCGGTCTGGGCCTGCACCGCGTGCGGGGCCTGCATCGAGGTCTGCCCGGTGGGCAACGAGCCGATGCGCGACATCCTGGAGATCCGTCGCCATCTGGTGTTGACCGAGAGCGCATTCCCCGAACAACTGCAGGCCGCCTACCGGGGCATGGAGCGTTCGGTCAATCCCTGGGGCCTGGGTCCGGAGAAGCGCCTCGAGTGGGCGGCCGGCCTGGACGTCCCGCTGGTGGCGCAAGCGCCGGATGCCGAAGTGTTGTGGTGGGTCGGCTGCGCGCCGGCGACGGACGCCCGGGCGCAGAAGACCGCCCGCGCTCTGGCCGAGGTGTTGAAGGCAGCGGGAGTCCGGTTCGCTGTTCTCGGGCCGCAGGAACGGTGCACCGGCGACTCCGCTCGCCGAAGCGGAAACGAGTACCTGTTCAACGAACTGGCCCAGGCCAACGTCGAGACCCTCCATCGGGTGGCGCCGCGCCGAATCGTGACGACCTGCCCGCACTGCCTGCACACGCTCAAGAATGAGTACCCGGCGTTCGGCGGCCATTATGAAGTCATCCATCACACGCAGTTGTTGCAGGAGCTGATGACGCAGGGCCGCCTCAGCCTGGACGGCGCGACCAAGTCCGAGCTTCTTACTTTCCACGACCCCTGCTATCTTGGCCGGCAGAACGGCGTCATCGACGCGCCGCGTCAGGCGTTGGCCGGCAGCGGCGCCACCGTGGCCGAGATGGCCGACTCTCGGACGCAGTCGTTCTGCTGCGGTGCGGGGGGCGGGCAAATGTGGAAGGAAGAAGAGCACGGCGAAGAGCGGGTGAACCAACGTCGGCTGCGGCAAGCCGAGGCCACCGGTGCCAAGGTCCTGGCGGTCGGTTGTCCGTTCTGCCTGATCATGTTGGGAGATGCCGCGCGACAGGAAGGCGACTCGATCGCCGTGCGGGACGTGGTCGAGATCGTCGCCGATCGACTGCCGGCGAGACCCGGTCAATAGATTCGACCTGATCTCTGACCTCCAAGGACCATGGCCCTGCCGCCCTTGGCGCCCTGCCCCCAGGGGGCGCCCGAAGGGGCGTAGAAGGCGGGGGCTTGCGCCCTGGGCGCGCCCGAAGGGGCGAAGCCAGGCCCTGCAAGAAGGCACAGGCCATCGCGCTTCGCATCCCGAAGGGGATTGGGCGCCTGGTAGGTTCGCAACTCCTCCAAGACGCGTCCTTGCTCGACATCCTGTACGGGCCGCCAGGCCTCGCTTCTGAGCAAGACGTGGCGCAGGTGTGCGCCCTGGAAGCCACTTTAGGCAGGAGATTCTCGGCGAGGGAACCCGCCGCCCTCTGCCTGCGCGGGAGCAAGGGTGGACGGCGGAAGGACGTGGCTCACCATCCTCTCCCTCCCAGATGGCCTGAACTTAGCCTTCCGCTTGAGATTCCCTAGCGAACCGGATAAGATTGCCCGGTTGCCGCGCGCCCTGCCTCCCGGAGAGAAAAAAGCGAAACGCCCGGCCGGTGCCCTCTAGCCCTGGAAGTTCTGTGCGGTGAGGAATCTCTCGGGCAGGATCCGACGCTGAGGGCCCCTCGGGGGGAAGGGCGGAGGCGCACGAATGGGGTTGCCCAAAGAATCGCTTCTGGAGATGTACCGGGTGATGCTTTTCTCCCGGCGCCTCGATGAGCGGGCGTGGGTGCTGCATCGCCAGGGGAAGATCGCCTTCCACATTTCGGCCATCGGTCACGAGGCGGCGCAGGTGGGCGCCGCCTTTGCTTTGCAGCGGGGCGTCGATTGGGTCGTCCCCTACTATCGGGATCTGGCCTTGATCCTGGCCATGGGGATGACGCCGCGCGAGTTCGCCTTGGGCTTGATGGGGAAGAAAGGCGAGCCCAGCTCCGGCGCCCGTCAGATGCCAAGCCACTGGAGCCTGCGGCGGGCCAATGTCGTCAGCCATTCGTCGCCGGTGGCGACGCAGACGCCGCATGCCTCCGGCATTGCGCTGGGGATCAAGATGCGCGGCGACTCGGCCGTCGTGTTGACGACGATCGGCGAAGGCTCGACCTCGCAGGGCGAATGGTACGAAGGAGTCAACTGGGCGGCCGTCCACAAGCTGCCGGTCATCTTCCTAGTCGAGAACAACATCTACGCCATCTCCGTGCGTCAGGAGATGCAGATGGCGGTGGCAGGGGCGGCCGGCAAGGCGGCCGGGCTTGGCTTGCCCGGCGTCAGCGTCGATGGGCTCGACGTGCTGGCCGTACACGAGACCGTCGGCCAGGCGGTGGAACGGGCGCGGCGCGGCGATGGACCGACAGTGGTCGAGGCCCGAGTCCATCGTCTGACTCCCCACTCCTCCGACGACGACGATCGAACCTATCGGCCGCGGGATGAGATCGAGGCGATGAAGGCGGCCGATCCGTTGGGCGCCTTCCAGAAAACCCTGCGCGAGAAAAAGGTCCTCACCCAGAAGATCGAAGCCGAGCTGGAGGCGGATGCGACGGCGGCCGTCGAGGACGCCATCCGGTTCGCCGAGGCGGCGCCCTATCCGGACGTCTCCGAGGCGGCCTATCCGGTCTATGTCGAGGACGTTCGCCGTGGCTGAGGGGACGCTGATCCAGGCGCTGCGGCAGGCGATGGACGAGGAGCTGGCCCACGACGACCGGGTGTTCATCGTCGGCGAAGACGTCGGACCCCGCGGCGGCGTCTTCCGCGCCACCCAAGGGCTGTTCGAGAAGTATGGGCCCGGGCGTATCATCGACTCGCCGCTGGCCGAGTTGTCGATCATCGGAGTCGGCATCGGCGCCGCCCTGTACGGCATGCGCCCGATCTGCGAGATCCAGTTCGCCGATTTCATTCACCCGGCCTTCAACCAGATCGTCAATGAAGCGGCCAAGATGTGCTATCGCTCGAACGGCGAGTGGACGGTGCCCCTGGTCATCCGTGCGCCGTACGGCGGTGGGATCGGCGGCGGGTTGTACCACTCGCAGTCGCTCGAGGCCTTCTTCGCTCACGTCCCCGGGCTCAAGGTCGTCATCCCCTCCAACCCGCACGACGCCAAAGGCTTGCTGAAAGCGGCCGTGCGCGATCCGAATCCGGTGTTGTTCTTCGAGCCAAAAAAAGGCTATCGCCTGATCAAGGGCGAGATTCCGGAGGGAGACCTCGTCGAGCCGCTGGGCGCCGCCAAGGTTTCCCGCGCCGGGTCCGACCTGACTGCGATCGCTTACGGGATGATGCACCACTACACTTTGCAGGCGGCCGAGGCCGTCGCCGCAGAAGGGATCTCGGTCGAGGTGGTCGATCTGCGGACGCTTCTGCCCCTCGACAAGCGGACGGTGCTGGCGTCGGTTCGCAAGACAGGCAAGGCCCTCATCATCTACGAAGACAACCTGACCGGCGGCTATGGAGCCGAGGTCGCCGCCATCTTGGCCGAGGAGGCCTTCTCCGACCTGGATGCGCCGGTGCGGCGCCTCGGCGGACCGGACGTCCCAGCGATGCCCTACAGCCATCCCCTTCAGGATTGGTTCATGCTGAACCCGGAGAAGATTGCGGCGGCGATGCGCGCGCTAGCGAGATACTAGAGCTGCAAGAGGTGAAGTGGTCAGTGGCCA